>NZ_JBHUNA010000009.1:179313-303826 GCF_042685205.1 Lentibacillus juripiscarius
GGCAAGATCAGCACGTTTTCCGCATTGGCTTCCTGGATGGCTTCGGCAATATCCTGTGTACTCGGATTCATTGTCTGGCCACCCTCGATAACGACTGTTGCACCAAGACTTTCAAACAGCTGATTGATGCCGGACCCCATTGCCACCGTCACAATCGCGTAGGCCGCTTTTTCTTTCGGTGCTTCATTTTGCTCATTGTCACCGACAATTGCTGTATGCTGGTCACGCATGTTTTCGATTTTCATATTGGTCAGGCTGCCAAATCGCTGGCCTAGTGTCATGACTTCACCTGGATACTCCGCATGTACATGGACTTTGACAAGTTCCTCATCCGACACGACGAGCAATGAATCACCATGCTTGCTCAATTCATTTCGGAAATTTTCCTCATCAAACGGGTTCTCTTTCAGCTTGTCCGCTTCAAACCGGACCATAAATTCCGTACAGTAGCCATATACGATTTCAGAAGTATCCATGAAATCCTGGGCAATTTTGTGGTGCTCAGCATTGACCATTTCTTCCATTTCTATTTCATCTGCATCCTTTGCGGGCACTTCCTCACCTTTCATGGCAGCCAAAAATCCTTCATAAATCGTGACGAGTCCTTGTCCGCCAGAATCAACGACACCCACCTCTTTCAGGACAGGCAGCAAATCCGGTGTGCGCTTTAAGGACGCTTTAGCCTCCTGCACGACTTTCTCCATTAAAGCGATTACATCATTTTCTGTTTCCGATTCAACGACTGCTGTTTCAGCTGCATCTTTGGCAACTGTTAAAATGGTTCCCTCAACTGGTTTCATAACCGCCTTGTACGCGGTAGCGACACCACTGTCAAAGGCATTGGCTAAATCCTTAGCAGTCAGCGTTTCGTTCTGCCCCATTCCTTTGGCAAAACCGCGGAATAATTGCGACAGAATAACTCCCGAATTGCCTCGTGCTCCCATTAGAAGCCCTTTTGCAAAGGAGTTGGCAACATCTGAGACGTTGTCGCTGCTTAATTTTTTCACTTCATCTGCGCCAGAAGTAATGGATAAGTTCATATTTGTGCCGGTATCCCCGTCCGGAACCGGAAAAACATTCAATGCATCTATCTTTTCGGCATTGTTTTTCAAATGGTGTGCACCTGACAGTACCATTTTCGTAAACATTGAACCGTTTACTGTTTCTGATGTCACAATTTTTCCTCCTTCATAACTGCAATACCCATAAGCATGTGCTGCAGACAGGTGTGCTGCAGCAGGCCTATGTTACCTATTTAATCCCGGGCAACACGGACACCCTGGATATAAATGTTGACGGAATCAACCTCAAGCCCCAATGATTTGCTCAACGTATATTTTACTTGTGACTGCACATTATGGGCAACTTCAGAGATTTTTGTTCCATAGCTGACGATGATATACATATCAATGTGAAGACGATTATCAACTTGCCGTACAATAACACCTTTTGAAAAATTTTCTTTCCTTAGAATCTCGGCAATTCCATCTCTGATCTGGCTTTTCGATGCCATACCAACAATTCCGTAGCATTCAACTGCCGCTCCACCGGCAATTGTCGTTATCACGTCATCTGTGATTGTCACTTGACCATCATTTGTATTCAGCTCTATGGACATCATGATCCTCCTTTGATTACCGATCATTATAAGAGGTTGTTCAAAAAGTCCGGTAAAAAAGACACATCGAAATTCTCGGTCCTTTTTATCCTCCTTTTTGAACACACATTATAACAACATTTTACTATACGCGTCCCCATTTTAAAAGCAGACAGACTGCACCATACTATGAATGATTTCCTTTACACAATGAATGATTTCCGCTTATCTGTCAAGTTATTTTTCTTTATAATTATGATATGATAGCAATTGCATTAGCATGTAACTTATGATAAATTAGATAAGTATTATTTGACACACGTGTTTAACAGGAGGGATTGTCATGTCTAGAAAATGTGTCGTTACCGGACGTAAAACCCGCAGCGGTAATAATCGTTCCCACGCTATGAACGCAACCAAACGTAACTATAAGGCGAACGTACAAAAAGTTCGCATTATGGTGGACGGCAAACCGAAACGTGTTAATGTTTCTGCCCGTGCACTGAAATCCGGCAAAGTACAACGCGTTTGATAGAACAAAACCGCCCACATATGACGGATATGCTGCAAAGCCAAACCGTTATAGCCGGGTGATCACGAAAAAGCATCCCCAACTGCCGGATGCTTTTTTTATTTAGGCTGTTTTCTAAAAGATCGTTACTTTTGAATGGATAAAAAAACTGCTATATGCTCTGAGCATCCCGAATACACGTAGACTCCTGCGGGAAGTGCGAGATAGGCAAGACCCCACAGGGCAAAGCCCGAGGAGGCTTGCCACTCGCCCGCGGCAAAGGAGACACTGTGAAAGCGACCAGAGGGAGCTTAGCAGATGTCGCAGTTGTACCCGGAGTGGTGAAAGCGAAGTGTATTTGGGATGCGGAATAAATAACGACAATCTGTACAAATTCGGATGCTTTTTTTATTTAAATCCAAAAAAATAAGCTTCTGCCAGCATTGTGGCAAAAGCTATTCATCATCACTTGCCTTTTCTGAAAGCTCCGGCGACAGCACGAACAAAGCCGCCGATAAATCGTGGGAGTTTAATCGTATAAAATTTCATGAGTTCTCCGCCTCCTCTGTTCGCAAACAAGCTTACAATGGTAGTCTATTGGTCATTGTTCTTTATTATCAATAGTATGCCTTTATGATACGAAAAAGTACCATAATTTGAAATAAGCTTGTTAGAAATACAGAGGGTTGACCCCCAGGCAACCGATGCGTCAGTCAATGGATAGTAAAAGCCTTCCAGTGTCAATCCTTCGACACAGCTTGTGAATGGCACAAAGGATATCGTTGGGTACTGGTTGTCATGACGAACTTCATACCGGCCTGGTTCCACAAGTTCCAGACGGTTTTGCCGGTCTATTATTACCCCTTGTATACCCTGATCCATTATCCTGTGCAGCAGCTGGACGTTAATCAGTTCATGATCAAGACGCCCGCCGGTAACGCCGAATATATAGATCGTCTTGGGAGCCAGCTCATAGGCCTGTTCCAGTGCAATTTCCAAATCGGTCTGATCCTTTTCGGAAGGATACATACGAAATACATTTGCCTTACCTTGCACAATCTCTTTTTCCCCCGCAGTCATTGAGTCAAAATCACCAACAGCATAATCCAGTCTTATAGCAGTTTCTGCCAGTGTCAGTGCTCCTCTGTCTGCACCAATCCATACATCGACTGATTCGTTAAATGCAGCAAGATCAGGAATCAAGTCTCTAGGACCGTTCCCTACAATGGCGACCGTACGCATGTCCATCACACCTGAACGGAGCGGCGGATAGCATCGATTGCCTGCTGCCGGTCAACATGCTTAAAAATTGCGCTCCCTGCCACCAGCACATCTGCCCCGGCATCTGTGCAGGACTTTGCTGTTTCGGCTTTGACTCCTCCATCCACTTCAATTTCAAAGGACAGCCCATCTGCATTTCTCCACCTGGCAACCTGTTCAATTTTATGAATGGTACTCGGGATAAATGACTGTCCGCCGAAACCCGGATTGACTGTCATAATAAGAACCAGATCGATTTCATGCAAAATGTCCCTGATCATCTCCGCCGGTGTGGCCGGATTGATGACAACACCAGCTTTTACGCCGTGCTGTTTGATAAGCTGGACTGTCCGGTGCAAATGCGGTGCGGTCTCTTGATGGACAGTAATAATGGAAGCCCCCGCCTCAGCAAATGCCGGAATGTACTGATCAGGATTTTCAATCATCAAATGAACATCCAGTGGCAATGTCGTATGCGGTTTTATTGATTCCGCAATAAGAGGACCAATGGTGATATTCGGAACAAAGTGTCCATCCATCACATCAACATGAATATAATCTGCCCCGGCCCGTTCCACATCCTTTATTTCTTCACCCAGCTTCGAAAAATCAGCTGACAGAATGGATGGTGCTATTTTCGTCATATTAATACCTCGGCTTTCGTGAATTAATTTCATCCAAAAAACGGATATAGTGTGCATATCGCTGTTCGGCAATTTCTCCATCTTCAACTGCTTGTTTTACTGCGCATTTCGGTTCTTTATAATGATAGCAGCCGCGGAACTTGCAGCCAGGTTCCCGTTCACTTATTTCCGGAAAGCAATCAGAAAGTTCCTCAGCGGAAATGTCTGTTAAATCTAACGTACTGAAGCCTGGCGTGTCGGCAACCAGGCCACCACCAGCTTCCACCAGTTCGACGTGTCTTGTCGTATGTTTTCCACGACCAAGACTTGTCGATATATCATCTGTCTGCAGTTCCAGGGATGGATTAACAGCATTCAAGAGGGACGATTTCCCAACACCGGACTGCCCCGCAACGATTGATACACAGTCTTTGAAATGCTGCTTCAAGAATTCAAAATCACCCAGCTCACGGGCAGATACGAATTCCACCGAATAGCCGATTTGTTGATAAACTGCTTGCCAGTCTAAGAGATCAGCTTCCTCTGATTCAGACAGCAAATCCTTTTTCGTTATTAAAATAACTGGCCGGATGTGTTTCGACTCGATCAGCACAAGGAACCTGTCCAAAAGCAGCGGGTTAAAATCAGGGCGTGCAGCGGAAGTTACAATAATTGCCTGATCAATATTTGCTGCTGGCGGACGGATAAGTGCGTTTTTCCTCGGCTTAATCGAAAGAATGTAGCCTTCTCCCTGTGTGCTTTTGTCAAATTCAACAAAATCACCGACAAGCGGGGTGATATTTTTTTTACGGAAAACACCCCTGCCTCTGCACCGGAAAGTCCCTTCTTCATTTTTCACATCGTAAAACCCGCTTAACGCTTTAATGATTCTGCCTTCCGTCATCTATTCACCCTCTGCATCTTCATAAGAGATTGATTTATCAATAAATAAATTATCGTCACGGTACACTTTGTAGTCAGCAATACTGTCGGGCGCTATCGTCAAGGTTATCGTGAATTCTCTGTCGTCGGAGATGGTATACGTGTCATAAACTTCGGTGATGGTACGGTTCTTATCACCGATATAAATTTTCACCGTCTGTTCTGGAGGTGTATCCGATTCATCATTTTCTCCACTTAGACTATATGGCACTGTAAATGTCACCTGATGGTTCTTTGGCGGCTTTTCTTCAGGACCTGACGATATATACACATCAACCGTATCTCCTTCACTCATTTCCTTGCCAGACTCAGGTTCCTGGCGAATAACCTCACCCTTTGGTACGGTTTCTGAATGTTCATCTTGGATATTAGCCGATAACCCTTGTTCTTTCAAAGTGTCCATCGCCTTTTCTTCGGTCATTCCCTGTAAATTACTTAACTCAATCGGTTTCGGCCCAATGCTGACTTCGAATTTGACGTCTGTTTCACTCGGTTTGACACCTGTTCCTGGAGCCGGACGGATATGCGAAATAATATTGCCTGCAGAAACATTTTTCGAATGGGATTCCTCTGAAGCTACATTATATCCCTGTGTTTCAAGTAGTTGCTTTGTCTGATTATAGTCTTTACCGGTATAATCCTTAAAGGAAACTTCCTCTTCACCCTCACTGACGATAAGTGTGACTGTATCTTCCTCTTTTACCTTCGTTCCAGCGCTTGGGTCAGTACGGATAACAACCCCTTCATCAACTTCTTCCGAATACATCTGTTCACGCTCTGTATCCAAGTTCATATCATGCAAATCGGTAACAGCATCCTCATAAGGCATGGCTGACACATCGGGAATGACAACATCTTTCGGTCCAAATAGTCCCGGGAAGATGAAAAATGACGCTACCCCCGCTGCCAGGAGTACGAACAACAGACCAAGAGATAGAAACCACTTTTTTTTCCGGCTGCGTTTGCCTTTTTTATCAGCCGGCTTTTCAGTGGACTTCTTCTTTTTGCTATTAAATTTCTTTGTGTCTTTTCCCCCAGAATGGGTAATTGTATCAGCCGCGTCATCTTGCTGTATCTGATTGTCTGTAATAATCGGGATGGCTTTTGTTTCTTCCCCTGCTTCTACAGGTGGCTCGTATTTTTCCTCATTTCGTTTATCCGGATCAAGGGCTGTTTCCAATGCTTCTTCCATTTCATAGACGGAAGCATACCGGTGAAATGGATCTTTCGCCGTTGCCCGCAATACTATATTTTCCACGCTCTGAGGAACATTCGGATTGAAGCGTTTTACAGATGGTGTATCATCCTGTAAGTGTTTGAGGGCGATTGAAACCGGTGTCTGACCTGAAAATGGCAAGCGCCCTGTCAGCAGTTCGAAAAGGACAATCCCCAATGAATAGACGTCAGACTTTTTCGTTGCCATTCCTCCGCGTGCCTGTTCCGGTGATAAATAGTGAACAGAGCCAAGAATGGAGTTCGTCTGTGTCAGGGCGGTAGCACTCAAGGCAACGGCAATTCCAAAATCAGTCACTTTTGCTTGTCCATATGTATTAATCAGTATGTTCTGTGGTTTAATATCACGGTGGACGATTTCGTTGGCGTGTGCATGTGCAATGGCGTCGGCAATTTGCTTCATAATATCCAGCGCCTCCTGCACATCGAGCGGGGCGTAATGCTGGATATATTCTTTCAGCGTCATCCCATCCACATACTCCATAACCATGAACAAAATCTGGTCCTCTTCCCCAACATCATAAATACTGACAATGTTCGGGTGGGACAAGCTTGTTGCCGATTGTGCCTCGCGGTCAAACCGGGCTATAAACTCCTCATCATCAGCGTAATCCATCCGCAGTACTTTTATTGCCACATCCCGGTCCAAAATAATGTCTCTGGCAAGATAGACGTTGGCCATCCCGCCGCCGCCAATGGTCTCCTTTATTCTGTACCGTTCATTTAACAGGTGGCCCTCAAGCATTACGTATCACCCGCTTCCGCTGATGAATCATGCTCCAGTATGATGACGGAAATATTATCCTCGCCGCCACGTTCATTAGCCAGGCTGATAAGCTCTTCAGCCATCACGTCACTCGCCAGCTGTTTTTGAAGGTATGTTTCCATCTCATCATCCGGCAGTTTGTTGGTCAGCCCGTCAGAACAGAGCAATAGTTTGTTTCCAGCGCCCCATTCAATAGTCTGAACGTCAGCTGCGGCATGTTCTTCTGTCCCCAGTGCTTTTAGGAGCACATTTTTGCGGGGATGCTCCTCCGCCTCGTCTTTTGTAATTTGGCCTGAACGGACAAGTTCATTAACTAATGAATGATCCTCGGTAACCTGGTGCAAACCGTTCTCTTTCCATACATAACAGCGGCTATCCCCGATATGGGAAATCACCGCATAAGCATCGGTGCAAACTGCCATGACGGCTGTTGTACCCATACCGGCACATTCTTCATGTTCCTGGGAGTGCCTCAATATGGCCGCATTCATATCTGCAACCATTTCGTTCATCCAGGTTTCTATTGCTTCCGGTGATGAAAAGGCTTCTGTTTTTTCCCATTTTTCCTGGACAAAGGTTGTTGCCATTTGACTGGCTACATCACCGGCTTGGTGTCCTCCCATACCGTCTGCAACGATTGCCAGAAGCTCACCATCCCGGTTATAGAAAATGCCACCTGAATCTTCATTATGATTTCGAACCTGTCCCTGGTCTGTCTTAAATACACCTTTCATTCTTTCACCCCTTGCCAGTACAGTGCCTGTGAAACACAGGTACACCAGGCTGTCTACACTCGTTTAATCCTTGTGAGGAAAAATCCATCTGTCGAAAACGTTTGCGGGAATAGCTGCAGTCCAGTTGCTGACTGTCCCGGAGACTGCTGTATCATTGGCGGTAATTCGCCAAAGAACGTTTCATCTAAAACGAATTCCGGGTGTTGCGCCAAAAACGACTCAACTAGATGTTCATTTTCATCTTTATCAACCGTACAGGTACTGTAAATAAGCAGTCCGCCTTTTTTTAGTAAAGGTGCTACTTGCTCCAGTATATCCGCCTGTATCTGTGCCAATTGATGGATGTCCTTTTCCTGTTTATTATATTTGATATCAGGCTTGCCCCGAATGACCCCGAATCCTGAACACGGAGCGTCGACCAGAATCCGATCGAAGCTTTCCTGTTTGTGCTCCGTCTGAAGCTTCCTCGCATCACCCTGTTTGGCATTGATAATGGTCAGCCCCAGCTGATCAGCCTTTTGTCTGATTTGCTTTGCCTTCTTGGCGTGGAGATCATATGCTGCAACAGAGCCTTTGTTCTCCATTTTCTCTGCGGTGTGGGTCACTTTTCCGCCGGGGGCACTGCAAGCATCCAGCACTGCCATGCCGGGTTCCGCTTGAAGCATTTCTGTCACAAGCATGGAACTCTGATCCTGAATGGTCACATACCCTTCGTCAAACAGCCATGTCTTTAAAATATTCCCTTTATCAATGATGATTCCCTGCCCGGAAAACCCAGATTCACGTGTCTCGAATCCCAGTTCGTGCAGTTCATCCATTGCTCTATCACGAGATATTTTCAGAGGTTGCACACGGACCGACATTGGTTTCTGGCTACTGTTAGCATGGCACATATCTTCCGTGACTCGCCAGCCATACATGTCCACCCAGCGTCTAATGAGCCATTCAGGATGGCTCGTTTCGACTGCAAGCCGTTTTGCATCGTCTTCTATTTTGGACGTGTCCGGTACACCATTGCGCTGCACGCTGCGAAGAACCCCATTCACAAATGAGGCAATTCCTTTGTGCCCGCGGTGTTTGGCAATTTCAGCTGCTTCATGGATGATCGCATGATCCGGCACTCTGTCCAAAAACTGCATTTGGTAAACGGACATCCGGAGCAGGTTCCGTATCCACGGCTGTATTTTTTTCTTCGTCTGTAAAAAAGGGCTGAGATAATAGTCGAGCGTGATCTGCATCTGAACAGTGCCATAAACAATCTCTGTCAGCAGTGCCGCATCTTTGGACGGAATGCTCTTGGATTTAATCTCATGGTCAATCAGCAGATGGCTGTAGCCGCTATCCTGTTCAATGCGCGTCAGCAGCTCAACGATGGTCTCCCTCACTTTAAATGATTGCATCTAACCACCCAATACTGTCCCTGTTTTAATTCTATCCTTGGATCCCTGCAGATACTGCCCAACTGTCATGCGTTTTTTTCCTGCAGGCTGTATTTCCGTAATCCGGATGCCTTTCTGATCGCCACAGACGACGACAAATGCTTCCTGGTCGATAATCCGGACGATTTCACCTGGGGTCCCTTCTGTATATGTATGTGTATCTTTCTCTCCCCACCAAATTTTCATGACATTTCCTTCATACGTTGTAAATGCGCCTGGCCACGGATGGAGTCCCCTAATATGATTATAGACTGTATCGCGGGACTTCTGCCAGTCTATTTTTTCCTGTTCGCGTTTAATATTGTATGCAAATGTCACCAAGTCTTCGTTTTGTTTTTCAGGGGTTATGTTGCTGCTGAATATGGCCGGAAGTGTATCAGTCAGAAGGCTCGCGCCAGTTTCTGCCAATTTATCATGCAGTGTTCCAACGTGATCATCCTCCGCAATCGGCACTTTCCGCTGGGCGATAATATCCCCTGCATCCAATTTTTCGACCATGTACATGATCGTGATGCCCGTCTCTTCTTTCCCCTGCAGGATGGCATAATGGATTGGTGCGCCACCACGCAGTTCCGGAAGCAGTGATGCATGCACATTAATACAGCCAAACGGTGGTGTTGTCAAGAGTTCGGCCGGAAGGATTTGTCCATATGCCGCCGTTATAATGATATCAGGCTCGTATGCCAGTATTCGCGCATAGTCATTTTTTATTTTTTCCGGCTGCAGCACCGGCACATCATGTTTTTCCGCCTCTTCCTTCACTGGAGGAGGTGTCATGATTTTTTTTCTGCCTTTTGGTCTGTCAGGCTGTGTTACTGCTAATACAATCTCATGTCCGGATTGGATAAGTGATTGGAGGACTGGCACGGCAAAATCCGGCGTGCCCATAAAAACAATTCGCTTCAATTGGCCGGCGCTCCTTTCTTTTTAAAACTATCTTTACCTGCTCTGCATCAAATCAGCTGGTACGGCTGCATATCGACGGTAATCTGCAGGTCGTCTTTACGCACTTGATCATCAAACTGGCGGATAACCTGTTGGATGGATGCGCGCAGATTCGGTTCTTGCTTATATTTTACCATGCATTGGTAACGGTATCTATCCTTAATCCTCGGAATTGGTGACGGCGTCGGCCCTAACACGACAGTCTCGGTTTGAATATGGTTCCAAAGGCCTTTGGCAATCCGCTGTGCCGTCTGGGCCGCTGTAACGTGGTTCTGATGGGATACCGTTATTAGTGCAAGAAATACAAACGGCGGGTACTGAAATTTCTTCCGCACACGCATTTCATTCTGATAAAACTTCTCATAATCATATTGACTTGCCAGCTCGATACTATAATGTTCCGGCGTATATGTCTGAACAATTACTTCACCGGGCAAATCATGTCTTCCTGCTCGCCCGCTCACTTGTGTTAAGAGCTGGAATGTTTTTTCTGCTGAACGAAAATCAGGCAGATGCAGCATCGAATCTGCTGTCAGTACCCCAACAAGCGTCACATTTTCAAAATCAAGGCCTTTCGCAATCATTTGGGTTCCAAGCAGTATATCTGCCTCTTTATTGGCAAATTGGTTCAACAGCTTTTCATGTGCCCCTTTTCGCCTTGTTGTATCCACGTCCATCCGCAGCACACGTGCTTCGGGGATCAACTTGGTCAATGCTTCTTCAATACGCTGTGTGCCTGTCCCAAAAAAGCGGATCAGATCACTGCTGCAGGAAGGGCAGTAGGTAGGCATCGGTTCCTCATAAGCGCAGTAATGGCATTTTAATTGATTGCTATTTTTATGAAATGTCAAGGCAATATCACAGTGCGGGCATTCCTTCACATGCCCGCACTCCCGGCACATAACAAAGGTGGAGTATCCGCGGCGGTTCAGAAGCAGAACAGTCTGCTCCCCGCGGCTTAGGCACTGCTCCACTTTTTCTTTTAAACTCCGGGAAAACATCGACCGGTTGCCGGCATGCAATTCATTTCGCATATCAACAATTTCCACATGCGGCATTGCTTTGTCATTTGTCCGCTTTGACAGGGTGGACAATTTATAAACGCCTTTTTGTGCACGGGCATATGACTCCAATGATGGGGTCGCGCTGCCGAGGATAACCGGGCATTGGTGGTTCTGCCCCCGGCGTATGGCAACATCCCGGGCGTGATAGCGCGGCTGATCCTCCTGTTTATAGCTATTTTCATGTTCCTCATCAATAATGATAATGCCAATATTCTCGAAAGGTGCGAAAATCGCCGAGCGCGCACCGACTACCACTTGGACTTCCTTCTGATGAATCCGGCGCCATTCATCATATTTTTCACCGTTAGACAAAGCACTATGCATGACAGCCACACTGGATCCGAAACGGCCTTTGAATCTTCGTACCATTTGAGGGGTCAGGGAAATTTCCGGTACCAGTACAATCGCTTCCTGGCCTTTGGCAATCACATCCTGAATCGCCTGCAGGTAAATTTCCGTTTTCCCGCTTCCCGTTACACCATGGACAAGAAAAACATTATGGTGGTTCTCGCGGATATCCTGCTTTATCGGCTCAATAGCCAGTTCCTGCTGTTCTGTCAGTTTCAGTGCTTCCGTTTGTTCAAACGCCTGATCATCGTAAGGGTTCCGGTATATTTCCTTTTGCGACGTTTCCAGAAGCTGCTTGTCTATCAGAGAATTCACCGCAGACCGTGTTGTGCCAAATTTCTTAAGCAAAGCACTCAGTTCCGTCTCGTCCGGTCGTTCGATAAAATAAGCAAGCAGTTCTTTTTGCTTTTTGGCTCGGTTGGATAAATCCCTGTATGCTTCCTCCAGCAAATGTACGTCACGAGATGGTTTGATATACGTAACAAGCTTCCTGGTCACGCGCGACTTGACAAGGTAGTGAACGGTTACATCGCCATCCTGGATTGCCTTCTGCACCTGGTTGTAATGGACGCCGGACGTTTCAATTTCCACGTACGGGACAAAATCCCTTCCAGCAAATAACGACTCAAGCTCCTCAGGCAATGGGGCCTCTGACAACCGTTCGAGTTCTTTTTTATAGTTTGCCTTCAGCACTTGCGGAAGCATCGCCTGGAATGCAGTGATGTATAAGCTAAGCGTGTCTTCAGCAAGCCACCTCCCCAAGTCAAGCAGTTCAGACGTCAAAACCGGTGTCAAATCAAGCACATCAGCAATATCTTTCAGCTTGTCATAAGAAGATTTGCTTGTTTTGCCTGTGACAAATCCCATCACCTTCCTCGGCCCGAATGGCACAATCACACGCATACCTGGCTGAAGCACTTCCTGGAAACGCTCCGGAATTCTATAGTCAAATGTCTGGTTAATGGGGATCGCTGGGACATCAACAATAACGTTCGCGATCATCACTTTTCTCCATCCTTCATGTCACGCAAAATAAAGGTCATAATTCGGTCGGCGATATCCGGTTTGGAAGCCAATGAAACCTCTTCCATTTTTTCATCTCGGTTCACATATGTAACCACATTCGTATCACTGCCAAAACCTGCGCCATCCGCGGCTACGTTATTGATGACAATAGCATCCAATCCTTTTTTCTTAAGTTTTTTGACGCCATAGTCAACAGGATTTTCCGTTTCGGCAGCAAATCCAACCAGAAATTGGTTGGTCTTCCGTTCGGCCAGCGACTGAAGAATATCTGTTGTCCGCTCCATTTCTACATACCAGTCGCCATCATGTTTTTTCATTTTTTCACTATGAACCCGTTTCGGCCGGTAGTCTGCTACGGCAGCAGCTTTTATGACAATATCATTCGATGCGAAGTGTTCATGCATCACATCATGCATTTCGCGAGCGGTAACAACATCAATCCGCTTCACCTTACTGTCCGATAATGAAAGGCTCACCGGACCGGTCACGAGCGTTACTTCTGCTCCCATGCTGCTAGCCGCCTCAGCAAGGGCAAACCCCATCTTGCCGGTTGAACGGTTTGTGAAAAAGCGGACGGGATCAATTGTTTCTTTTGTCGGACCGGCAGAGATGAGTACTTTTTTTCCGGCTAGTAAAGCATGGCGTTTTTGGTGATCCTCCATCGCCGCTATGATGCTTTCCGGCTCTTCCAGACGTCCTTTACCTACATATCCGCAAGCCAGATAGCCGTCACCTGGCTCAATAAAATGGTATCCCCATGATTCCAACTGTTTCATGTTTTTCATAACGGCCGGGTGTGCATACATATGTACATTCATTGCCGGTGCGATATATACCTGTGACTGTGTGGCCAGTAGAATGGTCGATAGCATGTCATCAGCGATGCCATTCGCGACTTTTCCAATAATGTTCGCTGTCGCCGGTGCCAGCAGGGTAATATCGGCCCAGTCGGCCAAATCGATATGGGCTATTTTCGCCGGGTCTTTTTCATCAAACGTGTCGGTATAGACGGGGTTTCTTGATAATGCCTGAAATGTGAGCGGGGATACGAATTTCTGGGCATTGTCCGTCATCACCACCTTTACATCCGCACCAAGCTGGGTCAGCCTGCTCGTCAATGCGCAGGCCTTGTATGCCGCTATTCCGCCTGAAACCCCTAAAAGAATATGTTTATTTCCGATCATCTCTATCCCCCTTTACTGACAGAACCTTTGCGGCTAGACAACCACATTAAAAACGTGAAACCCCCGCAAACAGGTCAAAAGCGAGGGTTGGTATGTTTACTTGCTATCTTCTTTTACAAACAGTTTTCCCGCCTTTATTTCTTCTAAGGCCTGCCCAACGTACTTATTTGATTTCGAATCTTCGACAAGCACGTTTCCCGTGTGCTGCAATTCGCGTGCCCGTTTGGCAGCAATGGTAACAAGTGTGTATTTTGATTTGATGTTTTTCTGCAGATCGTCAATAGACGGTTCCAGCATCATAATTCATCATCCTCCAATAACCGTTTATATTGTTTGGCAATGCGTTCGCGCCTGCAATGTTCACTCTGTATGATGGACTGAACTTTCCTCACCGCGTGATCCACGTCATCATTGACGACAACATAGTCATAGGCATCCATCATTTCAATTTCACCACGAGCTTCTTTCAGTCTCTTCAGAACAGCATTCTGTGATTCAGTTCCCCTGCTCGTGATGCGGGTTTTCAATTCCTCGAGACTAGGCGGGAATAAAAAGATGAAAACACCTTCCGGGAAATTTTCCTTTACTTGCATTGCACCCTGTACCTCAATCTCCAAAAAGACGTCCTTGCCCGCTGCAAGTGTATCTTCTACATATTTTCTTGGAGTTCCGTAGTAATTATTGACAAACTGGGCATATTCCAAAAGCTGATTGTCCGCAATAAGCTGTTCGAATTCTTCGTTTGTTTTGTAAAAATAATCAACACCATCTTTTTCACCCGCACGACGTTCCCTTGTTGTCATGGAGATGGAGTAGGCAAGGTCATCCGCCCGCTTAAAAAGTTCTTTCCTGACTGTCCCTTTCCCGACACCGGAAGGCCCCGACAAAATGAACAAAATCCCGTTTTCATCCATCAGCTTCGTTCCTCCTAGTTGCTTTCATCTATCATTTCCTCGTGACTGATTACACGCTGACCGACTGTTTCAGGCTGCACCGCTGACAGAACAACATGATCACTGTCTGTAACGATAACCGCGCGTGTTCGCCGGCCGTAAGTAGCGTCGACTAATTTTTCATTGTCACGGGCCACTGTGATGATACGCTTGATTGGTGCGGATTCCGGCGAAACAATCGAAATAACCCGATTGGCCGATACAACGTTCCCAAATCCTATATTGATTAATCGTAAACTCAAATTGGCTCCCCCTTAGAATTCTCTCCGGTTTAACGACTCCATTGCTAGGCTATTTGAATCTCTTTTCTCGGCTCTAAAATTCTCTTTTGTAATGCAATGGGATATCCCCAACAAATACTTATTAATGCGTATGAAGAAGAAAAAACATTTTACGCAAGCTTACAGGAATCCACGATAATAATATCTATTATAAAGAAAGCAAACGCCAAAATACAAGCATTTACCCATTATTTTGACCTTGTCCGCGGATTTTACCATTTGTCGCAAGCCAAAAACTTCGCCTATTACTCGTTTGTCCCGTGCCGACAGGAAAGGGATACGCTCAGCTTAATCATCCTATCGATCTTCCTGGCACCGCTATAAAAAATCAACATTTTCCATTATAGTATGTGTTCGAAAAGTTGACAAATTAGAGGAAGGCGTAGTCTGCATTAGCACGTCCTCGAAAAAGAAAAGCACTTTTTCTTCGTGCGATGCATCGCTGCCGAAGCTTTCCTTGTCCTGTACGTCGAAAAACCCTTCCGCGATTGGAAGGGTTTCTTGCTTTATTTTTTGGTGAATCCAAATAGAATGCTTGGCAGGGCGCTCATGCCCAGGATAAACATCCAATCTCTGATGCCCAGGGCTGTCGTATGGAATACCGGCTGCAGAGGCTCCCAGTAAATAACAACAGCGAGTAAGGCGACAGACGATAGAACGGCCAGCACCAGGTATTTGTTTTCAAAAGGATTTCTTTTGAATATCGAATGTTCGCTCCGGCAGTCAAAAACATGAATCAGCTGTGCCATCACCAGTGTTGTGAAGGCGATTGTCTGCCCATAGACCAGATTATCCGGATTGCCCTGATAGGCCAGCATGAAGGCAACTAAGGTGGCAGCACCTATCAGGATACCGCGGCTGATAATTTTAAAACCAAGCTCTCTGGCAAACACACCTTCTTTCGGATTCCGCGGTCCTCGTTTCATGACGTCATCCTCTGACTGATCCAATCCCAATGCCATGGCCGGCAGTCCATCCGTCACCAGATTGACCCACAATATTTGCACCGGAACCAGCGGTAATGGCATAGCAAGCAACATCGCAAACAGCATGACGAGAATTTCGCCAACATTGGATGCAAGCAGATACCGGATAAACTTCCGGATATTCTCATAGATATTGCGGCCTTCAATGATAGCGGACTTAATCGTAGCAAAGTTATCATCCATCAACACAAGGGACGATGCTTCTTTGGTGACATCTGTACCGCTTTCCCCCATACTTATTCCGATATCACTCGCCTTAATGGCAGGTGCATCATTAACACCATCCCCGGTCATGGCGACAATGTGTCCTTTCTCTTGAAATGCATTGACAATTTTCAGTTTATGTTCGGGAGTGACCCTGGCAAAGACATACACTTGATCAATGATGTCTTCCAGTTCGGTCACTGACATTTTATTCAGCTGATAGCCATCGAGCACCATACCGTTTTCTGGAAGTAAATCCAATTCAGTTGCAATGGCTCTAGCAGTTTTTTCATGATCACCGGTAATCATGACCGATTTGATTCCTGCTGCCCGACATTCCGCAATCGCCTTTTTAACATCTTTTCTTGGCGGGTCCATCATCCCGTACAGACCGATGAATGTGAGATCCTTCTCCAGTACCGCAGACTCCAATGAGTCATTTTTCTTCAGCGGTTTCATACCAATTGCCAGTGTCCGGAGTGCCTTATCTGCCATATTGTCAATAGTGTCGTGAATATGCGATTCATCACCGGAATTCAAAAGCGTTCGTCCGTCTTCCTTCATCATATATGCGGAACGAGGCAAGAGTACTTCCGGTGCGCCTTTTGTTATCAGAAAACGCATGTTGTTTTCGTCTTCGATTACCACACTCATCCTTTTCCGTTCTGAATCAAACGGAAATTCTTTAATAATGCGGTAGTTATCATGCAGTTTCCGCTGGAGTCCAAGTTTCCTTGCCGCAACCAATAAAGCCCCATCCGTCGGGTCACCATCGACAGCATATTTGCCTTTTTTCACAATCAGGGAAGCGTTATTACACAACATGCCGTATAAAAGCATTTTTTCCAAATTAGGGAAAGTATTACCTACATTTTCTTTATTCCAGAAATAATCCCCATTGATATCATAGCCGTCACCAGTAACATACAGCATTTTCCCATTCAGGAAAACTTCTTTCACTGTCATTTGGTTTTCCGTCATCGTCCCGGTCTTGTCCGAACAAATAACCGAAGCACATCCTAATGTTTCGACAGCTGACAGTTTTCGGACGACGGCGTTTTTTCTGATCATCCGCTGGACACCAAGTGACAATGCTACAGTTACAATCGCCGGTAATCCTTCAGGAATGGCTGCAACTGCCAAAGACACACCGGCAAGAAACATGTTATATACCGCATGCCCCTGATACACACCAACAAGGACAACCAGTGCGGTCAGGACAAGTGCAACACTAATCAGCACTTTTCCCAATTCAGCAAGTTTATGTTCCAGTGGGGTCGTTGTTTTTTCTGTCTTCACCATTAGAGATGCGATTTGACCCATAACGGTATCCATGCCTGTCCCAACAACAATGCCAACACCGGATCCTCTGGTCACCATCGTGTTCATGAACCCCATATTCACCTGATCCTGAGCATCCAGTTTATCTTTGTCAATGCTGGCGGCATGTTTTTGCACCGGCAGTGATTCACCGGTCAGGGCAGATTCTTCCGTTTCCAGACTGTTGGCCTGAACGATTCGGATATCTGCTGGGACCCGGTCACCACTATTTATCCGCACGACATCCCCAACCACTATTTCCTGGGACGGGACTTTTTCCCACTTGCCATCACGCAGGACTTGTGCGGATGGTGCTGACATCTCCTTTAATTTGGTGAGCGATTTTTCAGCCTTTTGCTCCTGGAAATATCCAAGAAAGCCATTCACAAGAACAATCACCATAATGGCTATTGCATCGACATACTCCCCCAGTAGGCCAGCAATCAGCGTGGCAGCAAGCAGAATCAGAACCATAAAGTCCTGAAATTGCTTCAGAAAAATAAGCCATTTAGATACACTTTTTTCTGATTCCAGGCGGTTTGGCCCATATTGCTTCAGCCGTTCATCTGCCTGTTTACCTGCCAGTCCGTGCTTTGTTGTTACATACAGTTTTTGTTCGACTTCATCTGCATTCATTTGATACCATTTCATCTGCATTCCTCCAGATTCATCCACATAAAAACTTTTCACGCCATCCCTTCAGTACCGATAACTATGCAGACTTGTCCTGAAACATGCTATAATTGAAAGAAAAGAGAAGTGCGTTTACTACTCCCGTGCCCGGACACGGTAATCTCCGTAGCATTTACAGACAGACAGAAGAGGTGATCATATGCCATTTGATGGAATTGTTACCCGTGCGGTAATGACAGAACTGACAGAAAAAATCATCCCCGGAAAAATTGCAAAAATATACCAGCCTACGGATACAGAGCTTGTTTTTACCATACGAAGCCAGGGACAGAACCACTCCCTGTTGCTCTCTATTCATCCAGTATATGCACGTGCCCATTTGACCAATGACAACTACCGTAATTCTAAGGAACCCCCAATGTTCTGCATGCTTCTAAGGAAACACCTTTCCGGTGCAGTGCTCGAATCAATTGATCAGGACGGCATGGAACGAATGATTACTTTCACCATTCAAACGAGAAACGAAGTAGGCGACAGGACAACGAAAAAACTCATCGTTGAACTCATGGGGAAACATAGCAACATCATGCTTGTTGATGGGGAAACAGGCCTCATTCTTGACAGCCTGAAACATATTTCCGCAGCACAAAACCGGCACCGAACGATATTACCTGGGCATGCGTACAAACTTCCGCCAAGCCAAAACAAACGTAACCCATTAGAAACAGATGGCGACATGCTTGTCAGAAAACTGGACTTCAACGCTGGAAAAATGGAAATGCAGATTGTCCGGACGCTGACCGGTTTTTCACCATTCATTGCTGCCGAGCTCGTCCACAGGGCCAGGCTTGGAACGATGGACACTTACAGAGAAATATTTGAAACAATCAGAGATGATATGAATCATAATCATTACACACCGGCTATCTATAAAGGCAAGAAAGAAGATTTTCACGTTCTGCCGATTACGTATTGGAACGGAGAATCCGAAACATTTGCAGGGACGAATGAAATGCTCGATCAATTCTATTCCGGTAAGGCTGAGCGGGACCGGGTAAAACAGCAGGCCAAAGATCTGTACCAGTTCATTAAAAACGAACAGGATAAAAATAAGCGCAAACTAAAAAAACATGAACAGACGCTGGCCAAATCCGAAGACGCCGAAATGTACCAAAAGCTCGGGGAACTGCTGACTGCGAATATGCATTTAGTGCGCCACGGTGATGCCGCCGCGACAGTAACGGACTATTATGACCCGGAACAGAATTCATTAACGATTGAACTGGATCCCAACAAGACACCGAGTGAAAATGCTCAGCGTTTTTTCAAAATGTATCAGAAGTTAAAAACATCCAAGAAAAAAATGCAGCGGGAAATAGCCAAAACTCACAGCGAAATTAATTATCTGGATCAGCTGCTCCAGCAAATCGACACTGCACGCGAAGATGATATTGAAGAAATACGGGAAGAGCTCCGGGAAGAAGGGTATTTGAAGAAGCAAAAACAAGGGAAAAAGAAAAAACCGCAGAAACCAACTCCGGAAAAATACACTGCATCAGATGGTGCCGTTATCCTTGTCGGCAAAAACAACAAACAGAATGAGTATTTGACAATGAAACTTGCCCAGCGTGATGAGATCTGGCTGCACACAAAAGATATACCGGGATCCCACGTGCTCATTCGCTCCAGGGAGCCAAGTGAACAGACGCTATTCGAAGCAGCCCAGCTCGCAGCCTATTTCAGTAAGTCACGGCATTCATCATCCGTGCCTGTCGACTATACACGCATACGGCATGTAAAAAAACCGAATGGGGCCAAGCCCGGATATGTCACATATGATAATCAGCAAACACTGTTTGTCACACCAGATGCAGAAACGACAGCAAAATTAATGCGGCTTGGACAAAAATATTGAAGCATTAAAAAATCCGAACGATGATTTCAGGTATCAAATCAGTTCGGATTTTTCTTCTTCCATATAAGAAACACTTCTGCACTCGCTATGAGACGAGGCTGGGCTTGAGTTCTTCTAATGGCTCTTTTCGTCACTTTCGTTGTTTTCCAGCGTAGTTGATATAAACTGCGACATAATGAAACTTCTCTTTCGTGAGACTTTCTTCTGTTCTGATTACCGTTAAGTGCTTAGAATCGCTCCGGCAATATACTTCGCTTTCCATGGGCACGGCCTCAGCCTCCTCGGAAAGCAAAGAACACTTTCCTGCGGGGTCTTCGGACGCGTGCTGTTCCCATAGGAGTCTTCGTATATTGCCTCCGCTGTCAGTGAAGTTCTGCATATGGAAAGAACACCACACTAAGCTACAGCAAAATGCGACACTCCTGCGGGAAAGGAACAGTCTGAAGACCCACGAGCATTCGGTAGTGAGTGAGGAGGCTGAAGCGTTCCCCGCGGCAAAGAAGACACTGCGAATGCGACCAAAGGAAGCTTGAGCAGATGTCGCGCTTGTACCCGGAGTGGTGAAAGGGAGTATTTTTCCGCAGCGACAGAACTAGAGGAATATATTCAAACAGTTGTGAATGTATTTCCGGAGCGGTGGTTAATATTTATCCCACTATTATACGAAAATAATGTCCCAGCCCTATTGTGGATTCCGTTAACTAGGCTTTTCCACCGCTCTCGGATTCAATGTGACTGCAATATTTCCCCTGGTCGCTTTGGAATAAGGGCAAACCTGATGTGCTTCATTGGCCAGTTCTTCCGCTTCTTCCGGATTAACTCCTTCCACTCGCACATCAAGAGTAACTGCTATTTTATTTCCGCCATCATCTGGATCCTTGCAGAAACGTACTTCAGCAGTGGTCTCTGAGTCAATGTTTTGATTTTTCTTTGCTGCCATCAGATGAAGCGCACCATCGAAACACGATGAATAAGCGGCGGCAAAAAGCTGTTCTGGATTGGACCCTGTTCCCTCATTCGTGCCGGCCGGATTGACAAGCTTTAAATCAATTAACCCATCTGCTGACCGGACATGCCCGTCACGTCCGTTCCTTGCAGCTGCTTTTGAAGTAAAAATAACCTCACTCATGTCTACCACTCCTATCAATAGATGTACAAGTGGTTTTCCTGTTTCAGCCCAAGTTTAAACACCTATAGAGGTTGTTCAAAAAGTCCGGTAAAAACCACCTATAGGAATGCCTTTTCTTCCAAACCGGCAATAAACCGGTCCACTTGCGGCAGACTGCGGACCCCTTCCTGGTAGCAAACCCACGTCTTGCGGGTAACCGGTTTGCCATCCAACTGAAGCGGTACATGAGGATATTTATCCATCAGCGGACCGGAAACACTTTCCGGCAAAACAGCCATCCCCAGCCCTTCTTGCATAAATTGTTTGCACGTTTCAATCTGGTCAACACTGATTTTTTTAATGGAATTTATCTCGTTTTGATGATGATAAAGCCAGTTATCAACCTGATCATGCATACTGTCATCACTTTTAAAAGAAATAAGCGGGCGCTCTTTACATTGGTTTTCCGGAAATGGCTCGGTATCAAATATATACAAAGGATCCTCAAACAATGGCTTGCTGACAGCTTCTTTCAGCTTTTCCCCGCGAATGATGCAAACATGATAGTTTTTGTGTTCACGCTTGATATCTTCACTGATGCCGGTGACTAAATCAATTTCGACTTTTGGATGCGTTTGCGTATATTCACCGAGAATGGACGGAAGAAACCGCTGACTGACTAAGGACGAACAGGCAATGGATAATGTTCCCTGCACCTCCCCGCTGGACTGGGCAAGTGTGCTTTTGATGGCCTCTTCCTGATCCGTTACTTTCTGGGCATGTGCAAGAATCATTTCCCCGGCAGGAGTTGGCACAAGGCTCTTCGATGTTCGGATAAATATCTGTTCACCAAAATAATCCTCTATATATTTCAGACGCTGCGTAACAGCCGGCTGGGAAATGAGCACAGCCTTGGCCGTCCCGCGAACAGTGCCGATTTCATGTAATTTAAGGAGTAGCTCATAATCTTCTATTTTCATAAGGTTCCCTCGTTTGATAAGTAATCCAAATGCAGTTTCATTATACCGTATTGGTTTCATGATTGCACCAGCACTGTTCATTTTTTGGTGCGCACTGTATATCATGTTTCATCCAGTCCCCGGCTTAGAGCCCGCGGCGCCATTCCTCCAGCTGGTGTCGCTCACTGCTGGTGATTGTTCCATCATCCGTCAAGAGACGCAATATGGCGTCAAAGCCAGTAATGGTGCGGAAAGCAAGATTTGCCGCGGCAAATTGCTGTTCTGCTTTTCGCAGTCCGTATGTAAAAATGGCAGCCACCCCAAGAACATCCGCCCCTCGTTCTCTTAGTGCCTCAGCCGCCTCAATTGAGGATCCGCCGGTAGAAATGAGATCTTCCACTACCAGTACGCGCTGACCTATTGTCAGATGTCCTTCGATTTGATTGCCCAAACCATGCTCTTTCGGTTTTGACCGGACATAAACCATCGGCATATCCAGCTTTTCAGCAAGCCAGGCGGCATGCGGAATCCCAGCAGTGGCACAGCCAGCAATAACATCAGGATGCTCGTCCATGTTTTCTATCATTTCAGCAAAAGCTAATGTAATCTGTCTGCGCACAGCCGGATAGGACATCGTCAGACGGTTGTCACAATAAATCGGAGACCGAATTCCGGATGCCCATGTAAAATAGTCATGTGTTCTGATTTGAATCGCTTCTATAGCTAATAACTCGCTTGCAATGGCATCATGCATTTCCATCATTCCACTCCTCTATTATTTTCGTATATGCAGCACCAGGGTCCGAAGCGTTGCGTACAGTCCGGCCAAGAACAAGAACGTCAGCCCCATTCTTGCTGGCACATGCGGGTGTGGACGGTCGCTTCTGATCATCCGTGGAATCCCCTTTTAAGCGAATGCCAGGCGTCACAGCCAAAAACGATGATCCGCATGTCTTTTTTATATTCTGTACTTCTCCGACCGAACAGACGGAACCGTCCGCACCGCTCTGATGTGCCAGTGCAGCGAGATGGGCGGCATGATCCTCCACATTCCCTGAAATCTTCAGTTCACGATTCATGACTCCTGTATTTGCCGACGTAAGCATCGTTACAGCAATCAGCTTAGGATGATGGCCTGGTACAGACCCGGAGATAAGCCCTTCTTTCGCCTTCCGGATCATCTCACTGCCGCCAAGCGCATGAATGGTCACCATATCCACGTCCAGCCTGGCTATATTTTTCATTGCTTTCATGACAGTTGTCGGAATATCATGCAGCTTTAAATCAAGAAAAATAGGATGGCCATTCTGTTTCAGTTTATCGATTAATGGCGGTCCTTCCCTATAAAATAACTCCATTCCCACTTTTACAGGAATACCATGAAAGTTATGTGCATTAATAAACGCGCTGACTTCTTCCCATTCAGGGAAATCTAATGCCAAATACATCTCTTTCATTCGTCATGTCCCCTTCCAATTGCTTCGGCAGCGGAAGCAAATCCATAATGGTCAAATACACGCGGCAGTTGTTCGATAATCTCCGGACATGCATACGGATTAGTAAAGTTCGCTGTACCGACTGCAACTGCACTAGCACCCGCCAGCAGAAATTCCAAAACATCCTCAGCTGTACGAATGCCGCCCATTCCAATAATCGGGATGGATACGTGAGGTTTCACCGCATAAATCATCCGGACTGCCACCGGTTTAATTGCTGGCCCGGAAAGCCCGCCCGTTTCATTCGCCAGCAGCGGTTTTCGTCTTGATAGCTGTATCTGCATGCCGGTTAATGTATTCATCATGGACAGACCGTCTGCCCCTGCCCGTTCAACGGCTTTGGCCATCGTGACTATATCAGCTGTATTCGGTGAAAGCTTGACATAAACAGGCAAATTACTGACTGCTTTCACTCTCTCCGTCACATTAGCAGCCATATCAGGATCTGCGCCGAACTGTATTCCTCCTTCTTTCACATTCGGGCAAGAAATATTCAATTCAAGTGCGTTCACAGATGGGGCATGGTTAAATGCCTCCGCAACCTTCTCATATTCAGCAATGGTGCTGCCGGCTACGTTGGCCATAATCGGAACATCATACGCTGCCAGAAACGGCACTTCCTCTGCAATGATCTGTTGAACCCCGGGATTCTGCAGCCCAATCGCATTCAGCATACCTGAGGCAGTTTCGGCCACACGCGGGGTCGCGTTTCCGAAACGCGCATTACCGGTTGCTGCTTTCATAATAACGGCACCAAGTTTATTCAAATCATAAAATGCGCTGTACTCTCTGCCGAACCCAAAGCATCCTGACGCAGGCATTACCGGGTTCTTCAGCTTCATTCCGGGAAGTTCCACAGCCAGATCCGTCATAGAATCACCTCATCCGCAGCAAATACCGGGCCGTCTGTACAAATTTTTTTGTAACCACTTTCTGTTTCAGTCCGGATCACACAGGCCAGACAGGCCCCTGTTCCGCACCCCATTCGCTCTTCCAGTGATACAAAGCCGGAATGTCCCTTCAGCTTGTTTTGTACTGCCTGGAGCATCGGAATCGGCCCGCAGGAATAATAATGATCAAACTCCCCGGCCTCGTCCAATACATCCGTAACAAGCCCGTGATGCCCAATCGTCCCGTCATCGGTTACGATAAACGTTTGTCCAATGCGCTCAAATTGTTCTTTGTAAAATACATGTGCCTTTGATTGAAAACCAAGGATAGCTTTCACTTTCATTCCCTTTTGCTGCAGTTCCTCAGCAAGCCCATACAGCGGAGGGACACCGATGCCCCCTCCTATGAGAAGTGCTGTCTGCACGGACGTCTCACTTGTGGCAAATCCATTGCCGGAAGGCCCGACGACATCTAATGTCATGCCTGCTTCCATATCAGCCAGGTGTTTCGTTCCGCTGCCTATTATTTTAAACAAAATCGTTACGGTACTTTGTTCCCTATCGATACTGGCAATGGAAATAGGCCTTCGTAATGTATGCCCCTCCGCCAGCACATACAAAAACTGCCCGGGGCGTGCTGTTGCAGCAATGTATGGGTGGTACAGCTTCATCTCGATTGTATCCGAGGCAACCTCCTGCACGGTTTCTACCGCCATTTCTGCACGTTTTTTCATGTAAATACCGCCCGCCTGTCTGACATTGGTGCAGCACTAAAGGTAGTCGTATCAATCACATTTAAAATGGCATTGGCTGTATCAAGGTTCGTCAGGCAAGGAATCCCGTGCTCGACCGCTTCCCGGCGGATCATAAACCCGTCTGAGCGAGGTTTTTTGCCGGATGTCAGTGTATTAACGACAAGCTGGACTTCTCCTTTTTCAATAATAGAAATAACATCCCGTTCAGCCGATCCGATTTTTGCTACTTCCGTCACCGGGATGCCGGCACTTTTCACGCAGGCTGCTGTTCCTTTTGTTGCGTACAGCTGAAAACCTAGCTGATAAAACCGTCTAGCAGCATCCATTGCTTCCTGTTTATCTTTGTCAGCAACAGTTATAAGAACAGCGCCGTCTTTCGGCACAGGCAAACCTGCTGCAGTCAGCCCTTTATACAATGCTTTTTCCAAAGTCGCGTCATGTCCGATTGCTTCTCCTGTTGATTTCATTTCCGGCCCAAGTGTTGTATCCACACTGCGCAGTTTCTCAAATGAAAATACCGGCACTTTAACTGAAACTGCTTCCTGCTCAGGCAGGATCCCCGTCGTATAACCCATATCCCGCAAAGATTCACCCAAAATGCAGCGTGTTGCGATTGCCGCCATGGTTACTCCGGTTATTTTGCTCAGAAATGGGATCGTCCGGCTTGCCCGCGGGTTCACTTCAAGGACATATACATCATCCTGGCTGATAATAAACTGCAGATTGATCAGCCCGACAACCCCCAGCTTTCTTGTTATTTTGACCGCTGCATCCAAACACTGTTGTTTGACCGTCTCATCGATTCGCTGAGGCGGGTAAACGGCAATCGAATCACCTGAATGCACACCTGAACGTTCGATATGCTCCATGATACCCGGAACAATCACGGTCTCCCCGTCACTGATGGCATCCACTTCCACTTCCATCCCGGTAATATATTTATCTATCAGAATCGGGTGTTCACTGTCCGCACCATCCGACTTTACCAAATAAGCTTGAAGCTCTTCTTCATCATGCACAATATCCATTCGGCTGCCGCCAATGACATAGGATGGTCTCACGAGTACGGGGTAGCCAATTTCCTCCGCCGCGCCAAACGCTTCAGTCAGATGAGAAACAGCCTTACCCTTTGGCCGCAGCAAGTCAAGCTCATTCAGAAGCAGCTCAAATTTATCCCGGTCTTCCGCCTGATCAATTGCCTCAAGATTCGTACCCAGAATGGTGACATTGCGCCGTTTCAATCCATCAGCAAGGTTAATGGCTGTCTGACCGCCAAACTGAACAATTACTCCTTCAGGCTGTTCCAGATTGATAACATGCATGACATCTTCCAAGGTAAGCGGTTCAAAGTAAAGTTTATCGGATATGCTGAAATCGGTTGAAATCGTTTCCGGATTGTTATTCATAATAATGGCCTCATATCCCATTTCCTGGATTGCCATCACGGAATGCACAGTGGCATAGTCAAACTCTATTCCCTGTCCGATGCGAATTGGCCCCGACCCAATAACAAGAATTTTTTTACGTCCAGATGGAAGTGATTCATTTTCCTCTTCATACGTACTGTAAAAATACGGTGTCTCCGATTCAAATTCCGCTGCACACGTGTCGACCATTTTGAACACAGGGACAATCGATTGTTCCATGCGGAATGCATATACCTGGTCGACGGACACCTGCCATAGCCGGGCAATGTGCGCATCCGAAAAGCCGGCCGCTTTCGCCTGTTTCGTTCCCTCAGGTGAGAATGGCTCCTCAGAAAGACTCATTTCCAGGCTGATCAGCTGCTGCAGCTTCACAAGGAAAAAGCGGTCAATCTGGGTCAGCCGGTATAATTCATCAGTGGTCAGCCCTCTGCGGATCACTTCCGCCAGCACGAATAATCGCTCATCATCAGCCTTTTGCAATCGTCTTTTCAATTCATCAAGCGACAAGTTTACTAAACCTGGGAGCCATAATTCTTCCGTTCCAATCTCCAGCGACCGGATTCCTTTTAGTAATGACTCCTCAAAACTGCGCCCTATGGACATGATTTCACCGGTTGCTTTCATCTGCGTTCCAAGGTAGCGGTTGCCCGATACAAACTTATCGAATGGGAAACGCGGAATTTTCGTTACGACATAATCCAGTGCCGGTTCGAAGCAGGCATACGTTTTACCTGTAATAGGGTTGATAATTTCATCAAGTGTCAGACCGATCGCTATTTTGGCAGCTACTTTGGCAATCGGGTAGCCTGTTGCCTTCGATGCCAGTGCTGACGATCTGCTGAGGCGTGGATTCACTTCGATAATGTAATACTGGAAACTATTAGGGTCGAGTGCAAGCTGAACATTACAGCCACCTTCAATCTCCAGGGCACGAATAATTTTCAATGATGCGTTCCGAAGCATCTGATACTCCCGGTCACTCAATGTCTGGGTCGGGGCAGCTACAATGGAGTCCCCGGTATGAATACCGACTGGATCGATATTTTCCATACTGCAGACAGCAATCGCCAGATCGTTTTTATCCCGGACGACTTCATATTCAATCTCCTTAAATCCAGCAATGTTTTTTTCTATCAAGCATTGTCCGGCTGGCGAAATTGCCAGGCCATTGCGGACCACTTCCTCCAGTTCAGACGCATCCCAGCACATTCCTCCACCGGTTCCCCCCAATGTATAAGCGGGCCTGACAATAACCGGATAGCCTATTTCTGCTGCAAATTGAAAGGCCGCCTCGACGGAGTTGACAATTGTACTCTCGGGCACCGGTTCACCAAGCTCATTCATCAATGATCGGAATACTTCTCTATCTTCCGCCTTTTGAATCGCTTCAAGTGACGTTCCCAATAGTTCAACCTGATACATGTCTAATATGCCACTTTTCTCTAGTGCAACTGCCATATTCAACCCTGTTTGCCCGCCAAGTGTCGGTAAAATCGCATCAGGCTCTTCTTTCCGGATAATTTTGGTCAAAAAGTCGACCGTCAATGGCTCCATATAAACCTTGTCTGCCATCGTATGGTCTGTCATGATAGTGGCGGGATTGGAATTAGCCAGAACAATGGTATAGCCTTCCTCTGACAGCGCCTGGCATGCCTGTGAGCCGGAATAATCAAATTCAGCAGCCTGGCCGATCACAATCGGTCCGGATCCAATCACGAGAATGGTCTGTATGTTTGTGTTTTTAGGCATAAATATCCTCCTTGCATTTGACATTCCAGTCCGTTATCAGCTGCAAAAACTCGTCGTACAAATGTTTCATGTCTTCTGAACCTGGAGCACTTTCCGGCTGATACTGGACAGAAAATGCCGGGTAAGTGGTATGTCGGACACCTTCTACGGAATAATCGTGCACCGACACCTGGGTCAGTTCCAGTTGCGTCCATCGAAGCGACTGATGGGAGACGGCATAGCCATGATTTTGCGACGTCATGACAATTTTATTGTTTTCCAGATCTTTTACCGGATGACTTGGCCCCCGATGACCAAAAGCCAATTTCCCTGTATCAGCACCACTTGCCAGTGCCAGCAGCTGATGGCCAAGGCCAATCCCAAATATCGGATAGCTGCCAATTAGAGATCGGACTGTTTCCAGGGATTCTGGTATATCTTTCGGATCACCGGGTCCATTTGAAAGCAAAATTCCATCGGGTTTTAGCCGTAAAATGCTTTCCGCAAGATAATTGTAGGGAACAACGGTCACATGACAATTCCGTTTCACCAGCTCTCGCATCATACCATGCTTCATTCCGAAATCGACGAGAATAATTCGCTTGCCGCTGCCGGGAACAACATAAGGTTTCAGTGCAGAAGTCTTCTGAACCAAACCGGTTTGTGCATCTGTATCCCGAAGTGTTTCCAGTACTTGTTCCGGCCCCTCATCCGCGTCCGAAATGACAGCTCTCATCGTCCCATATGTACGGATGTGTTTCGTCAGTTTCCTTGTGTCAATGCCCGAAATCCCTGGGATGCTGTGCGCTTGCAAATAGTCATGCAGCGTCTCTTCACTGCGGGCATTTGATGGAAACTGGCAGTACTCTTTGGCGATAAACCCATGCACAAACGGTGTTACCGCTTCGAAATCATCTCTATTAATGCCGTAGTTGCCCGCTAGCGGATAGGTCTGGATAACAATTTGTCCGCAATAGGACGGGTCTGACAGAATTTCCTGATAGCCGGTCATTCCCGTGTGAAAGACAATTTCTCCGCTTGTGCCTATATCAGCACCAAATCCTTTTCCTGAAAAAATACTGCCGTCTTCTAAAACAAGCTGACGTTCAGTCATGTGCATCCTCCTTGTAGACAATATCTCCGTTCACCACTGTCATGGACGGGATCCCTCTTACTGTCCAGCCATGAAACGGGGTGTTTTTTCCTTTTGAGTAAAGCGCGTTTCTATCAACCTTGTTTTCTTCGTCAAAGCTGACCAGTGTGAAATCAGCCACTCCTCCTTCTTCCAGCCGTCCGTATGGCAGTTGGAATATACCGGCAGGCTTTATCGTCAGCCAATCGACTAACTGCTTCAAATTTATTTTTCCCGTTCGGACGAAATAGGTATATAGGAGCGGAAAGGCTGTCTCCAGTCCGGTAATGCCAAATGGTGCTGTCCGGAAACCGCTCACCTTTTCCGATTCCGCATGCGGGGCATGGTCGGTCGCAATACAGTCAATCGTCCCGTCAAGCAAGCCTTCCAGCAATGCTTCCTGATCTTCCGGACTGCGCAGCGGCGGATTCATTTTGAAATTGGCATCATCAGCTGTAATTGCATGTTCATTCAAGAGCAAATGGTGCGGGGTCACTTCAGCTGTCACTTGGATTCCGGCCTTCTTGGCATCGCGAATGACGCGCACAGATTCTTTGGTACTGACGTGGCAGACATGGTAATGACAGTCCGTTACCTCAGCCAGCAGCACGTCACGGGCAATTTGTACGGATTCACTCACAGACGGAATGCCGGGCAGGTTCATCCGTGTGCTTATTTCCCCCTGATGCACAACCCCCTCGTACACAAGTGAATTATCTTCACAGTGGGCGACAACCGGGTTTCCATTGGCAGCAGCCTGTGACATAGCCTCGAGCATTTGATCCGCCGTCTGAACGCCAACACCATCATCTGTGAAAGCAAAAACACTCATCTGGGAAAGGTTTTCAATGTCGGTAAGCTTTTCACCCTTTAGCCCTTCCGTAATAGAAACATAGGGCAGCACCCGTACAGCAGCATTCTGTTTCACCTTTTCGAGCAGTTCAACAACAGTTTCTGGATTATCTGGAACAGGATTCGTATTCGGCATAGCACATATCGTGGTGAATCCCCCCCGGGCAGCTGCCTTTGTACCGGTGGCAATCGTTTCTTTATGTTCGCCGCCCGGTTCACGCAAATGTACGTGAACATCGACAAACCCTGGGAGAAGCAGCCGACCGTTACAGTCAATCACATCATCCCCATTTTCCGGTACAATGGGGGCAATTGTTGTAATGTTTCCTTTCTCAACCTTCAGTTCACATTGTTCAAGAGAACCATCTTCCATTAGCCGTTTCGCATTTTTGAATACAGTGTTCATACGAGCACCCTCCGTTCTTCCAATAAAAGATTGATAATCGCCATTCTTACTGCCACACCGTTTTCCATTTGCTGAAAAATGCGTGAGCGGTCACATTCTACTAATCTTGTATCGATTTCAACGCCCCTGTTGACCGGTGCGGGATGCAGGATAATCGCATGACCCTGCATGTTTCTTTCACGTTCCATCGTCAGGCCATAATCCGCAAGATAGGAGGCAGCATCATAACCAGATCCTCCATGCCGTTCATGCTGGATTCGCAGCAGCATCAGCACATCGCACATGGCACAAGCCTCGTCCATCGTCACGTACGGAATGTCCAGCGTTTCATCCTTAAAGCCAGGCACCTCCACAAAATAGACATTGGCTCCGACTGTCCGCAATGCACAGGCATGAGAATGGGCTACCCTGCTATGCTTAATATCACCGGCAATCGCAACATTCAGCCCTTTAAAAGCACCGAACTCCTGTCTGATCGTGAACAAATCCAGCATGCATTGTGTCGGGTGCTCCCCTTTTCCGGATCCAGCATTTATGATGGGAATGGAAATTCGGCCGGCAAGCTGTTCATACCAAGTGTCCCGGCCATGGCGAATAACTAATAGATCAGCGCCAATTGCCTCATATGTCCGCGCCGTATCATAGAGCGATTCTCCTTTTGTCATGCTGGATGTTTCCGTTTGAAAGTCCAGTATCTCCATTCCGAGCTTTTTTTCCGCAACTAGGAAACTTGTTTTTGTCCGGGTGCTTGGCTCAAAAAATAGATTGGCGGCAAAGTGTCCCCTGCTATCTCCCGTCAATGGCTTCCCCGTCGCTTCAGCCCGGTCCATGATGGACTGAATAACATCCGCCGAAAGATCCTTTGCTGATAAAAAATGCTGCACTTCCACTCACCCTTTCTGTTCTCCGCTTGTTCGTTAAGCTGCATCGTGCTGCCTGCTATCTGTCTCCATATTGCTGTCGTCGAACATAACACCATTGCCATACCCACTTTCCTTGCCCGGCAGTACGAGATTCAACAAGACACCAATGATTGCCGACAAAGCCATTCCCGCGATTTGCAGGTTATCCGATAGCTGGATGAATGCGCCGCCGACACCGATCACGAGAATAACCGAAGCAATGACGAGATTTCGTTTATTGCCAAGGTCAACTTGGTTATCAATCAGCATCCGCAGTCCATTGGATGCAATAATACCAAACAGGAGAATGGAAACCCCGCCCATAACTGCGGAAGGTATGGAACTGATCGTAGCCGTGACAATGCCGGTAAATCCGAACAGTATCGCGACTAGACCCGCACCGGCGACAACAAACACGCTGAACACCCTCGTGATGGACAATACACCGATATTCTCACCGTACGTTGTATTTGGCGGACCACCAAGGAATGATGCAATCATCGTTGCAACACCATCACCGAGAATAGAACGGTGCAGCCCTGGGTTCTTCAAAAAGTTTTTCCCGGCAACTTTTGACAGTACCATCTGATCGCCAATGTGTTCTGCTATCGTGACAAGCGCAACAGGCACCATGAGCAGAACAATTTCCCCGTTCAGCACCTCCAATGGCGCATAATCCAGAAATGGTACGACAAAGTCCGGTGTCTGGAATAATGCAGCAGCAGTCCCCCATATGGAACCAGCTGACATAATGGCTGCCCACTGTTCACTGATTTCCGCTGTATCTACAATACCCTGAAACAGTGCGAAGACATACCCGGATGTAATACCAATTAGAATCGGAATCAGGCCGAAAAAGCCTCTGAAAAAAATCGACGCAACAATGGTCACTGCCAGTGTGAAGAGGGCTACGCTAAAGTGGGTTCCACTATAGACATTTTCATCGAGCCCCGGCACATACATGGACATATCAATGGCAGTTGATGCCAGCCCAAGTCCGATAACGATAATGACAGGGCCGACCACGATTGGCGGCAATATGCGCATGAGCCAATTCAGGCCAAGCATGCCAATCAGCAGGGCAACCCCGCCGTAAACAAGTCCCGCTAAAAAGGTGCCAACCATTGCCCCGGCCGGACCACTTGCCGCGCTCGCCCCAATAATCGGTGCGATAAATGCAAAACTGGATCCTAAATAAGCGGGAATTCTCCCTTTGGTGACTACGAGATAGGCCAGTGTTCCAACACCACTGGATATTAGCGCTACTGCGGGGGACAGCCCGGTCAGAAATGGGACTAGTATCGTTGAGCCGAACATGGCGAACAAATGCTGCAGACTAAGAACAATCCACTGCTGCAGTTTTGGCACTTCATGCACATCCATTACCATTTCTTGTTTATTCATATCGATTTCCTCCTATTTGATTTTAATTTTTACTTTCTTAGGATATAAAAAAGCCTCTTTGCGAAAGGCCGCAAAGAGGCACACGTGTCCATCAGAATCGATACACGTTCCCTGTCAGCGACCTTATAAATCTCACTGGATTTACTTAAAGGTCTTCCTATTTATCGTTTTTGGCGAGAAGACTCCCACTTCAATTTTGTGAAGGGCAATGCCCAAAAATAAGCGGGAGATGAATCGCCTTTTGTATAGCAAAACATTTGTTCCTTTGGTATAATATACCTGTATAGGTTGCTCTATGAAAACTGGATATATGAGGTTGTGACAAGAATTTCTTTGTCACGTAAAATATCCAAGCATCATTCGCCCCGTCTAGCCGAAAAGACTAAACCTGTGCATTACGCTAGACGGCACGAGTCCAACGTACAAAATCTTTGTTCTCACCGTTGGGACGACGGGTAGAGCCTGCTAAAATAACTAGTGGTTACACTGGTGTTCGCAGGAATCCCCCACTTCAAGCGTCAGCTAAGTGGTGGGTAGTTCAATTATCGTAAATACTTACCTCATCCTGCTCATCCGTTTCATCCAATTGCACAACGATGACCTCTTGATCAGAGGTGGGGATGTTTTTCCCAACATAATCTGCTCGAATCGGCAGTTCGCGATGCCCCCGGTCAACGAGTACGCCAAGCTGAACCTGGGACGGGCGGCCAATATCCATAATTGCATCCATCGCTGCCCTAACCGTTCTGCCGGTATACAGCACGTCATCGACTAAAATAACTTTCTTATTCTTTAAATCGGCGTCAACTTTCGTATCTTTTAATTCAGGATCATCATTAGCTGTTACTGTCTCCAGATCATCCCGGTATAACGTAATGTCAAGTTCCCCGGTTGGGACGGTGATACCTTCAATTTGCCGGATTTTTTCCTGCAGGCGTTTCGTCAACGGTATACCTCGTGTTTTAATACCGACGAGCAGAAGGTTCTCCCCGCCTTTATTTTTCTCGACAATTTCATGGGCAATCCGTGTTATCGCCCTACCAATTGCCGCCTGATCAAGCAGGACTGTTTTTTTCTGCATCTTCAATCCCCTCCAGACATTAGAAAATCCCTTTTCTCCGGTGAGGAAAAAAGGGATTTGGGTATACGACACTCAAGTACAATTGTCTTCCGCAACCTTTTTAGCCTCACTGGACTATCTTAAAGGGTCAATATTCATCTGCGTTAATTATTACAGATTTCCAGGGGATTGTCAATCCATTTTCTCCAATTGGTCCAGAAGTTCCTGGAAATAAGCAGGTGGATCCACTTCAAAGTGCAGTTGTTCACCGGTTTCCGGGTGGTTGAATGCCAGTGATTTCGCATGCAATGCCTGGCCGCCAAGTTTCATCGTTTTGCGCTGACCGTATTTCGGATCACCGACAACAGGAAAGCCGATATACTTCATATGAACGCGAATCTGATGGGTACGGCCTGTCTCCAACTGACAGACAATGTGTGTAAAATCCGTGTACCGCTCCAGCACACGAAAATGGGTTACCGCATCCTTTCCATTATCAACGACTCCCATCCTTTTCCGGTCATTTGGATCTCTGCCAATCGGGGCATCAATGACACCGGTTTCGTGTTCAATCACTCCATGCACAATTGCCTCATATCGACGATCCATGTCTTTTAGAGAGAGCTGTTCAGACAGACTGCTATGCGCTTCATCCGTTTTGGCAACAACTAATAGGCCGCTAGTATCCTTATCGATGCGGTGCACGATACCCGGCCGTTCCTCCCCATTTAGCTGGGACAAGCTGTCACAGTGGTGGAGCAGTGCATTCACCAATGTCCCGGTTTGATGACCTGCCGACGGGTGGACAACCATCCCTTTTGGCTTGTTGACGACCAAAAGATCAGCATCTTCATAAACAATTGAAAGCGGAATATTTTCCGGGTCAATTGTGAGCGGTTCCTCGTCCGGCTCGTCCCATTCAATGGTATCACTGGCCTGACATTTATAATTCGTTTTTACTTGCTTCCCGCCGACAAGCACATGGCCATCGGTTATCCATGCCTGCACCTGCGAACGGGATGTATCTGCTATCACACTGGATAGCAGTTTATCAATTCGTGTGTTATGCTCTGTTTCCGTTACCGTGTGCTGATTTGTCATTTTGCCTTTTTTCCTTTCGTTCATCCATAATAGTCGTTATTATCACAAGAATCACACCGACGACCAGGGCTGAGTCTGCAATATTGAAGATTGGATAGTCATACCCGAAAATGATGAAGTCAAAGAAATCCACAACTTCTTTCCGGAACAGCCGGTCAATGAAATTCCCAATCGCACCACCCAGAATCAGGCTTAATGCAACAGCCAGCAGTTTACTTTCCCTGGCATACTTCTGCATGTAATAAATAATTCCGGCGATGACAATGACTGTCACAATATAAAAAAACATCATTTTTCCTTGCAATATTCCCCAAGCCGCTCCACTATTACGATGTGACGTTAAATAGAAAAAATTCCCGATAACCGTTATTTGCTCACCAAGCTCCATCGTTTGTGCAACGACCCACTTCGTCAGCTGGTCAAGTGCAATCACAACGAGTGCCACTATGTAATACAAGTACATTTCGTTTCCTCCATCGTTCCTAACACCTTAGCTATATTTTAGATGCTTTATTAGTTTACCACAATTTCAGCTATACAAAAAATAGGAATGCCACAAGCAAGCATTCCTATTTTGGTCTGTATCCTGTTTTACTTACCGAATTATTTATGCACTGTAATGCTCTTTCACAATATCGGCACACCGTGTGCATAAATCTGGGTGATCCTGATCCTGGCCAACGGTATCAGCGGCTGTCCAGCAGCGTGCACACTTTTCACCAGGATGTTTCTCAACCAGAACATTTACATAGTGATACGCCTTCGCATCAGGTGCCTCATCTGTAACGTCTGCTTCGGACACGATGAACAGCTGATGCACATCGGAGATACCATCGAGCACTTCTTTTGTCTGCTCATCTTTTGGAACAACCGTAATCTTGGCTTCCAGTGATTTTCCGATGACTTTGGCTTCCCTCGCTTCTTCCAGCGCCTTTAGAACATCATCACGAACCTGCATAAAGTGGTCCCACTTCGCATACAGTTTGTCAAAGCCAGTGATTTCTCTTGGTTCTGGAATATCCGTCAGCTGGACACTTTCTTCTTCCGCACCAGGAATGTACTCCCAGATTTCATCAGCCGTATGCGGAATAATCGGTGTCAGGAGCTTCACTAGCGTGGTGACCATTTCATAATACGCCGTCTGAATACTCCGGCGGCGATGGTCATCCGCTGCTTCGATATATAAAATATCTTTGGCAAAGTCGAGATAGAACGAACTTAAATCAGTCGTACAGAAATTATGAATTTCTGAATAAACTGGTGCGAATTCATAAACGTCATAGCTGCCCCTGACGTTTTTCAGCATCGTTTGCAGCCGGTGTAGCATATACCGGTCAGCTTCCGCCATTTCTGATTCAGGTACAGCATCTTTAGCCGGATCAAAGTCAGCTAAGTTTCCGAGCATGAACCGTACGGTATTTCGGATTTTCCGATAGCCCTCAGAAACTTGCTTCAGAATTTCCTGAGAAATCCTTACGTCTGCCTGGTAATCAACCGAGGATACCCAAAGACGCAAAATATCCGATCCAAGCTGTTTCTGAATTTTTAACGGATCCATAACATTGCCGAGTGATTTACTCATTTTTCGTCCATTACCATCAAGGGTGAAGCCATGGCTGATGATGGTTTCAAATGGTGCCTTGCCTGTTACCGCAACTGCTGTAGAAATCGATGAGTTAAACCAGCCGCGATACTGGTCACTTCCTTCAAGGTAAACATCGGCCGGGCGTTTATGATCCTCACGTCCCTTCAGTACAGCTTCGTGTGATGACCCCGAATCAAACCAGACGTCCATAATATCGGTTTCTTTCGTGAAGGTACCATTCGGACTGTGTTCGGACGTGAACCCTTCCGGAAGCAAGTCATGTGTCTCCCATTCAAACCAAACGTTCGAGCCGTGCTCAGCAAACAGATTAGAAACATGGGCAATGGTTTCATTATTGATGATTGGCGTTCCATCCTCCCCGTAAAACACAGGGATTGGAACACCCCAAGTCCGCTGCCGGGAAATGCACCAGTCTTCACGGTCGCGTACCATATTGTACAGACGGGTTTCTCCCCATGATGGATACCAGTTGATGCGATTGATTTCATCCAGAATATCCTGGCGAAAATCTTTAATGGATGCAAACCACTGCGATGTCGCCCGGAAAATAGTCGGCTTTTTCGTACGCCAATCATGCGGATAGGAGTGGGTAATAAACGTAAGCTTCAGTAGCGCCCCGCTCTCTTCCAGTTTTTCCGTAATTGTTTTGTTTGCCTGGTCATAAAACATTCCCTCTAATCCTGGTGCTTCGCTAGTGAAATGCCCTTTCCCATCAACCGGAGAGAATGGTTCGATACCGTACGTCCGGGACATATAGAAGTCATCTTCTCCGTGACCTGGTGCTGTATGAACACAGCCGGTACCAGCATCTGTTGTTACATGGTCACCAAGCATAACCAGCGAATCACGATCATAAAACGGATGTCTGGCTACTACCCGGTCTGCTTCTTCACCCTTGAAAGTCTTGATAACTTCCGGGTTTTCCCATTCCAGTTCTTCTGTCAGTGTTTCAACCAGTTCATGGGCAATGACGTATTTTTCACCATTAACAGCGACAACGGCATATTCCAGTTCTGGATGAATGGCAATGCCAAGGTTTGCCGGAATGGTCCATGGGGTTGTGGTCCATATAATAATTTTCTCACCTCCGTCCAGCACCTCTTTGCCGTCTGTTACGTCAAATGCCACATAAATGGATGGTGACCGCTTATCATGATATTCTATTTCTGCTTCTGCCAGCGCAGATTCAGAGGACGGGGACCAGTACACAGGCTTCAAGCCCTTGTAAATGTAGCCTTTTTTGGCCATTTCACCAAACACTTTAATCTGGGCGGCTTCGTAATCTTTGGTTAGCGTAATATACGGATTATCCCAGTCACCGCGGACACCAAGTTTTTTGAATTGGGTCCTTTGATTATCCAGCTGCCCCATAGCATACTCGGCACATTTCTGTCTGAATTCCGCAATGCTCATTTTTTTACGGTCCACTTTTTTCTTTTTCGTCAAAGCAGTTTCTACAGGCAAGCCATGGGTGTCCCAGCCGGGAACGTATGGCGCGTAAAAGCCGCTCATGGATTTGTACCTTGTGATAAAGTCCTTTAAAATTTTGTTGAGAGCATGCCCGATATGCAAATCACCATTGGCATATGGCGGTCCATCATGCAGAACGAACAGTGGACGTCCTTTTGTCCGCTCAAGCCCTTTATCGTAAATTTGTTCTTCATCCCATTTTTGCTGACGTTCTGGTTCTTTGTTCGGCAAGTTGCCGCGCATAGGAAACTTCGTCTTCGGCATCAGCAACGTGTCTTTATAATCCATGTGTTATCCTCCTTGTCTTTAGTGAAAATCGGGGCTGTATTTAACAACGTGGCGTTGATTGAAGCAGAAGACGCGAGACTTCTGCGGGAAAGCGAGACAGCCGAGACCCCACAGACAGTGAAGCAATGAACTGTCGAGGAGGCTTGGCGCGAGCCCACGGTAAGCGAGCGTCTAGTGCTGAAATCAACAATACAGACTAACAATACACGTGAGTAAAAAAAGTCTTCTCTATCCCAAAAAGGGACGAGAAGACTCGCGGTACCACCCTTATGAATTTAAAATTGGCGCCTATTTTAAATTCACTCGATATCCGTAACGTGGATGAACCGTCCATTTTTACTCAAGTTCAAAATGGACACTCGGGAGTGATGTTCTGAATGTATTGCTGTATCAGGCTTGCACCATCCCTGATTCGCTGGGCAGCAGGTGGCATTCATACTGTCTCCGTCGTCGTGGTTTGTATTTGGTAAGACCTTTGAGACCTTTATGATAATGAATTATATGTAAAATTCCTGAAAACGTCAAGGTCTACGCATTACTATTGGCATACTCGGATGTTTCTTCCTGTATTCCTTCCACTTCTTCTTCGCCCTCTTCATCAAACAATCCATCCCAGTCATCTGCATTGATTACTTCAAGCTGAGCTTCGACCAGCATCTTCAGACGGGTTCGGAAGACTTTTGCCTGTTTCTTTAATTCCTCTACATCCATTTCGATTTTACGGGATTTATTTAACGCCTCATTCACAATCCGATCAGCGTTTTTCTCAGCCTCTTTAATAATCAGTTTCGATTCTTTCTGGGCATTCCCTTTTAATTCTTCAGCCGTTTCCTGGGCAATTAGAATAGAGTTATTTAGCGTGCTTTCAATATTAGTAAAATGTCCAAGTTTCTCATTCAGCTGCTCGACCTGCTCCTGTAATTCTTTTTTCTCACGGATGGTCATTTCATAATCTTTTATGACCTGATCAAGAAACTCATTGACCTCATCTTCGTCATAGCCGCGAAAACTTCTTGTAAACTCCTTATTGTGTATATCCAACGGTGATAATGACACACAGGCCACCTCCTTTTAGTTAGTCAGTGTGAAATAATAATACATAAGGTCGTAATTGCTGTATACTATTTTTTCGACATAAAAACTGAAATTCCTGCATAATGTGCCGAATTATTTTAGTACAGCTGCTGTTATACTTATATTATCTTTTTTTGTTCGGGCATTGATAGCGGCCAGTTTGCTTCGGCCTTTCCCACGCAATGACAGCAAATCGCCTTCCTCAAGGGTGAATTTTTTGTCATCCGCAACTTGGTGATTCACTTTCACCATCCCTTTTTCAATCATAGCGGCTGCATTTTTTCTTGATAATTTATAAATCGCTTTTACAACGGTATCCAGCCGCAATGATGAGATGATATGGTCCGTTTCAACCCAGGAGGCCTTGCTTTCAACCAGCGCAGACAGCGGCTTGCTTTCAAGTCTGATGCTCGCTTTCTTGACGGTGGTGAGATTCGCAAGTACGTACGGTGCAATTTCATCTGCTGCAATGATTTGCACAAGCCCATCTTCAACTATTATATCGCCCAGCTTTTTTCGCTTAATACCGAGGGATAAGAAGGCCCCCATCACATCCCGGTGTGTCAGGGAAACAAATTTATCATGATAGGAACCTTGCAAAAGACGAAGCTGAAACGAATCTTCCGTTATCTGTTCATACATCGGGGCAATCATGATCCGCTTTCGTTCAGCGGACTGATCACCTCCATGTTTCGACACTTTTAGATCTTCAAGGCTTGTCCCAGCAAGCATATCAGCTATTTGCTGTTCTCTCGGATTCAAGAAATCAGTCAGCTTTGGCTGATAGGTCATTTCCACATCCCGTATCCAGGACAGAACATGATTGATAAATGGCTGTTCTTCTTTTCTGAAATGCTGGTATATATCCATCGCACAAGCCCCTAGAACCAGGTAATCAGAACCGGCAGCCCGTACATCCTGGCAAAATAAAGAACGAAAATGGCTACAATCGGGGATAAGTCAATCATACCAAGAGGTGGTATAATCTTCCGGAATGGTTCAAGATAAGGTTCACAAATTTTAGCCAAAAAACTTCCAAATGCCGATTCCCTCGCCCCTGGAAACCAGGACATGAAAATATAAATAATCAGCGCAAAGCTGTAAAGTTCCAATGCCCAGTACAATAAACCCAATAGTGATTGCATAGTCTGCTACCATCCTTTATGAAATTCGTCTTCTTCCACGAGCGTATCGGTTATGCTTCCGGAAACATCTACATTCTCAGGCGTGCACAGAAATGTCTGGTCGCCTAATTTTTGAATGTCCCCGTTCACAGCATAGACAGTCCCACTCAGAAAATCGACAATCCGTTTCGCCTGCTGCTGATCAATGCGCTGCAGATTAATGACTGCCGCACGTTTATTCACCACATTATCAGCAATCTCCTGTGCTTCATTATAGTTGCGCGGCTCATATAGCACAACTTTCGATGCGGGCTGCTGAATGCTTGTCAGATTTACTACATTTTCCCTGTTATGCCGCTGACTATTCTGGCCGGCACCATTACCGGGCGTGCCCGTATCCATCTCCTCGTCAGCGTACATATCTTCCTCATCCATCGTGAAGAACGTTTTTAGTTTGTTCATAATACTCATATCTTCACTCCGTTTCCCGGGAACCAACCAATGCCGATCCAATACGGACATGTGTAGCTCCCTCTTCAATCGCAATTTGGTAGTCGTTACTCATGCCCATGGAAAGATATTGACACGGGGCATGCGGAAGCTGTTCGGCCTGTACCGCTTCCCGAAGCGACGCAAGTTTTCGAAAAACCGTCCGCAGCTGATCCTCATCATCAGTGTGGGGCGCCATTGTCATTAGACCGGCAACCCGAATGTTCTCATAGCGCTTTAATTCCCTGACAAAAGAGATAACCTCTTTTGCGTCTATGCCATGTTTCGAATCCTCACCGCTGACATTCACCTGTACAAGACAATCTGCAGGACCGGCCGCCCGCTTATTGATTTCTTTCGCAAGCGACTTCCGGTCAAGGGAATGAATCACGTCGGCCTTGCCGATGACATCCTTTACTTTTCTTGACTGCAGCGTTCCGATAAAATGCCAGACTGCATCATCTTGTATGTATTCATATTTCTCCAGAAAACCTTCCATTCGATTTTCGCCAAGATTCGTGACTCCGGCTTCAATCGCTTCTTTTGCCCGCTCAGTGGTAACATATTTCGTCACACCAATAATGGTTATGTCTTCCGGATTCCGGTTGCTGTTTGCGCATGCTTGTCTGATCTGCTGACGGATTTCTTCCAGATTGGCTGCTACATCCATTCTATCCATGCCCTCCCCATCATAATCAGTTCTCATATCCGATATAGCCAAGCATTCTCCCCGTTTTGCCATTGTCCCGGCGATGGGAGAAAAACAATGATTCATCACGGAATGTGCAATATTGTGTCACATCTATATTACGACGTAAAACACCCTGCTGTAAAAGGATTTCTGTATTTAATTGCTTTAAATCCAATAAATAACGTCCATTTTCCCGCGCGGTGACTGTCTTATCCCGCCATTCATCCGGAATATGCCCGACGACCTGCTCATCCACCTCATAGGCATCATGGGAAATGCACGGGCCGATTACGGTCAGCAGATTAGCTGGGACCGTTCCCAGCTCCTTGAACGTTTCAACCATTTTTCCGGCGATACCATTGACCGTTCCTTTCCAGCCTGCATGCGCAATCCCGATATATCCCGAAACAGAATCAAGAAAATAGATAGGTACACAGTCTGCAAAAAAAGCAGTGCACAATATGCCGCTTTCCTTCGTGATAAGCCCATCAGTATCGGTTAGTGACGTTTTATAAGTTTCTGCTCCTTTTCCCTTGTCCGCAGCAGTTACAATATGGATGTTCGTCTTGTGTGACTGTTCCCCGGACACCCATGATTGCAGCGGAAAACGGATGGCTCCACTCAGCTTTTGCCGGTTTGCGTCCACATTTTTCTTCACATCGGGCACATGAAGACCAAGGTTCCATGAATGGAAAGGGGGTGCACTGTATCCGCCTTTTCTCGTTGTAAACCCTGCCTGAAGCCCCGGACTTATTGCCCCCCATTTTTTTATCGCAAGCAGAGATTCTGTCTGCAACTGGAATGGTTCTGCCATTAATGTACCTCCCGAACTATACTGCTTACATTCTACCACACTTTTATCGACAATGGATAAACAGAATTATGCACAATGAGCGGGACATGCTTCATGCACTTATCTTTGTTGACTACATAAATTGCTGCCCGGGATAAAGGGAAGGGGATGTCACTTCTCTGACAAGGATAACATCGGTTCCGATTACTTCAATATGATTCCATGGAATAATCAGTTCATCAGTTTTCCCGAACAGCCCTGATTTCTTGTCCTTTACATAAATGACCAATGCCGTAATTCTCCCATTATCTCCGTCGATTTCCAAGTCAGATATGTGCCCAAGCCGTTTGCCGTCATTCCTGACAATGACTTCTTTTATTTGCAAATCTGATAGCGTAACCACACACACTCACCTGCCTTAGTAGCCATTATATGCAGGCATGGGCTGAAAATATTATTACTGCTACATAACACAAAAAATCGACACCCGCTTATTGTAGGTGCCGATTCTACTTGCCTGTTATTTTATTGTATTGTTGCCAAAAAAACTTCTGGTAAAGGCGACTGCCTTACTCAAACATTTCCTTGTTCATCTGGTCAATTGCTGCTTTCTCGAGACGGGAAACCTGTGCCTGGGAAATGCCGATTTCGTCCGCCACTTCCATCTGTGTTTTTCCCTGAAAAAAGCGTTTGCTCAATATCGATTTTTCCCGTTCCTCCAGCTGATGCATCCCTTCTTTTAAGGACAGCTTATCCACCCAAAGGTAGTCTTTGTCCTTGTCATCACTCAATTGATCCATCACATAGATGGGGTCTCCACCGTCATTATAAATGGGCTCAAATAGGGAAACTGGATCTTGTATAGCATCCAGTGCAAAAACAATATCGGAATGTGGGACGCCCATCTCTTCGGCAAGTTCCATAGCAGTTGGCTCTTTCGATGTCTTATTAATCAGCTTTTCCCGGACTTGGAGTGCTTTGTAGGCAATATCACGCAATGACCGTGACACTCTGATTGGGTTATTATCACGCAGATAGCGTCTGATTTCCCCAATAATCATTGGAACAGCATACGTGGAAAACCGTACATTATGTCCTAAATCAAAATTATCAATTGATTTCATAAGTCCTATACAGCCAACCTGAAATAAGTCATCGCCATATTCGCCACGGTTATTAAACCGCTGTATGACGCTAAGCACAAGCCGCAAATTCCCATTGACCAATTTCTCGCGTGCTTCCAGGTCACCGTCTTGCATTTGTTTGAATAGTTCTCGCATTTCATCGTTTTTTAGTACGGGTAATGTTGATGTATCAACGCCGCAAATTTCTACTTTATGTTTTGTCATGTTCTACCCTCCCGGTTGGAGATGCTGTTCATGGACAGTATCTCCCCATAGGAGGGTTTTTATGCAGGTGGCCTTGAGCTATAGCTTGTCTAAAACCGTCCGGAAATCACGCCAGTACAGGTCACACCATTTTATTAAATTCTTTTTGCAGCCGACGTATAATTTTTTTCTCAAGCCGTGAAATATAGGACTGTGAAATGCCTAGCATATCGGCTACATCTTTTTGTGTTTTTTCTTCCTGCCCAATCAGGCCGAAGCGAAGTTCCATGATTTGTTTTTCCCGTGGATTCAATTGGGAAAGCGCATCTTTTAACAAGTGTTTATCAACCTTCGTCTCCATGTCTCTTGTCGTTACATCTTCATCTGTTCCCATAACGTCGGACAGAAGCAGCTCGTTGCCGTCCCAATCAATGTTCAGCGGTTCGTCAAATGATATTTCAGATTTTAGTTTATTGTTTCGTCTTAAGTACATTAGTATTTCATTTTCAATACACCTTGATGCATAGGTTGCCAGCTTAATTTTCTTTTCCGGGTTGAATGTATTGACTGCCTTAATCAGCCCAATGGTTCCGATACTGATAAGGTCTTCAATATTGATACCAGTATTCTCAAATTTACGGGCAATATAGACGACTAAACGGAGGTTCCGTTCAATGAGCATTGCCCTGGCCGATTTATCGCCTTTGGGGAGCAATTCCAAAAGCCGCTGTTCTTCTTCTTTTGACAACGGTGGAGGAAGAGCCTCACTGCCGCCTATGTAATAAATCTCATCTGTTTTGAGACCAAGCTTAAATAATAATTTATACCACCATAAACGCAGTCGAAGTCTGAGTAATGCCAAATTGAGTCGCTCCTTTTCGCTATTATTGCAAACAATGGCAGTATAAGTGCGTGTTCAAAAAGGAGGATAAAAAGGACCGAGAAATTCGATGTGTCATTTTTACCGGACTTTTTGAACAACCTTTATAAGCCATTCATTTTATCACCCATTCACGCCAGTCATGCCGACGTGGCTGCTGCCATCTTAATGATTTGCGGATGGAGCAGGCAATGATAAGACTGATCTTTTGTCAATGATGCAAATTGGATACCTATCAATGCTTTGTGTGTAACAATCTCCTTTTCGTCATAATCAATCGTTATTCGATCCGGCTTCAGAGCCAGCATAAATGTACGGTTACCTTCGACCCCCTGGTAAGGAACAATCTGAAACTTTTTTTCCCAGCCAGAAGGAAGCTGCTCGAAATCAAGCGTATCCTGGACGGCCTTCAGTTTCATCCAGTCATTTTCTGAAAACCATTGTTTCAAAAAATGCTCATCACAAATGATAACCGGATTTTTGGTCAATGGATCTGTCAACTGGTTCCCGCTGTCAATATAAGCTGTTGTTGAGTGGGCAATATTTTTCATTTGGATCGAAATCGGGTACAGCTGATCATAACGGATTTTTTCTACTGCGTGCTTGTCCATACGGGTCTTTGTGAACAACCAGGAAAGCGGAAATCCTGCTGCGACGAACAGCCAGCTCATTGGATCACCGTAACCACTGTTAAACGTGAGAATTCCATTTGCAGATAGACCAACCGGGTTTTGGAAAAGAAAGTGTATGGCTATCAATCCACCCCCTATGGAAAAAGTTACAAAATAAAATAGAAAAAACAATTTAACCATCCGATAGATGGTATAAAATTGGAAGCTGCAGAGAATGATAATGACAGAGTAAATAAGTTTGCCTATCATACTAGTAAAAAATGAATCCGGATAGTAAATGGACAACGGAACCAACAACGAAGCAATGAACGCACCAAAAATAATTCTGAGCTTTCCTGTGCTGTCTTTTGCCAGTGCCTGTGTAAGCATGAGCAGCATCATATCCAGCAGGAAATTTAAAAGCCAGACAGCATCAAGATAAATGGTCACATGGTTCTTCCTTTCCTTTCCAGTTAAGAAAGAATTAATTCTTTCTTACTGCATAAGTGCAACTAAGGCTGGCGTTGTGCCGAGCTTCTAAAACTAACATCCTTTACAACGAGTATAGTGGGATTGGACAGCAAAGTCTGTCAATTTGTGTAGAGGGAATGGGGCTAATTTTATCTGCTTATCAGGGACTTTGTCGGAGAAGGCAGGTCCTAGATTTTCCCTAACAAAAAAACACCGCCAATCGTGTTGTATACACGATTGGCGGTGTTTTTTTGATTCATCCTATTAGAGGTTGTTCAAAAAGTCCGGTAAAAATGACACTTTCTCCTTTTGAACACGCACTATTAGTTATTAAAGCCAAAGCCGGTTTTATCGGTTGCGGTTGCGGTTCCGCAGAAATGTAGGGATGTCCAATTCATCCTCTTGCTGACTCGGGGTCGGACGGCTTTGCTGGTTTTGCTGATTTTGCTGGCTTTGTCCCTGCTCACGTTCGCGCGGCGTGTCTTCGGAAGCCCTTGTCGCTGCATGCTGATTATGATTGATAACCGGGCGCTGCCTTGGCTGATTATCCTCTTGCTGGCTCTCATCAAAACCAGTTGCAATGACCGTTACAATTATTTCGTCTTTTAAGTTTTCATTGATGACGGAACCAAAGATGACGTTCACTTCATTGTCGGCCGCTGATGTTACGAGGTCTGCAGCTTCCTGAACTTCATACAGGCTCAAGTTGGCTCCACCGGTAATGTTCATTAAAACACCATGTGCCCCGTCGATGGACGTTTCCAATAGTGGCGAGGAAATGGCTTTTTTCGCTGCTTCTGATGCCCGATTTTCGCCGGTTGCAATTCCAATTCCCATCAATGCGGACCCTTTATCAAACATGATTGTCTTCACGTCAGCGAAGTCCACATTAATGAGACCTGGTTTGGCGATCAGGTCGGAAATGCCCTGAACACCCTGGCGCAATACATTGTCTGCCTCACGGAACGCCTCCAGCATTGGTGTATTTTTATCAACAATTTCAAGCAGGCGATCGTTTGGAATGACAATCAATGTATCGACATTTGTTTTTAGTGCATCAATCCCCGAAACTGCCTGTGTCGATCTTCTTCTGCCTTCAAAGGTGAACGGCCGGGTCACAACACCAACGGTCAGTGCACCAAGTTCCTTCGCTATTTGAGCAATTACAGGTGCGGCACCGGTTCCTGTGCCTCCACCCATTCCGGCTGTAACAAAAATCATGTCAGCCCCCTGTAGTGCTTCCTCAAGCTGCTCCTTGTTTTCTTCAGCAGCTTTTCTGCCTACTTCAGGGTTAGCACCTGCGCCAAGTCCGCGCGTTAATTTTCCGCCGACTTGCAATTTCGTTTCTGCCTTTGATAGATTCAGAGCTTGTGAATCCGTATTGACAGCAATGAATTCGACACCTTCTACACCGTGTTCAATCATGCGGTTGACAGCGTTGCTTCCGCCGCCGCCTACACCAATTACTTTTATCGTTGCCAGCTGGTCCATGTTCGTATCAAACTCTAACATACATCCGTTCCTCCTAATATGCTGAATTACAACGCATTTAAATTGTTACTTCATGTCTCCGTCCGGGCAAATATGAAGTTCCCGGTCCGGTTCTGCAGTAAACCGAACACTTGCTCAATCAAAAAAGTACTTGAACAAGTTGGCCAGTCCGGATTCTTTTTTCTTTGTTTTAGCAGGCTGATCCGTTTCAGCCGGCTTTTTCGTACGTTTCGGCTTTGCTTCGTCATGATCCGCTGCTACAGAAGGCAATAATTCTTTTCCTTGTATTTTCGCATTACGGTAGGCAAATTGCAAGATGCCAACACCAGCAGCAAATTGTGGTTCACGCACACCTATGTAGTCAGGAATTGCTATGCGGACATTGGACTGAAACAAATCCTGTGCCAGTTCAAGAACACCGGGCATTTTCATTGTACCACCTGTCAGGACATAACCGCCTGGCAATTGCTGGTAACCCATGCGGCGAATTTCCCGCTCGGCATACGCATAAATCTCTTCAAGCCGCGCCTCTATCATATCAGCAATTTGCAATTGATTGTACACTTCCGAATGATTGCTGCCTATGATAGACACCTCGAAGGTTTCGTCTTCCTGCGCATCATCATAAAATGCATGCCCATAATTTAGTTTGACATCTTCCGCTTCTTCTGTTGATGTACGCAGACCAATTGATAGATCCTTCGTTATATTATCGCCTCCAAGCGGTATGACACTTGTACTGGCCAATTGTTCATTCTGAAAAACGGAAACAGTCGTGGAACCCCCGCCAACATCGATTAATGTCACACCAAGATTTTTCTCATCCTTCGATAAAGCGACTGTTCCTGACGCTAGCGGCTGCAGACAGATGTCGGAAATATGGAGATTGGCGCGTTCCACACATTTCAGGATGTTATGTAAAACGGTCTTGGAACAGGTGATAATCGTCCCTTCCATTTCCAGCCGTACACCAATCATCCCGCGCGGATCTGTTATTTCATCCAGGCCATCAACAATGAATTGTTTCGGAATCACATCAATGATCTCGCGCTCCGGCGGAATCGAGACCACTTGTGCTCCATCAATAACACGTTTAATATCTTCGTTACCGATTTCCCGGTTCTCACTCTGTACAGCCACAACCCCGTGACAAGGCTGCAGTTGGATGTGTTTCCCGTCAATACCTACAACCACACTGTCAATTTGCATGCCCACCATACGCTCCGCCTGTTCAACTGCATTCCGGATTGACTGGACAGTCTGATCGATATCTACAATTGCACCTTTCTTCATACCATTTGAATGGGCTGTTCCCATCCCAATAATATTCAGGGTATCATTTAAAACTTCTCCAATGATAACTTTAATTTTTGATGTACCTATATCAAGACTGACTAGTATTTCGCTGTTATTCAAAGAAAGGCACCTCCTGATCGAGAAGCATCTGATTCAATCCTATAAGATTCAGCTGCAACCAGATGTTTTTATTTCATTCTATTAATTGCCTATAATCTATCATTTTAAAGGAATAATCAAAAAAAGAAAATATATATTCGTTAATTTCGATATAAAAACAGCCAAATCCTTTTTATTTCGCTATTTTATTTTATTTTTTCTTTAATTTTCATTTGTTGTTCCGTCTGTATTACCTGAATCTTCCCCAGCGCTTCCAAATTCTTCAAAGTATGCGCCAACTCCAATATGTACAATCCCCTTTTTGTCTGGCTCCAGCTGGGAAACAATGGACGGGTAAACACTCATCTTATCCGCAAAGTGTCTGATTGTTCCATCCACGAGATTACCGTCATTCATGTAAAGCAGAATTTTATGCTTGTTTCCGTCATTTGGCTTCCAATGTATTTCCGAAATCAGACTGCGAATACTTTCAGGCAATGAGCTAAGTTGTTCCGCCATATCCTTCAGATAAGCCTCTTCAGAGAATCCGGCCAGGAGTGGGGCATTGCCATTCATGGAATCAGACTGAACATGTTCTGTCAGCACTTTCCCGTTGCCTAGGATTGGATAAACATTGTCATCACGGCTGACGAAGCCAACATGATTCACTTCCGTTATATTCAGTTCAATCGTCCATGGCAGGCGCCTATGTACTTCAGCTTTTTTAATTGCCGGATTAGATGCGGCCGCCTGGCTCACAGCCTCCTTATCGACTGTCCAAATATTATCACCTTCAGCCATGTCAACCTGATCCAGCACTTGTTCTTCGGCAACAAATGCGTTCCCGGTAACTTTAATCGTTCGGATGTCACTTAAGGGCGACTGAAGATAGACAATAATAGAAATTAAAAAGAAAAAAATAGAAAGATAAAATATAAGACGGCGGTTAGCCTTCTTTTTACGTTCCTGTTTCAGTGTTGGTATGCGATCCTCAATGGAAACGACATTCTTTTTCTCCATTTCTATTTCTTCCCTTTTTTGGATAATTAAAGTCTGATAAAGCAAAAACGGCATTATAGCATGCCGCTTCTATTGCCCCCATTATATCACATATTACCGCGGTATATGTAGTAAACATGTACCAATTTGTGCATTTTTCATAGTTTGGCATACCTGCTGACATTCAATAGGATTCCAACCGAGCAGAGTGTGAGCGTCAGTGAAGAACCACCATAGCTTAAGAATGGAAGTGTAACGCCAGTAACAGGAATTAAACCAATGACAACACTAATGTTGATCATCACCTGAATAGTCAGCATCGATACAATGCCAAGCGCCAAAAACCTTCCGTAGGCATCAGGAGCTTGCAGAGCAATCTTAACACCCCTCCAAAACAACAGCACGAACAATCCAAGAACAAATGTACCGCCTAAAAATCCAAACTCCTCTCCTATAATCGCAAAAATAAAATCATTTTGCGGTTCAGGGAGATAAAAATACTTTTGAATACTTTCCCCGAAACCAAGGCCCATCAGCCCGCCTGGACCGATTGCATACAATGACTGGATGATCTGAAACCCATCACCAGTCGGATCTTCCCACGGGTTCAAAAAAGATGTGATACGACTGATTCGGTATGGAGCGGAAAGGATCAGCGCAGCAAATCCAACAGCACCAATTGCTATCAGCCCTGAGAAATGGAGCAGTCTTGCCCCTGCAGCATAAATCATTACCATGCAAGTCGCAACCAGCACAACACCCGTTCCCAGATCAGGCTGCATCATAATTAGCCCAAATGCCGTAAACACCAGTATCAGAGACGGAAAAAAACCTTTCTTAAACGATGTTATATACTTTTGCTGTACAGCCAGGTATACAGACAAAAAGATAATCAGGCCAAGCTTCATAAATTCAGAAGGCTGAATGCTGAAGGCACCGACACCAATCCAGCTCTGTGCACCACCGCGTTCCATACCAATCCCTGGAATTAACACAATCAAAAGCATCAAAAAACACGCCAGCAGTATACTATTACTGTATTTTTTCCAGACAGTGTATGGGATTGCCATGAAAAAAAGCATCGCAACAATGCCTACTCCGCTAAAAAGGATCTGCCGTTTCAGAAAAAAATGCGGATCTGCATACTTATACTCTGCCCACACGTAAGAAGAACTGTAAACCATTATGGTGCCTACCACAAGCAATGCCAAAATAACAAAGAAAAGCGTGTAGTCTGGTGCATATTTGGTATTAAATAGTTTTCGAAACACAAAAAACACCCCGTTCCAGATTGTTGGAATAGGGGCATCGTTTCCTCCGATCATCTCAATTGAACACCACCGGTCTGGAACCCGAAAACGGCCCGTGTGCCGATTTCAGTTCGTGTGACCTTATTCCTTTCCGGCTGAGTCTGAAACAAGCCCCTACATTAATCTATGCACAGCTTGTTCAAACATGTCTCCCCTTTCTTCAAAAGTGCGATACTGATCCCAGCTTGCACAGGCAGGAGATAGCAAAATGACATCCTCTTGCTCCGAGTGATCAAACGCAAGCTTGACAGCCTCATCAAGCCGGTCTGTCGTGCGAATAAACGGTATATCTGCCTCAAGAGCTATCCGCTTCAGTTTTTCTTTCGTCTCACCGAACAAGACAATCCCCTTCACATTCTCTAAATATGGCCTCAGATCGTCAAATTCATTTCCCCGGTCTAGTCCACCAGCCAAAAGGATCACAGGATTGGTGAATGCGGATAAAGCCTTTTGTGTTGCCAGTATGTTTGTCGCTTTGGAATCATTATAAAACATGCGATCTCTGACAGTCGCAACATGCTGCAAACGATGCTTTACACCGGTAAAAGTCTGCAGCACATACCGTATCGCCTCATTTGCAGCACCACTCAATTTGGCGGCACAGACTGCAGCCAGAATATTTTCGAGATTATGCTTTCCGACAAGTACGATATCTTTTTTATCAGCAATTTTTTCATCGCAGAAGTAAATGCTGGTTTCATCTGCCCAAGCACCGTTTTCAACCCGTCCCAAAGCTGAAAATGGAACTTTCATGGAAGCTGCTATGGCCGCAGATGCCTCAACAATCGGATCGTCTGCATTATAAACGAGATAGTCATCAGAGGTCTGACTGGCAAATATATTGCATTTGGCCTGCCGATAATTGTCAAATGTTTTATGGTAATCGAGATGTGCCTCAAAGATATTTAAGAGAACAGCAATATTAGGTTTAAAGGTCTGAACACCCATTAATTGAAACGATGATAACTCAAGGACCAATTTCTCATTTTCCCCAAGTGTCTGTGCCACCTCTGTTGCAACAGTACCGATATTACCGGCAATTTTAGCTGCCTGATTCCCCTGATTGAGCATTTCGGTGGCTAATGTTGTTGTCGTCGTTTTACCATTCGAACCGGTAATGCCAATAATGGTATTGTCCACGAGCATCCCGGCAAGCTCAATTTCCGTTAAAATTGGTATATCCCGCCTGGCCGCTTCAACCAGTACAGGATTATCGTACGGTATTCCCGGGTTTTTGATGATTACTTCCATGTCATCCAAAACAGATAAAGGATGGGAGCCGGTAATCAGTTCCGCTCCACGTGACTGCAATTCATCAAGCAGTCCGTCCTCTACCGCTTGTTTATCATTCACCCGGACCTTTCTCCCGGTCTCTAGTAAGAGTTTTGCAGCAGCACTGCCACTTTTTGCCAGTCCCAAAACAAGCACACGGTCGTACGGGAAATTCGTTAATGCCTTCAAACTATCCACACCTCAATATATATACCTAGCGCTGCAAATATCAGTCCCAACAGCCAGAACGTTGTCACAACACGCCATTCTGACCATCCGAGTAATTCATAGTGATGATGCAGCGGGCTCATTTTAAAGATTCTTTTACCGGTTGTTTTAAATGAAATAACCTGAATAATAACAGACAACGTTTCGATGACGAACACACCGCCAACGATTACTAAAATGACCTCAAGCTTCGTCAAAATAGCTACAGCAGCGATGCTTCCGCCGAGTGCCAGCGAACCGGTGTCCCCCATAAACACTTTTGCCGGATGAGCATTGAATACCAAAAAGCCAAGCAATGCCCCGACTGCCGCCAGCGAAAAGATAGTCACTTCATTTTGCGGAAAACCATACCACGCCAGAATGCCAAAGGCGCCAAATGCAATGGCCGCTGTTCCAGCAAGCAGGCCATCCAGTCCGTCCGTTAAATTCACTGCATTAGAAGCCCCGACAAGCATAAAGATAATCAAAAGGGCATATCCCCAGCCCAGTTCAAGCTGAATAGATGTTCCCGGTACATGAATATAAGTTGCAAAATCATTGTATTGCAGAATGAAATAAAAAATAAGTGCAATGACTAGCTGCCCAAGCATTTTTTGTCCGGAGGTAAGCCCCAGGTTACGCTTCATGGCAACTTTGATGAAATCATCCAGGAACCCAAGCAGACCATAGCCAACCATCACAAACAGCAAAAGCCATAACTCATACCCAATCGTACCTGAACTGTACTTATTAACCATGATAAGCGATGTTATCACTACACTGACTATAATCATAATACCGCCCATTGTCGGTGTGCCTGTCTTTTTGATATGTGATTCCGGACCTTCTTCACGGATGCTTTGTCCAAACTTCAAACGCCTTAGGAATGGAATGAAGATCGGGGACAGAAGGACGGTAATTAAAAAAGCTATGGCAATTGTCATGACGAATACTACTATATTCACTGTTTCTCCTCCTCTTACATCGACCGTCCATCATGATTGTGGTGAATTCATTATATGATCAATCAATGACTCAAATTGCATACCCCGTGATGCTTTAAAAAGAATCAGCGTGTCTTCAGCTGTATATGTTTCGATAGCATGCAACAAAGCTTCTTTGGAAGTGAAGTGCCTGCTGTCAATGGTATCTATCTGATCACTGACCGCCGCTGCCATTGCTGTTGCATGTTCCCCAATTGTCAGGACAGCATCAATAGATTGGTCAACATTCTCGACAGCCGAGCGGTGAAGGGCCTCTGCATTCTCCCCAAGCTCAAACATATCACCAAGGACAAGCACTTTTCGCTTGAAACCCTCCATCTGTTTCACAACATTGATGGCTGCTTTCATGGAGGTCGGTGATGCATTGTACGCATCATTAATAAGGGATGAGCCGTTTTTTCCTTCCAGCAACTCAAAGCGCATCGAAGTCCATTCCAGAGACTGGAGTGCCTGCCTGACGTCTCGTTTTGCTATTTTGAGCAATCCGGCAACCGTTACAGCGAATGCGGCATTCAGCGCATGATGGCTTCCCAGAAGCGGAATGGTATACAACTCATCATCGGTATCAAGCTGAAATTCGGTGTGCTTCTTCGTTAAGTTCACATTCTTGATGACAATATCATTCATTGAATCAAAACCGCATGTGATGACACGCTCACGCCGGGATACCTGCCGCAGCAAAGGTTCATCCCCATCAATGATTAAATGGCCATCTTCAGGCATCCCTTTGGTCATTTCAAGCTTGGCATCAGCAATTCCTTCCCTTGAACCCAGATAAGCAAGATGGGATTCACCGATGTTTGTAATCACGCCATAATCGGGCCGGGCAATATTGGCTAAGGTCTCAATTTCACCCTTATGGTTCATACCCATCTCCACAACAAGTACCTCGGTTCCCCTCGGCATGGATAAGATCGTAAGGGGCAGCCCAATCTGATTATTTAAATTACCTTTTGTAAAGTGTGTCCGGAACGAACTTCCAGCAACAGATGCAATCATATCCTTCGTTGTCGTTTTGCCATTAGAACCTGTAACGCCAACGACAGCCGGATTCACTTCTTGTCTATATGCGGCTGCCAGTTCCTGCAGTGCCAGTAATGTATCATTAACAAAGAACACCGGAAAACCGGCTGGAACAGAATCCGGGAGCTTTCTTCCCTCTTGCCACAACACGGCTGCAGCCCCGTTATTAATGGCTTGCTCCACATAGTCATGGCCGTCAAAATTCTCACCAGACAGCGGAACAAACAAAGAACATTCCGTTTTTTTGCGGCTGTCTGTAGCTACTTCGAAAAGAGAATTCTGTTCCGCTGCCGCACCTCTGTAATTGGCAAATAAAGTTGTGAGCCATTCAGTAGTAAATAACATAGGCCTCTCTCCTTCATTATCAAGCAATCAGCATGCCAAAACAAACAGGCATTGCTTGCTGCATTATCTTAATTGGCAGCAGATGCCCGGATTGCTTCCCTGGCCACTTCTCGATCATCAAAATCGTATTTGGTGTGGCCAATTTCCTGATATGTTTCATGCCCTTTTCCGGCAATCAATACAATGTCACCTTTTTCAGCAAGGTTGACCGCTCGGGCTATCGCATCTTTTCGGTTTTCCACCACTTCGAAGCCAGAACCGGACAGCTCACTGGTCATGTCAGCTAAAATAGCACCTGGATCCTCGGTGCGCGGGTTATCCGATGTGAAAATAGCATGATCAGCATATTCCAAGGCAATGGATGCCATCAGCGGGCGTTTCTTTTTGTCCCGATCACCACCACAGCCAACAACGACATACACATTGTTTTCTGCAAACCCATTGATGGTTTCCAGCACATTTTCCAGAGAATCTGGAGTATGTGCGTAGTCTACCACGACAGCAAAATCATCGCTGCCATCCACAGGCTCAAACCTTCCGCTGACACCTTTCATTTTTTCCAGGGATTGTTGGATGACAGGTAGCGGCACACCGGCACAAATCGCTGCCGCAGCCGCTGCCAGCATATTGTAAACATTAAATTTACCAATCAGGTTGCTGTTAATCCCTATGGATCCAATTGGTGTTTCCATGGTGAAGGCCGTTCTGGTCACCTCCAGCTGGATGTCTGTTGCCCTGACGTGAGCAGAAGCTTCACATCCATATGTGATAACATGCTGTGCCGTGCTTTTTCTCAGAACAGCACCAGCCGGATCATCCTCATTGATGACCGCGAATTTTTTCTGCCCTTGGGCATACGTATTCCCTAACTGGGCAAACAAAAGACTTTTGGCATGCAGGTAATCGTTCATATCCTTATGGTAGTCAAGGTGATCTTGTGATAAATTCGTAAAAACCGCAACGTCAAAGTCACAGCCGTGGACACGTCCCAAATCCAGTGCATGTGACGACACCTCCATAACTGCCGCATCAACGTTTTCATGGTGCATATCCTGAAACGTTTTCTGCAAAAATAAGGCATCAGGAGTCGTATTTTGCACCGGATAGGCATCCTGACCGATTTTCATTTGGATTGTTCCTATCAATCCCGTTTTCTGATCGTATTCGTTTAGAATGGATTCCAATAAATATGTAACGGTTGTTTTGCCGTTTGTTCCCGTCACACCAATCAGCGGGAACTGCTTTGTCGGATGGCCGTGAAATGCGGAAGCAAGCACCGCAGCTGACCGCTGCGTGCTTGCAACACGGATAACCGGTACGGACGCATCCACTTCTTTTTCCGCCAGGATCGCTGCAGCCCCATTGGCGGCAGCCTGATTGATGAAATCATGACCATCCACTGTATAGCCTTTGATACAGACAAACAAGCTACCTTCTTTCACCTTTCTCGAGTCGGCCTCAAGATGGCTGATTTCCACATCATCCAGCATTCCCTGCGCATCATAGAAGGGCAAAGCGGAAAGCAATTTTTTCAGTCTCATAACCATCATCCTATACTGCAATATTTTTTCCCTTTTAGTCCGTTATTAAAGCAATCTTTGTTTATTATAGCAAACATCAGCCACATTCACGATGGATTTTCATCAGATAGATAAATTCTTACTTTTTCGCCTTGTTCGACTTTTGTTCCCGGGCTTGGTTCCTGATCAATGATGTATTTTCCCGATCCACTGGTTTCAATGGACAAAGTCGTCAAAAACTCAGATAATTCTTTTTTCGTCCGTCCGATTAGATCAGGCACTTCTACTTTCGGCTTGTCAGGCCAGGTATACTCTTTCTCCAGACCACCTTCACTTGGCTCTACACCCATTGCCTGTAGACTGTCATGGATAATCGTACCCACAATAGGCGCTGTGACAACCCCTCCAAACTGGGCTGTCCCCTTTGGATTATCGACAGCAACATAGACAACAATTTCAGGGTCATCCGCCGGAGCAAAACCAATAAAAGACAGAATATAGTTATTGGCAAGGTAGTTCCCGTCAGGCCCAACTTTTTGTGCTGTCCCTGTCTTGCCGCCAACACGGTACCCATCAACATATGCCGGTCGGCCGGTTCCTTTGGCGACGACACTTTCCAGCGTTTCACGGATTTCTTTGGACGTTGATTTGGAAATAACTTTTTCCTTCATCGTCGGCTCTATTTTATCCACCACATCATCGGTGCGCGGATCAATCCATTCTTTCGCAATATGCGGTTTATATAGCTTTCCGCCATTAATGGCTGCGGTAACCGCCATCACCTGCTGGATCGGTGTCACCGAAACACCCTGGCCGAACGAAGTCGTCCCAAGTTCAACCGGGCCAATATTATCAGGGTCAAACAGAATTCCTTTCCCTTCACCCCGCAGATCGATACCTGTTTTCTTCCCGAAGCCAAAATCTTTAATGTAACTGAATAGCCTTTCTTTGCCGAGCTTTTCACCCAAGCTGACAAAACCGGGGTTGCATGAATTCTGGACCACTTCAAGGTATGTCTGGTTCCCATGTCCCCCGCTTTTCCAACAATGCAGCTCCGTGCCGCCGACTGATATATCACCATCATCATTGTATTCATCCTCTTTCAGGTCTACAACATCTTCCTCAAGGGCTGACGCAAGCGTAATGATCTTGAAAGTAGACCCTGGCTCGAAAGTACTCCATATTGGCAGGTTACGGTTGTAGATCTCTGGGTCGACCTGCTGGTAGTTTTCGGGGTTGAAATTTGGTCTGGTTGCCATGCCAAGAATGCCGCCATTGTCTGGATCAACCGCAATGGCAAGCGCACCATCCGGATTATATTTCGATTCGGCCAGATCCAGTTCCCGTTCCATAATGGTTTGTACTTTAGAATCAATCGTTGTTTTTAAATTCAGCCCGTCCTTAGGTGGCTTATATTCATCAGCTATCTGCTCCAGTTTTCTTCCCTTTGCATCCGAAAAGAAAGACAGACTTCCCTCTTCACCGTCCAATTTATCATTGTAGTAGAGTTCAAGTCCCATTAGCCCCTGATTGTCAATACCTGCAAACCCGAGCACATGTGACAGATAGTCGCCGAATGGATAATGACGTTTGGAATCCTTCGCAAGGTAAACACCATCCAGGTTGAGTGTCCGGAATGCCTCCTCCTGTTCATCCGAAATCTTCCTGCCTTCCGGGTGAACGCGCGTGTACACCGCATCCCTTGTTACATACCCATAAGCCTTCTTTTCCGAAATGTCCAATATATCAGCCATTTCCGAGGCCGTCTCCTGAGGATTTTTAATTTGTCTTGGTACCACAATCACGGAAGGTGCAGAGACATTTTCCGCTAGAACTTCCCCATGCCTGTCCACTATTTGTCCGCGCTCCGGTTCAAATGTAATGTCCCTGCTCCATGATTCATTGGCCAGTTTCATCAATTCGTCCCCAATCCAAAACTGAACATAGCCTAACCTGGCATCAATAATTGTGAAAAATAACAAACCGCATAAAAACACAACAATGATCCGTTTTTTTACAGTAACAGCAGATACACGTTTCATTCTCCATCCCCTTTTCATAGGCTGGCTTGTATCCACTATATGTTGTTTAAAAACAGAATAGAACACGGTATGTTCACAAAAAACGGGCAGGTCCACATTAGAAAACTTGGCTTATCGCCAAGCTTTAATGGCGAAAGACCTAGTTGCACTTATGCGGTAAGAATCTTTATACTTTCTTAACTGCCAAAAAAAGCAGCCACGTCACCCACTCTTGCGCATGACGTGGCGTTTAACTGTTTTATTGCTGTTCTTCATTACTGTTTTCCGGAGCCGCTTCATCACTTTCTTCTTGCTGCTCCTCAATAAATCCAGGTGGTTCCAATTCCACACCCAGATAATCGTTTTCTTTAAGAGGAGTCCCCTTAGCAATACTTTGTTTCGTTACATAGCCGTTCCCCATCGTCTCCACTTTTAAATCCATTAGACCGGCCAGCTGCAATACATCTCGCATCGACCACCCTATTATATCCGGCATAGCCGGTTCACTGGTCAGGAGAATAATCCGATCCCCTTCCAGAAGTTTATCCCCCTGTTCAGCACTTGCTGCTTTGATCGTATCACCCGAACCAATCAATGATACAGACAGTCCTTTTTCTGTAAGGTTTTGCTTGATGGATGAAACAGATTTGCCTGCCAGTTTCGGCAGTTCAATTGACTTCACTTGGCCGGAACTTTCTTTATCCGGATCGATATCTAAATAGTGCAGACTCTTCTGCATTACATTTTTGAAAATAAATGCTACCGGTGCTGATCCACTCTCCCCGACTTCGATATCCGGCTCTTTGACCGATACATACATCATCAGCTTTGGATCTTCTTTTGGTGCCATGCCGAGGAATGAATAGATATAGTTACCATACCCGGTTAAATAGCTGCCATTTTCATAGATTTGAGCTGTTCCGGTTTTACCGGCGACAGAATAGTCTTCCAGTTTGTATTCCTTTCCTGTCCCGTGCTTCGAAGAGACTACCGATCCAAGTAAGTCAAGGACTTGATCGGAAGTATCTTTTGAGATGGGTTCACTCACCACTTCAGGTGCTTTCTCCCTGGTTACATTGCCGGTATCTGGATCAACAATTTTCGAAATGACATAAGGCTTCATCATTTTGCCATCATTCGCAATGGCAGTTGCAGCCTTCATCTGCTGGATTGGGGTGACCGTGCTGGCTTGGCCGAATGCCGTCGTGATTTTGTCACGCGGATAATTATAGACGAGTTTCCCCTTCCGTTCACGAGGCAAATCGATACCTGTTTTTTCGTCAAAGTCAAATGCCTTTAGGTAGTTTAGGTACTTTTCCGTTCCGATTTTTTCCCAGACGAGTTTGGCAGCAGCCACATTCGACGACCTGGCGAATCCTTCATCAAATGTGATGGACCCCCAGCCTTCTCCGCCGTTGTGGTCGCTTACCCTTCTCACACGGTCACTGACCTTGTATGTACCCGATTCAAACCATTCGTTCCCATTGTAAACCCCTTCTTCGATAGCAGCTGCCCAGGTGAACATTTTCATGGTTGAGCCTGGTTCAAACGGGGTGGAAATGACATTGTTATTCCAATTATCCACATCTTCCAGTTTATTCGGGTTAAAACTTGGCCTACTGCTCATCGCCAGTACTTCACCGGTTTTGGGGTCCAAGACAGCAGCTGAAATGCGTTCAGGACTGTACTCACTTTCTACCTGGGCCATGACATCTTCCAGAAGAGTCTGGATTTTTTGATCAATCGTCAGATGCACATCCTGCCCATCTTCAGGTTCTTCTACCACCTCATTGGGATCTAGAAGCTTTGTGCCATATTGATCCCGTTCATACGAAATATGGCCATTCTCTCCACTGAGCTTCTTATTCATTTCCTGCTCAATACCTGTCATACCTGTTAAGGCTTTGTCCTGTTTCCGGGCATATCCGATTACATGTGCTGCGAAATTGCCATTAGGGTAATAACGAGTCGCTTGTTCCTTAAAACGAATACCAGGAAGATCAAGCTGCTCAATCTTCTCTTTTGTTTGCTGGGATAGTTCTTTGCCGGCACTTCCGAACTCTACCTGGAACCGGTCTTGCTCTATTCCTTGGTTCAAGCGTTCCAATAAATAGCTTTTCTCCGCATCCAACAAAGGTGCGAGCTTTTCCGCCGTTTTTTCCGGGTTTTTTACATGTTTCGGGTCTTCAGGATCTGTTGTAAATGATTCACGAACAATAGCCTGTATACGGTAAGCGGGCCGATCATACGCCAGTGTCATGCCATTCCTTCCGTATATTTTTCCACGTTTGGCATCAAGGGTGTAAGATGCCGTACGCTTTTCTTCGGCCCATTTTTCCAGTGAAATATCATCTACTTCCCCTGTAGCCTGGATGTATAAAAATCGTCCGGCAATCAGTAAAAACAATGCGGAAAACAAAACAATCATGATACTGGACATGAAATGGGTTCGTGTATTCTTTTTCATACGTATCCGCCTTAGTTGGTGTTATAGACACTAGCTTGTTTTACTTGGGCATCCTGAATCTTCAAACCATTTTCTTTAGCGATTCTTGTAATGCGCTCCGGCCTGCTTAACTGTTTCTTTTCGTACAGCAGCCCTTCATTCGTAACTTCTTGCTGCTTTACTGTTTGTTCCAGTGATTCGACTTTCCTGTTGAGGGTATCGGTAGATGAGGCAAATGAAACGACATAGATGCTTACTGCAATCAATAGTAAACCGACAGCAGAATAAAGGACTTTTTCTCCTGTTGTAATCCAGCGTTTTTTCTGAATGGCGACTGAAGCCGACTGTTTTTCTTGCTCGGGTATGTGTGAGGCATATGACTGTTCCCATTTGCGCGCTGTATTTCCATCCATATTAATTCCACCCTTCTTCATAGGTAAACGTTTCATCCCATTCACGCACTTTTTCCGCAATGCGCAGTTTGGCCGATCGTGACCGTCGATTGTCTTCAAGTTCCAGATTTCCTGGCAATATCGGTTTTTTATTTACTAACTGGAATGGCGGCTTGTGGTCCTCAGGTATGACAGGCAAGTTTCTCGGAACCGGCTTGGCAGTACTCCATTTTTTGAAAGCCTGTTTACACAGCCTGTCCTCCAGCGAATGAAACGTGATGACGGCAATTTTGCCATTAATGCCAATCAGGCGGGCCGCTTGGTGCAGCGCATCATTAAAAGCAGCCAGTTCATCATTAACAGCAATCCGTAGTGCCTGGAAAATGCGCTTCGCCGGATGACCACCCTTTCTGCGGGCAGGAGCCGGAATTGCCTCTTTAATGATGTCAACCAATTGATGGGTTGTTTCAATCGGCTGTTTCTTTCGTTCGGCTTCGATTTTTCTGGCTATTTGTTTGGAAAATTTCTCTTCACCATAATTAAAAAATAGTTTAACAAGCTGCTGATAGGACCACTCATTGACAATCTCCCGGGCATCCAGTTTCTGATCCTGGTTCATGCGCATATCAAGTTCGGCATCATGCTGGTAGCTGAACCCGCGCTCACCACGATCAAGCTGCGGAGAGGAAACACCAAGGTCAAATAAAATTCCATCAACCTTTCCCACCTGGTGCAGTACAATCTGTTCTTCAAGCTCGCGAAAGTTTGCATGAACGTAGATCATTTGGTCATCATATTCCTTAAGCCGGTTCTTGGCAGCATCAAGCGCATCCATATCCTGATCAAATGCAACCAGCGTGCCTTCTTCACCTAGAAGAGCAGCGATCTGCTCTGAGTGTCCGCCGCCGCCGACGGTACAATCGACATAAACCCCATCTGGTTTAATAGCCAGCCCTTTCAACACTTCATCTCTTAATACACTGTAATGTTCGAACATAGTTACACCTGCTCCTTCAATTCTCGGCCGGCATCCCACTCCCCTTAATCCGGCACTGCAGCCGGGGAATGAAATTAGTGTGGATTCGTTCCCACTAAATGTCAAAGTCCATTAAATTCTCCGCAATTTCACCGAAAGATTCCTCTGATTCACTGAAGTAATCCTCCCAATTGTCACTTGCCCAGAATTCAACCCGGTTGGAGACACCGATTACAACGCATTCTTTATCCAGCCCCGCATAGTTCCGCAGAGGCTGTGGGATGTTTATCCTCCCCTGTTTGTCCACTTCACATTCAACTGCGCCAGAGAAGAAAAAGCGTGTAAAAGCACGTGCATCTTTTTTGGTAAGCGGCAGTTTCTTTAATTTCTCTTCAAGCAGTTTCCACTCATCCATCGGGTAAGCGAACAGACATTTATCAAGTCCACGGGTAACAACAAAATTGTCTCCAAGTCCTTCCCGAAACTTGGCCGGCACAATAATACGTCCTTTTGTATCGATATTGTGCTGGAATTCACCCATGAACATAGAGCTCGCCCCACTTTCTTAATCACATGTTACCACATTCCCCCACAAATCACCACTCTATTTTAAAACTTTTTTCATGTGATTGGTTAAATTAGGACCAATGCTCTATCAATACCTGCAGGAAAATCACACGCTAAGACCGCCATATCCCTGCAATGGCAGGTACTAAAAAAGAAAAGCCCCACTTTCTCGCTACGCTTCGTGTAAGCGTGGGAGAAAGTGGGGCAATTTGCCTTATAATACGTGTTCAAAAAGGAGGATAAAAAGGACCGAGAAATTCGAGGCGGCGTAGTTTCGAGCAACGGAATGTATGTATTTAGATACATGAGTAGCGGAGAAACAAGCCAACGAAGAATTTCGATGTGTCATTTTTACCGGAATTTTTGAACAATCTCTTATAGATAGATAATATGGTGTTCGCTTGTAAATGAAAGCGGTTCTCTTGCCAGCTGACGGATAAAACAGGGACCGTACGTATTCATCAGTGACAACGGGTTCCAGATCCGTTCCTGAAGTCCATTTTCCGGGCGAAGTACATGATGCGTCTGATCGAAAGCACCTATTTCTTTTTCATATTTTGCCTCTAGGGCCTTGTTAATGCGTTTTTCGATAAAATCAATATTGCCATTTAGGTAATAAAGGTTTTTATCGGCAAGTTCGCCTAAATCGGCACCAATATCACTGGCAATTTCGCGCAGCGGGTAATGGACCCTGCGAATAGCTTGTTTCACTTCAGCGGCAACCTGTCCAACCGGCGGGTCATTTTGTGCAGCCAGCCATTGCACTTTTGCATCTTCCAGTCCGTGATTAACCGCGTGTGCCACATCAATTCCAAATCTGGACAATGTTTTTTCCACATTCCGGTCAATAAATGTGAATGACAGACGCGGCAGGACCGGCGGCATTTTTATACCTGCCGCATGAAAAGCCGGTTTTAACGCTGCCCAGTAACTGACCTCACCAGGACCACCGATAAATGCTAGTGTTGGGAACAAACACTCCTGCATGACCGGTCTGGTAACGACGTTATTGCTTAGACCTGCCGGATTATGTCTGGCTGTCTCCAGCATCTGCTGACTCGTCATCACAACTTCATTCTGCTTGCCCGCCCAGTTACCTTCATGATCACGTTCAAGCAAAATCCGTTCATTGTTATGATGATAAAAAAGGTGGGCATCGTTCGCTTCAACATCGAGTGATATAGCGTACCCCTGTTTCTTCAGCTGCTGAACTGCTGTATGTACACCCTCGCTAATTTCTTCCTGCTTTTCAATCAGCCGGACAAAATGCTCGCGTTCGAGACCGCGCATGGCCCGATGCCCGGAATCAGCAAGGATGATTTCCTCCCCGTCAAGCATCTGATAAAGGAACCGGGCAAAAAAGTCGACATACGTAACCGAACGTTCCTGACAGTCCAGTATAGTCTGATAGAGCTTTTTCGTGTGATCGGTTTCGGGAAGTTGATCAAACAGCTGGTCAATCCAGGATAAAAGCGCCGTTTTATTAATCTTAATATCGGAAACAGACTGCTTCCCGCTCGCCTCCTGCGACAGTGTGTATTTTTTCATCCCGGTCTTATTGGGCAAAAAAACATGATTAATTTCATCAAAATCGTGATCTTCACCGGCTATCCAAAACACTGGTATGATCGGTACATTTAATTTAGACTCCTGCTGTTTCGCAAATTGTATAACAGATAGGACCTTATTGATGGTATATAACGGGCCTGTCAGCAAACCTGCCTGCTGCCCCCCAATTACGACAGCACTGTTTTCTTCTTTAAGTCGCTCAATTGCTTTGTACGTTGATTCAGGAGCATCCCATTCTTTATTCATTTCAGTCAGTGCTTCTGTCAGCTTATCACGGTCAATATTTTTTTGCTGCAATGCCTGCATTCGCTGTTCATAAGTTTGTTCGATGTATGGATCATAATCAAAGTACTGCATGATGCCTGACTTTTGATCGCGGTAATCGTTTATAAGTGCATTCTGTTTTTGTAGTTTAATTGGACTGATCCGCATAGATCGCATGCTCCTTTTACTATAGTGAATATACCCAATACGTATTGTATATAAAAAACAGACCAATTGCACCCAATCTGTTTTGTGGTGCTATAAGAAATTCCGAATAATCCCCGTTATAGCCAGCAAACAATACAAACCAGCAAATAGTAAGAAACAAATACGCCAGAAGATTTTAAAGGCTTTATGGAACACGACTTCCGTAAACATTTTCCATCGGACGACGATAATAACAGTAAATAGCGTCATAAGCAGAACGGATGTGATGCCAGCATAGCCGGAACCGTATATTGTATAAAGCATTGCTGTCACAGCCAGTATATACAGGAAGGTTGTCCAGTTCACTGCGGTATGAACCGCTTTCCATTTGTTCCGCCCGGCACCCGCAGCAGCGTAATAAACACCCCACGTCGCCAGCATCGGTGCGGTAATGATGATGCCAATCAGATAAGCAAACACATCCACCACCATCGTCTCCCCCCTCATTTAAACAACACACACAATAATGGAATTTCATGGATGTTACATATGTACAATTGAGCTTCTCCCATTCCCTTCCTTGCCTTTTTATATTATAATAAATTATATAGGAATTCTAAATACTTTCTTTCAAAGGGGGAAAGGGAAAATGATCACCGATATGAAAGTCGAAAAGCTTTTAATTAATTATAAAACACTGGAGCAATTCAAGCGTTTTAAAGAGTATGGGAACCAGGAGCTTTCCATGATGGAAGATCTGCAGAACAATATTGTTGAAAACAACAGCGAATCACCGTTTTATGGAATCTATCTTGGACATAACCTGATTGCCCGCATGAGTCTGTACAAAGTAAAGCAAAAATATGACGAATATTTTAAGCCACCCCAGGATTACTTGGAACTGTGGAAGCTGGAAGTCTTACCTGATTACCGGGGAAATGGATACGGCAAAAGGATGGTTGACTTTGCCAAAAGCTTCGAACTGCCGATCAAAACAAACCCGCGAATCAACTCGCACGGTTTCTGGGAAAAGACGGGCTTCCAAAAAGCAAAATATGAAATGGAACGGGATCTCGGTGAAAATCCACTTATCTGGATGCCTGAAGGAGTATCAGAAAAAGACGTCTGACCTAAAGACTGCTGTCTTTGCAGATAAAAATAAAGACATGAATGGCATCATGCGGACATTCATGTCTTTCCACATCAGTTCTTCGATTCACTCACCCAGCTCCATAGTTTACCCATTTCCTGCCATGCCTGCTCATATCGATCCAGTTGCTGTTTGAGCACTTCATTCTCATTTTCCAGCCGTTTAATGGCTGCTTCTTTTTCATAAAGGGAAAAGGCATTATCATCAAGATGACTGGTGCGCATTTTTTCAAGTACAATTATAGCATTATCAATTGGATCCGCCCCCAGTTCCAATCCTCCCCTTTCCCCTTGGCCCTTGTTGACTTTTGGCCTGTTATGTTTCTTACGGTCTTCTTTGGCCAGCTCGACTTCTTTGCTGTACTGTTTACGGATGGATGCATTCCATCGAAAACCGCAGGCCGCTGGTGTCCGTGATAATTGTTCAGCAACATCCTTAAAAGCCTCAAGCTGTGTCTTGCCGTCTTTTATATAACGAAGGACCGTTTCTGCAAGCAGTATATCCTCATCTTCAGTCCACGCATCCTGACGTGCAGCGTTCATAACACCCCTCCTTACCGTTTGCTATCAATGTATGCAAAAAGTAGGAGTGATAGAATCGTTCGAATCAATTTTATTTATGCACTATAACCGTTATTTACGGGACATAAATTTGCTGACAGCGTTCTTATGTTCTGGTGAATCCCACAATGTTGCGCAGTTGCGGACCTCATCATCCATTTGTGCTGATAATGGCAAAATAGATAGTTTTTTCTTGTATTGCGATTTCAATGTTTTCATTTGCTCTTCCGATTTTGAAAGATATGGCTGCAGCACATATTCTTGGTCCTGCCAATCCTTTTCAGCAATAATCCGGTGAATCCAGCCTTGGTGTCTTAATTCATCCGCCTGGAAATGGGCCCCTTCCATAATCCATTGAAGGGCAAAACTCGGATGAACTTTTTCATACAATAAGACGCCGCCACCCCATCCCGGGGTAATACCGAGTGTGGACTGAATGAACCCAAAGCGACGTTCCCCCCGGGAAATCCGAAGATCACAGGCAGTGGCAATTTCACAGCCGCCACCGACGGCATCCCCGTTCAGCAGACAAATGACCGGAACCGGAAAGGATGCAATTTCATAAAGCACCTCTTTCATTGGGTATAAAAGGGAAAAGGCCTCATCAGGGCTCATCTCCCCATGGAGATCATGTAAATCGCCACCGGCACAAAAAGTCCGATCACCGGTACCAGTAATCGTCAAAAATTTAATAGGCTGTTCCTTTGCTGCCTCTAGGGCTGATTTCAAGGCATGTGTCATATCTATTGATACGGCATTATGTTTATCCGGCCGGTTCAAACGGATTTCCCCATAGCCTTTATCATCATCTATTCTGTATTGAATTGCCTCTGTCATGACATTCCCCTTCTTTTCTTATTTGCATACGTCCGGAACATAAGGTTTGGCAAATGCTATCTATGTATATAAAAACAGATCACTATCTTTCAGTGATCTGTCGTATAACCTATCAGTTCCAATTAATCATTCGCTACTACTTCTTTGCCGTCATAATGCCCACATGATTTGCACACATGATGCGGCTTTGTCAGCTCACCACAATTGGAGCATTCCACCATGCCAGGCACATGCAATTTTTTATGCGTGCGGCGTTGGTTTTTTACCTTTTTGGAAGTTCTGCGCTTCGGTACTGCCATGACTTACACCTCCTTCGATTGCTAAATGGATATAGAAGGTCGTCCTACTCTTCTTCATCCTTAAGTAACGATTCCAATTTTTTCATGCGCGGGTCCGTTTTTTTCTCCTGATTATCTTCGGAGATAAATTCCCAGCCTTCCCCTTCAAATGGAGCTTGACTGATAACTTCTTCATCATCCGAGAAGACCCGGTAAGGCACTTCTAATAGAATATTTTCCTTTATCAGCGGGGTTAAGTCAAGCACTTCCCCCTCGATTGGATGGATTTCATTTTCAGCATCCTCATCATTATATGGTGATTCTGAAAATATCTCAAGTGCATCAATCGCGAACGGATAAGGCACATTTACAAGCGTACGGGCACACGGAAGTACCATGTTCCCTTCAATGCTGAAAGTGAACACAATATCATTCCCCTGTTCATCCGCTCTACCATGGACATGAACGGGACCGATTTCGCGTATATCATTATTCATCGTTTCCAGTTCGGAAACATCCACCTGTTCATCAAACCTGAAAGGGGCATTGCCAGCATTTTTCTTTATATGCCCTATTGGAATTTTCATTATTATCACCTCAAGGCAACAAGAGTTATTTTAAAAGGAAAAAGCTATTTTGTCAACATTTTTTCTTTACACCTTTTAATACAGTATTCCCCGATTTGTCCCATCCAACTCACTAACCGGCGATGCGGTAGTCTTTATTTTTTGATACAATGAGAAGCAGTCTATACATAGGAGCTGAGCGTTTATGAAAGCTTGCGGACTGATTGTTGAATATAATCCGTTTCACAATGGTCATGTCTATCACATCCGGCAATCAAAAAAGGAATCTGGTGCTGATTGTCTGATTGCTGTAATGAGCGGTTCCTTCCTCCAGCGCGGTGAACCGGCAATCATTGATAAATTCCACCGGACAAAGGCTGCTTTAGCAGAAGGTGTCGACATTGTCCTGGAACTGCCTTATTTATATGCCGTCCAGAGCAGTAATCTGTTCGCAGAAGGTGCTGTCCGTACATTGCATGAAAGCGGTGTGTCCAGTATTTGCTTTGGTAGTGAGTCCGGTGATGCAGATCATTTCACAGAAGGTTATAGCGTCTACAGGAAAAATGAGACCGTATACCGCAAGCTGCTCCAAAACTATCTTGATGAGGGGATGGCTTTTCCGGAGGCCAGCAGACGTGCGTACGAAGCCATCGGTCTGACCACAGAAAAAATGGATCTGGCCCAGCCAAACAATATTCTTGGATTTAGTTATGTCCGGACAATCATGGATCATCATCTGCCCATCACCCCGATGGCCATCAAACGAAAAAAAAGCCATTATCATGATCAGACAATGACTGGTTCAATTGCCAGCGCAACAAGTATACGCAGGAAACTGTTGTTAGGTGAAGGCCTGTCTGAAGAGATAACGGAGACCCTTCCAGAAGAAACGGCCCGCCAACTTCATCATTATAAACGGGACAGCAGTATTTGGCATTCCTGGGAAGACTATTTCAACCTTGTCCACTATCGTGTCATGACGATGTCAACAAGAGAACTGGCTACGATTCATGGTGTTGATGAAGGGCTGGAATACCGTATCAAAAAAACAGCCCATGGCGCCGCTTCATTCCATCAATGGATTCAGCGGATTAAAACAAAACGCTATACATGGACGAGGCTGCAGCGAATGTTTGCCCATATCCTAACCAACACAACCAAAGCCGATATGCAACGACTGGAACATACAAAAACGGTCCCATACGTCAGACTGCTCGGAATGACAAAAACCGGACAGGCTTACTTGAATGGACAGAAAAAAGAAATGAGCGTACCGCTTATTTCCAAACTAAGCCAGGATGTGGATCCAATGCTGGCGGTGGAAGAAAAGGCAAGCAACACGTACTACAGTGTACTTCCTGCTGACAAACGGGAGCAATTCCATCGGCAGGAATTACAGCCGCCAATCATGGTGGAGTAAACACTCTGGACAAAGGGGGGCCGACCATTCCGCCCCCCTTTTTTTTCATTTCTCTCCTGGATTTAGCTGCTCCAGGTATTCCAATGCATCTGAGAATGTATCAACCGGAACGATTTCCATGTCGGAATCAATCTCTTCGGCAACATCTGCGGCTGCTTCATAATTGGAATCTTCCGCGCCACCCTCATTCGGTGCAAAGAAAATGTCGCATCCCTCATCATCGGCTGCAATGACTTTTTTCCGAATACCGCCAATCGGCAACACATTGCCCTGGTAATCAATTTCACCGGTACCTGCTATCTGAAGACCCTTTGTAAAATCAGACTCTGTCAATTGATCGTATATTTCCAAAGAGAACATCAGTCCGGCGCTTGGGCCGCCAATGTTGCCACTCGAAAAGCTGACGTCCGGATTAACATGAACTTGCCTGTCCGTCACCAGTCTGATCCCGATTCCGGCTTTATTTTCATTTTCCGGAAATCTTTTTAATTTGACTTCTTCCGTCCGTTTATTGCCATCCCGTTCAACACGCACCTTTATCGTTTCACCTGCTTCTTTGGTTTCAACGAGTTCGATCAGATCACTGGATTCCTGAATGGATTCACCATCAATCCCAGTAATACGGTCCCCCGGTTTGAGAATATTATCAGCCGGCATCCCTTCTACGACTGAAACAACATACACCCCATTATACGTTATATCAATTTCCTCATTCGCTGCCTGATAAGCTACGACAGTTGATGCTTCCTGTGAGCTTTCCATCATCTGCAGCTGTGCATGGAAGTATTCATCTTCAGATACTCCCTCCGGCCTGACTTTATCAAGTGGATGCACTTCCTGATGGGGCAGAATTTTTGCCAACAAATATTGAACCGGTGTGGCCTGCCCGCCGCGAATAGTGACCAGGTGCATATCTCCTTCACTTTTGTGGCCGCTCTCGACTTCCACAATTGGATTAAGTGCATCAGCACCGCCAGGCTTATATATGTAATATGGCAGTTTGTAAATGGAAATAAATGAAGCAATGCCAATTACGACGATCAGAAAAATAATATGTTTTTTTGTGAATTGCACCGTAAAACTCCTTTCACCTTCTGCCCGCACCGTTTTAGCAACGTATTCAAAAGTGTATGTCATAAAAATAGGATGTATGAGCGTATATTGATATAGACTTGTACGATTCATTCGGTGACCCGAAACAGATGTACTATTACCATACTTGGCTTATCGCCAGGGCTTACTGGCGGAAGCCCTAGTTGCACTTATGCAATAAGATAGTATTTATAGTGCGTGTTCAAAAGGAGGGTAAATACCGGACTTTTTGAACAACCTCTTATACTTTCTTAACAGCTAAAGCAGGCTAGAATTATTCTACTACTATCAGAAAAAGAAGTACAGGATCAGCTTTTTATTAGGAGGCCGGACATTGAAACAGCAAATAAAGACAATTGCATTTTCAGGTATAACCGCTTTTGTTGCCATTTCCCTGATAAAATTTCCAGATCAGTCCCTTGAAGCAAGTATACGTGGACTGAACATGTGGTGGGAAGTCGTATTTCCGTCATTACTGCCTTTTTTTATTACGGCTGAACTGCTAATTGGATTCGGATTTGTGAAATTTATCGGCGTGCTTTGCGAACCGATCATGCGCCCTTTATTCAATGTCCCTGGTGTCGGAAGCTTTGCCTGGGCAATGGGAATGGCTAGCGGGTATCCTACCGGTGCAAAAATAGCAACACGGCTCCGGGAAGAAAAACAGCTGACACGAATTCAAGCTGAACGGCTCGTATCATTCACCAATGCTTCCAGTCCGCTGTTCATCTTCGGCGCTGTATCAGTCGGGTTTTTTTATGATGTAAAGCTAGGTGTCGTTCTTGGGGCTTCCCACTATATTGGAAATGCACTTGTCGGTGTATGCATGCGTTTCTATGGACGAAAAAAAGAACAACAGGATCACGCTGCAGAAACAGACAAGCAGAAGGTCTCCATTATTAGGGCTTTTAAGGAAATGCACCGTACAAGAATCAATGACCCGCGCCCATTCGGAAAAATACTTGGGGATGCCGTGCTGAACTCAATTCAAACCTTAGTCATGGTTGGCGGTTTTATTATCCTGTTTTCCGTCTTCACCAAACTGCTGTATATTGCAGGCATTTCCCAGGCAATCGCTGTCGTGTTCCAGTACTTGCTGAAATTCGCTGCAATACCGGCTGAACTGGCGGTTCCAATGTTTACCGGGCTATTCGAAATAACGCTCGGTACAAACCTAATTTCTCAAAACGACGCTGCTAATCTGCTGGAAAAAATCATTGTCGTCAGTTTTATCTTAGGCTTCAATGGCCTATCCGTCCAGGCACAAGTCGCAAGTATTATCGCTACATCCGATATCCGGTTCGCTCCGTATTTTTTTGCAAGGATCCTACACGGACTATTTGCGGCGGTTCTGACAGCTGTTTTTTATACACCATTGTATCTGAATCGAACGTCATTTGATTTTAAGGGGGTTCCGGTTTCTAACGATGCACCAGAAGAACCATGGATGGATTTGTTGTACATGCTTAGCGAAATGGGACCCCTTATCACATTCTCTTTCCTGTTTATTGCTGTTCTCATCCTGCTGAAGCGCCAGTACAAAAATTAGAAAGATGTTGCCCATAGCAACATCTTTTTTGCGTTCATTTCACCTATATTTTTTCTGTAACGCCTCGTGGACAGCCTCCGGAACCAGATCAGTGACATCGGCCTTATACTTGGCAACCTCTTTGACAATGCTCGAACTAAGGAATGAATATTGATTATTCGTCATCATAAAAAAGGTCTCAATATTTTCATCCAGCTTCCTGTTCATCGCCGTAATCTGCATTTCATATTCAAAATCACTGACCGCACGCAGCCCGCGCAAAATAGCGTCGGCTTTATGTTCCCTTGCATAATCGATGAGCAATTCATCACTCCAGTCAACGGACACATTTGGCAGGTAGCTGGTTGACTCTGTCAATAGTGAGACCCTTTCATCAACCGAAAACAATGGATCCTTAGACTGGTTATTAAAAACAACAATAATTACTTGATCAAAAATCTTGGCTCCCCGTTCAATAATGTCAAGATGCCCATAAGTTACCGGGTCAAAACTGCCTGGGCAGATCGCTAGTCGGTTCAATGGTAATACTCCCTTCTATTCCTGCTTCTTTTTATAGATGGTTATACCTGTTGTTTCTCCGTACACCCCTGTTTTAAGGATATCATAGCGGTTATCGGCCATTGTCAGATGTTCATCGGCATCATGCTCACAAAAAATGAGGCCGTTGGTTTGAAGCAAGTCCAATTTAACCACTTCATTGAGCAATTTCATATAATTTATCTTGTAGTATGGGGGATCGAGCAATATCAAATCAAACCGGAGTCCTCTTTTAACACTGGCGTTCATGGCTCGGAAAGCCTCCGTCCTGAATATTTCGACATTATCTTCCAAATGCAGCAACCGGATATTTTCATGAATAGTATGTATCGCTTTCGGATGTTTATCAACAAATATCCCTTTCTCCATGCCTCTGCTTAGCGCTTCAATACCCAATGCCCCACTTCCGGCAAACAGATCAAGACAGACACCGTTCTGAAAGTATGGCCCCAGTATCTGAAAAATTGCTTCCTTCACTTTATCTGTTGTGGGCCTGGCTGTTTTTCCCGGAACCGCCTTCAATTGCCGCCCTTTATGAGCACCTGCTACAACTCGCATGCAACCACCTCAATAAATCATAATAAGTGTAACGAGATAAAAGCGCAAGACATAAAAGCTTATAATTTTCTATCCGAAAAAAATTTGCTCTACCACGTATATAAAAATGTACGATGGTCATACTAGCGTAATGAAACAGCTAAACAACATTGCTTGGCTGTTTCAAAAACTCGGAGAAGACTTACACTTCCCCATAAGTTCTTCCTCCGGTTTCTCCTCTCCCTTTGCCTTTTTGTTTTCCAGTGTGAAAACAAAAGGACCTGCAGAGTTATATCTGCAGGTTTTTTCTTTTTATGCTTATTTAGAAAACCGTAGCCTTTCGCATCACTACAGAAAATGAAACCCTACTTAATATATTCTATAAACTGCGACGTAACTTTTTGTATGTCTTTCTCCAATTTTATCGAAGAGTGCTAGTTCGTCGCTGCGGAAAAATACTCGCTTTCACCACTCCGGGTACAAGCGCGACATCTGCTCAAGCTTCCTTTGGTCGCATTCGCAGTGTCTTCTTTGCCGCGGGGAACGCTTCAGCCTCTTCGCGGGAAAGCGAAAAAGCCGCTGAAAAGTCCAAGAGAAGGCTTCTCAAGGCCAAAAATCCGTCCGAAAGCAGCCAAAATGTCCGAGAGAAGGCTCCTCAAGGCCAAAAATCCGTCCGAAAGCAGCCGAAATGTCCGAGAGAAGGCTTCTCAAGGCCAAAAGCCCGTCCGAAAGCAGCCGAAATGTCCGAGAGAAGGCTTCTCAAGGCCAAAAGTCCGCCCGAAAGCAGCCAAAATGTCCGAGAGAAGGCTTCTCAAGGCCAAAAGTCCGCCCGAAAGCAGCCAAAATGTCCGAGAGAAGGCTTCTCAAGGCCAAAAGCCCGTCCGAAAGCAGCCAAAATGTCCGAGAGAAGGCTTCTCAAGGCCAAAAGTCCGCCCGAAAGCAACCGAAATGTCCGAGAGAAGGCTTCTCAAGGCAAAAAATCGAGGCCACTGAAAAGGTGCCCCTTTTTTCAAATGATGATTAATTCAAAGAAAAAATGAGAGACTTTTCACCAAATCGTTGGATGAAAATTCCCCCTTCTGCGAGGAGTGCAGCTCCACTGAAGAACTTGCAACACGACGAGCACCAAATGTATTTCTGTAGCGGTGTCATAGCACACAAATTGTTCACTGTGTCGCTCTTTATATCAACTGCACTGGAAAACCAACAAACGTTACAAAAAGAGCATTCACTACACAAAAAACCTTTGCGGGAAAGGTTATGTATGACCCGCAAAGGTTTTAAATACCCATTTTATAATCATATTGTTTTGCTTTATCAGGCTTCGCATTTTCATAGTCCGTCCGTATAAACGGCTTTTGCGACCGTTCCACCTTTGAAACAAATGGCAGCTTCCGTAATTTGGCCTCCGTTCGTTCAAGCGTATCCTGATCGGTATACAGCACGGCATATTTCAGTTTCTTTGACGAGTAAACCAAATGTCCATACCGTTTAATATGCCGGATGTTTTTCATATGCTTGAACCAGACAATCAGTCCCTGGCGTTTCGTTCTCATATGGCATCCTCACTAACCTCTCATTTACAGATAAGTGTACCAGAATACGGCCGGGGCTTCAATCTATCTATGCGCTGCAGCCGCATGCTCCCCCGTGGCCACATCCAGTATCCGTCAGAGCAGCACCATCTTTCGGTGCTTTAATCTGGTCACTGACGCTGAACGCAATATACTCGCTCACTTCATCAAGCATTTTCTGCAAATTGCGTTCTGCAACTTTGAAAGCTGCCACTTTATCATTCATGTCCATTTCCCGTTTGGAAGAACGAACCTTTCTCATTATTTCGTTGTAATCCGGGTGGTACCTTCCAAAACGCTGGACCTCATCGTATTGTTCTTTTATATCATTAAACGCATGTATTAAGTGCTGCGCTTCCTTGTCCTCATCCATTGATTTACGCGCCTGTTCATAGGATTCCATCACATCAGACTGTAAAATCATCTCACTGAGCAGCTCAGAATGATCCATTATTTCCGCATACTCCATTGTTCCTATCATTCTTTCACCTCCACTTGTATCTTATCATGGAATCGCTGCAAATTAAACCACCACCCTTATCAGTCCTTCATCAAATCGGTGAATTGCATCAGCATATTGACCATTTGCATATGACTTTTAAGCTTATCTGCTTTCTGGGGCAATGTTTTTCCATAAAAGGCTTTTGATGCCTTCTCCAGTTCCAGCACTCTCTCCGGATTCCTTGTCAGGTGGCGGTACCAGACGGGATTAAAACGGACGAAATGCGCAAGTTTTGGATTCTCCTGCAAAAATTGCTGAACTGACGTCTGCATATTTCCACCTCAATCCCGGAATCCGCCAAATGGCCGATCGTTGTATGATGGATCAAATGGATGCTGTGACGACTTATCAGATGGCTGAAATTGTTGCAGCAGTTCCTGTACAGTGGAGATCGCACTATTGATGTTACCCACTTGCGATTGAATTTTATCCATGTCAATATTCTCTGACATTTCCACAAGCTTTTCCATCATTTCTTTTTTTCCTCGGGTCTCTTTTTTCCCGGCTTTGGAATTTTCCTTGCTCCGGTACTTCTCCCACATTGAATCGTCTTCCCCAAGCAACGCCCATTTCTCATAGTATTCCTGCCATCCTCTTCCACTGCGCCGCACTTCTTCCACCAGTTTTGGATGCCGCTGCAGGAAATCCTTAAATTCTCTTACGCTAGGATGGAGTTTATCACTCATATCTACTCACCTCAGCAACTAATATCCTGTTACTGACTAGTTTATGAAAACAGGGCGAATACTGTGCCTAAGGCAATAATCATTGTTTCTTCACAAAGTTTTGTGTGTAATAGGACTTATAGACCCCTGTGCCAAGGTGTGTATAATCGTTTTTCAGCAGCGCCTCCCGGTGCCCCTCACTGTTTAGCCAACCGTGCATGGCTGCCTGTGCATCAGGATATTGAGCTGCGATATTTTCGCCGGCCGACATGTACGCCACTTCTTTAGAAGCCAAACGCTCTTTCAGCCCATTTCCGTCTTTGCCATAATGGGAAAAATAATTGTTCTCCGCCATGTCTTTACTATGGATATAAGCTACATCCCGAACGGTATCATCCCATTTTAATTTCTGTTTTCCATGCTGGTTACGGAATACGTTGGTCAGATGGAATATCTGCTGTTCCATTCCTGTATCAATTTGTTCTTGTTCTGATTCCGTAGCCGCTGGTTTTTCCGGCAAATCCCCCCGATATTTCATTTTATATGGGCGGTGCAATAGCAGTATATCCCCCGTCAGAACACGGACGCCGGTCAGTTTATTTGTGTACGTGTCGAAATAAAGCTGCATAAAAATATTATCCGTGACTTTCACTAACGGACGGGCAGCACGTTCTTCATCACTTAGCTGGAATGAAAAAGATGAAAAATCCTTGCTATAGGTCACTTCTTTTGAGAAAGACAGCTTCTCTTTCACCGAGTCATAATTTTGTCCCATCTGAATGGGGTCAAGGGACAACCCGCTTCCAGCCGCATATAGTGTCTTAACGGTATTATTATCAATACCAAATTGGATGTAATTTTCCTTGCCATCCGTATACACCCACCACTCATAGCCATACGTACTTAGATCTTTTCGCTTCGGCTTGCCAAATTTTTCTGTCAGCGCATCTGCTTCTTTTCCGACCCATTGAAAAATATCACCTGCATATGGCATTGCAGATCGTTCTGTAGGGATTTCTTTCGTCTCCAGCTTGCTGTCCTTTTGTTTCAGTGTATGGTTAAGATCCTCAACCGTCCCATCCGGAAGCAGCTTATACTCATCGAGTAAATAATAGACCCCTGAAATAACCAATAATACCAGTATTACGATACGAATTAGCCGCATAATTGCTTCCCCTTCTATTAAGTCTTTTTCAATTAACTATATGCCGCATTTAGCAGATACATGCTCCTTTACATTTCTTCACAGGAAAAAATGAACCTTTATCGTTATGGCCAGGCTGTTAAATACCATTTTCTGATTACCTTCTGAAATGAAAAAACAACCGTATGCTGTTCCATACGGTTGTTTATATTATACTATATTAATGAAATTCTGGCCGCTCCGAAATATCTCCCAGTGCACTTCCGGCAGCTTCATTCGATTTTTCTTCGAGTGATAGATCTCCAAGGGAAACAATACCTGTCAGTTTACCGTTTTCCACCACTGGCAGACGGCGAATTTGCTTTTGTGCCATTGTATTAGCAGCTTCCTGCACGGTCGTGTCCGGTGCTTCATAGTGCAGCTCCCCACTCATCACTTCATTAACAGTTGCGGAATCGGACTTTTTTTCTGCATATCCGCGCAATACCAGATCACGGTCCGTTATGACTCCATGGAGCTCTTTGTTTTCCGAACATACCGGGATTACCCCAACATTTCGTTCCTTCATCTTCACGGCTGCATCGTATAATGTGTCCTCTTTGCGGCAAACTGCAATATCGGTGGACATAACATCCTTTAACGATTTCATGGTGTATCCTCCTTATGAAAATTTGGCACTACATTTTATTTATTCCCAAAAACGGGTATATCTTTCATAAATTCGGCTTCCTTTTCAATTGAAACTTAATCTTTTTTCGATTATCATTATTAACAGAGGATAATTTTGTGAGGTGGATAAAATGCAACTGGAAAATACAGGAATTGACGAAACCATTATTGATGTAGAACCATTAGATCGGCTAATGGGTAAACATGCCTTTATCCGGGCAGGGCAGTGGGATTATGAACGTGTAACATACGATTATAAAATTGCTTCCAAGGAAAAGAACATTACATATTATATCCGCATTCAAGGATATGCCGTCGAAGGTGATGTTGATTTGGGCAATGCCGTCATACAGCTAAAGACGCCACTGATAGGTAAACATTACTACCCGCATGGCGTTGAATACGGAGAAGATGAGAATTTCCCGGATAATCTCGTTGATCGTGCAACAAATCTTGTTTCCAAAATAAAAGATGACATTGATCAGTACAAAAAATAGGAGTATTACAACTGCTCGTCGTATTCACGAGCAGTTGTTTTTTCAACGTGAACCGACTTCCGTGCTTGTACATCTTTGATTTTAAACGTTCCTATAGGTAATTCTTGGAAGAAAGGGGACTCCCGTTTACATTGTTTCGTTCAATTACAAAGCGCCAATGGTCACTGATTTTTTTAATGCTGATACTTTTACTGTTTATTTTGTTCATTTTGCCGGTATCGATTCCATTGGTTCTGGCACTTGTTACAGCACTGACGCTCAATCCTGTCATCCGATTCATGCAACGGAAGGCGAAGATAAGCAGGAAAACATCGGTCATTATTGTCTTTCTGCTGTTTCTGATTTTCCTGAGTCTTGGTGGGGCATTTATTGTGACAAAGGCAGTGACACAAGTTGTCACGTTTGTTGAAGAGATTCCCTCCCACGTGACCCAGTTGAACAGTGCCTATGCAAGCTGGGAATCAGGTTTTAAAAAATATACCGAGAATCTTCCGGATGAATTTTATGAACAGGTCACCAACACAATCGAGTCCCAGTTAACTTCTATGAGTGCAACATTAAAGGAAACCATTACGATCGAGCGAATTGCCCAGGTCGTTGCCCAGGTTCCTCAATACTTAATCAGCTTTCTTGTGTATTTGATTGCTCTCTTTTTGTTCATGCTTGAATTGCCGCTGCTACAGTCAAAACTGTACAGTATTATGACAAAAGAGACGGCAGAAAAAGTTTCTTTTATGAACAGAAGGCTCTCCAGTGTTGTCCTTGGTTTCTTCAAAGCACAGTTTCTTGTCAGCATTATAATTTTCGTTGTTACCTTGATTGGACTGCTTCTGATTATGCCGCAAGTAGCCGTTATTATGTCGCTCATCATTTGGTTGGTTGATTTCATCCCCATTATCGGCTCAATCGCCATTCTTGGCCCATGGTCCGTGTTTGCATTCATAAGCGGCAATACTTTCCTCGGCGTGCAACTGGCAGTTCTGGCCATTATATTGCTTGCGATACGCAGGACCGTCGAACCAAAAGTAATGGGACAGCATATTGGCCTTTCCCCATTGGCAACATTAATTGCTATGTTTTTAGGTATTAAGCTGCTTGGGCTTCTCGGGTTCATTCTCGGCCCATTGTTTCTGATTGCATTCAATTCGGCCAAAGAAGCCGGTATTATCAAATGGAATACAAAAATATAACGTGTGCGGACAGCTTTTGTCCGCACACGTTTTTTACCCTCCAAGGATGGCCTTCAGCATGCTGGTTGTCTGTCCCCCGTCGTAAATGATATACAGAAGCAAATAGACAGCCACGCCGGTAGCAGCACTGCAAAACCAAATAATGCTTGTAATCGGGCCAATTTTTCGGTGTATGTTTATTTTTCTTTTCAGGGCTAGGGTAATGGTTACCAACCCAAATAACGCGCCTGTAGTGGCCAGTATGATATGAAAAATAAGGAAGATTGTATAGTAAATTTTTATATCATCCGGGCCTCCAAAACTGGTATTCCCAATGAAAGCTGTTCTCGAAACATAGATAATAAAGAATAACAAAGCACTGACTGCTGCCGACAGCATCGTCCTTTTATGTGCTTTCGGTTTCCCTTTAAGGATAAACCCCCATCCAATTGCAACTAAAACAGCACTGGTTACAATAAAGAAAGTGCTTATCGTCGGTAAAAATGGCATACTGCTGCAATTTCATTCCTTTCACACTGATGGAAAAAACATGAACCCCAACATCCGGAGTCCGGTGCTTATCCGATCATTCTATAGTTCTTCATTTTTCACCCGCCGGAAGCGGATCCACTTGGAGACTTTCCCTCGTAAACCATCCAAAAAACACCCTTGCCAGGACAGTTCCATATGTTATCTCCTGCATCAGTTTCATAATAATGCCACCGAGCTGCTGGTCCTCCATCGTCGACATTGGTGAGAACATTTCGGGTCCGGATATAGAATAACTGATACCCTCAAGAACCCCACTCGGCACACACAAAGCCAATGCCTGCATCCATGCGCCATTTTCTGTATAAGCGGCATAGACCGGTGCATTTGCAAAGATAATCAGCACACATGCCGGTGTAATCAGCACACCGTTGGCAAAAATATAGAAAATTTTTCCCAGCGGCGGCATCCGGTCGAATTCTTTAATCGGTGTCAGGACCGGCCACCAAACAATGAATGCCGCGATTAATATTACCAATGAAATGGAAGTGTGAGCAACCTGTGATGACTTTGCAAAATCAAAAATTGCCGGCAAATGGTAAAAGGAAAATAATATGTTAAACAACAAAATCGATATAAGAGGCTTCGACAGAAACATTAAAATCGGTTTTATTTTCGGTCTGCAGACAACTTTTCTCCAGAGCCATGCAGGTATACCTTTTATTATGAAGATAGGGACAATCAGATAATAAATAGCCATCTGAATCATATGAGCTGTCAGCATCATATGGCTCAGCAAATCAACTGGTGCACCCTTTACAGCATATAGAAGGACCATACCGGAATAGAAAAATGCCTGTTGTTTCCTTGATGGGCGGGATTCGTTCCCTCCCCCGAATTTATGGCGATAGGGTCCTGTCATCAGATAATATATGATGGCCATTCCTAAAACAAAAAGGAAATAGTAGGGACTCCATAGTGCGCGAAAACCGAATATCTGTATATCAAGCCACATAAAATCTCACTCCAGAAATGGATATTTATATATATTATTATAACGCATTTTACAACAGCACACACACATGGAATATGACAATTTATAGACAGCATAAGAAAAACGAAAGGATAGGCCAGTCTCCAGCAAGTTACCAGGTCTTTCTTAAAGGTTATCTATGGTCTATAGTTTCTGACATTATAAAAAAGACCGGGACAGTACCCGGTCTTTAATGACTTACCACCAAGTGATAACCCCAAGTGCAGCCAGTGTCAGCGCCGCGGCCCAGACACCGCCGTAAAACATGACGGCGGCGAATGCATGCCCCTTGTCTTTCAAATGCATGAAATAGTATAACTGGAAAGCGACCTGTACGATAGCCAATATAAGTAGTACAGGAACGACAAACATTTCTTGCATCATATCCGTTGCAACGATGACAAAGGCAATAATCGTAAACAGGATCATCATCGCAAAAGAAATGACCTGCTTTTGCATCTCGTCTCTGTTCTTTTGCTTCTGGAACGGATTCGTTTCCTTGGAATTGGTGTTCTCTGCCATTGATTATCCCACCTTTCCCATCAAATAAACTACTGTGAAAATAAACACCCAAATAACATCAATAAAGTGCCAGTAAAGGCTGAATGTATAATATTTAGGTGCGTTATACAAATTCAGTCCGCGTTTTGCGTTCCGGAACATCAGCCCAATCAGCCATGCCAGACCAAATGTCACGTGGCCGCCGTGGAAGCCGACAAGTGTATAGAACGCAGAACCAAATGCAGATGAACGGAATGTGAAACCATACTCGGTAATATAGTGAGTAAACTCATATATTTCACATGCCAGGAACCCAAAACCCAAAAGTGCCGTAATGCCGAACCACAATTGCATTTTTTTAAAGTTGTTGTTCCGCATATGATACACGGCATATACACTCGTAAGTGAACTTGTCAAGAGAAGCATTGTCATGATAAAGACAAGTTCCAGGCCGAATAGTTCATCAGCCGTTGGACCACCAGCTGTCGAGTTGCGCAAAGCAATAAATGTACCAAACAGACAGGCAAACAGTACGGTTTCACCACCAAGAAAGAACCAAAATCCGAGAAATTTATTCTTTCCTTCAAGGGTGGCTTTTTCCGGTTCGTTTGGCATTGTTTCCGGATTCAAAGACTGATCATGACTCATATTAGTCAGCCTCCCCTTCTAGTTCTTCTTTCGGAATATGGTAACCATGGTCATCTTTCAGTGAACGGATCAACATGGAGACCAAGGTAACTGCCATACCACCGAATAACAGGGCATATGCCCAATCATGATTCACCTGGTAAATAAAACCAAAGCCGGCAATGAACAGTCCAAGTGATATCATAAACGGCAAGAACGATGAATTCGGCATATGAATATCACCCAATGGTTCTGCAGGTGTCATTTCACCTTTACCTTCTGTCTTCTCAATCCATAATGGATCAAGTCCGCGGCTAAGCGGTGTCTGTTTAAAGTTATAGAAAGGAGGCGGCGAAGGAATCGTCCATTCCAATGTCCGGCCATCCCAAGGATCAGCAGGGGCCTGCTCTCCCTTAACTGCCGTATAGACAATATTAATCAGGAATACAATGACACCGAACGCCATAAAGAACGCGCCAATGGTACTTATTAGGTTACCGAGATCAAGTCCCTGATCTTCCAGGAACACCCAGTAACGGCGTGGCATTCCCATTAATCCAAGGAAGTGCTGGATAAAGAATGTTAAATGGAATCCGATAAAGAATGTCCAGAAAGTCAATTTACCCATTGTTTCGTTTAAAATGCGCCCAAACATTTTCGGCCACCAGTGATGCAGACCTGCCATAATTCCAAACACAGTACCACCGACAATAACGTAGTGGAAGTGAGCTACAACGAAATACGTATCGTGATACTGATAGTCAGCAACAACCGACGCAACCATAACACCAGTCATACCACCGATTGTAAATGTAGGGATAAAACCTAATGCCCAGAGCATTGTTGTGTTGATGGTAATACTTCCTCCCCACATCGTTGCAAGCCAGTTAAATATTTTAATTCCTGTCGGTACCGCAATTGCCATTGTCGCAATCGCGAAAATCGAGTTTGCCACAGGGCCCAGACCAACTGCGAACATGTGGTGTGCCCAGACCATGAAGCCAAGGAAAGCAATCAAAATGGTCGCAAATACCATTGCTGTGTAGCCAAACAAACGTTTTTTAGAAAAAGTTGAAAATACATCACTGAATATTCCAAAGGCAGGCAGAATCAGAATGTACACTTCCGGGTGCCCGAAAATCCAGAATAAATGCTGCCAAATAATGGTGTTTCCACCAAGGCCGACATCGAAAAATGCTGAACCAAACATGCGGTCAAACATAAGAAGAAACAATCCGATTGTCAGTGCCGGAAACGCAAACAGGATCAGTATACTTGTAATAAATGTCGTCCACGAAAATAGTGGCATACGCATGAATGTCATGCCTGGTGCACGCATATTGACAATCGTTACAAGAAAGTTAATACCTCCAATTAGTGTCCCCGCACCGGCTATCTGCAATCCAATGACATAGAAATCCACACCATGCCCCGGGGATGTTGTCGACAGCGGTGTGTAAGCTGTCCAGCCGGCATCCGGAGCACCGCCGAGGAACCAGCTGCAGTTCAGCATTAGACCGCCAAACAGAAACAGCCAGAATCCCAATGAATTCAAAAACGGAAACGCAACGTCACGCGCCCCGATCTGTAGGGGCACTGCCGCATTCATCAGCCCAAGTAATAACGGCATGGCAGCAAGGAAAATCATTGTTGTTCCATGCATGGTGAGAACTTCGTTATAAAAACCCGCACTGACAAAGTCATTCTCAGGTTTAATCAGTTGTATACGAATAATCATCGCTTCCAGTCCGCCGAGCAGGAAGAAGAAACCACCGCCAAACAAGTATAAATGTGCAATCTTTTTATGGTCGACAGTAGTTAAGTAATCCCACAGCACAGCACCGAAGCTTCGGTTTTGAGCAGCTGCTATACTCAAATTATTAACCTCCCTTTCACATTTTCCATCCCTGAACTAATATGTTTTGTTAGTCTTTTGCACTTTCAGGTGTTATTTCGGATGGTTTTAACTGCAGTAGATATTCTGCAATTTTACCTGCATCATCTTTTGACACATCCGGATAATTGCCGGTCATTTTGTTGCCGGGTTTGATTGATTCCGGATCCATAATCCATTGAACAAGGTTTTCTTTGTTCAGCTCTTCCACACCAGCCAGCTTGGACCGGCTGCCGAAGTCTGACAGGTTCGGACCGACTTGCACCGGAGATGACCCAATGGCATGACAGCCCATGCAATTGTTCTCTTGAAAGAGGGCCTTTCCTTCTTGTGCCACAGCACTTTCCGGTTCGGCATCAGGGTTAACATTCTGCATATCCTGAACCCATTGGTCAAATTCATCCTGGCTCACAGCAATGACTTTAAAGTCCATGAGTGAGTGGGATGGACCACAGAACTCAGCACACTTACCCCAGTAAACACCTTCTTCATGCGCTTCAATGTACATCGTGTTTTCGTTTTCCGGGTTCACATCCATTTTCCCTGTAATGGTAGGTACCCAGAACGAGTGAATAACGTCAGAGGACTTCATGTTCAGGTAAACTTTTTCGCCAACTGGAATGTACATATCCTGACTTGTCTGGATTTCCTGTCCTTCGTAATTGAAATGCCACCAGTACTGGTTCCCGGTCACCTGGATATTCAGATGGTCATTAGCTCCAGATTCATCTGCGAGGTCAAATGTCGCAGTGACAGTAGGAACCGCGATAATGAGCAACAGGATGATCGGAATGATAGTCCAGACCGTCTCCAAAGTTTTATTGCCTTCTACCTGTTTCGGAATGTAATTTTCCTGACCTTTTTTCTTCCTGTACTTAATAAGTACAAAGGTATAGACAAGCATTACAACGACCAGCACAAACAGCATCACAACGGTTGAAAGAATAATCAAGTCAAGTGATTTATCCGCTCCATAGCCTTTTGGGTCAAGAGCGGTAAGATTTTCTTTACCGCATGCCGAAAGCACCAGTGCCGTCAGTCCCAATAGAAAAACTGCACGGATTCTTCCCATCCAACCTTTCATATGTTCATACCTCTCTTTCTTCTTGTAACTAGCTTATATTTGTTTATGTGACAGAAACAAGCTTAACTAAAGGGGAATTCAATTGTTACGACAACCATCAATAAAAATAAGATCGTTAAATAATTCAGGGAATAGATGAAAATCATATTCGCCCATTTTAAATCATTTTTCATAAAGAATCCACTGATGCCCATTACCAGCCAGCCAATATTCAACAGGGTCGCAATCACAATGAAAACAGAGCCCATTTCGCCCATATAAAACGGCAAGGGTAAAAGGCACGCAATATACACGGCAATCTGACGTTTGGTCATCTCAAAGCCGTGCACAGCCGGCAGCATCGGAACACCAGCAGCCTTATATTCCTTTGTTTTTTTCATTGCCAGCGCCAGAAAATGCGGCGTTTGCCAAATGAACATGATAAGGAACAACACAATAGCTGTCGTATGGAGTCCAGGATCAACAGCTGCCCACCCAATCAGCGGCGGCACCGCCCCAGAAAAGCTGCCAATTGCAGTATTAAGGGTGTATCTGCGTTTCGACCATACTGTGTAAAGGACTACATACGTAAACCAGCCCAAAAATGCAATAAAGGCTGCTTGTAACGATGTAAACAAAAGAAGGATATGGCCTAAGGCAGATGAAGCAATACCCATCATGAGAATACGGTTACGTGGTATGCTTCCTGTCACGGACGGACGGGTTTTTGTCCTTGACATCACAGGGTCGATGTCAGCGTCATACCAGTTGTTCATAATACACCCGCCTGCAATTACCAGTGCACTCCCCGCCATTGTCAGCAGAAAAATATCCCAATAAGCAGTGAACGCGGCACCTGTGAAATGAACGGCCAGCCAAAAGCCGGCGAATGTCGTTATCAGGTTGGAATTCACAATCCCCACTTTAACCAAAGCTTTAAAGTCTGCAAAAAATGTCGGGTTTTTTTCCTTTGTGACAGATGAGCTGCCAATGAGCGGTGAAGAAGTTGTCTCCACTTTATCCATTCCATTTATCCCCCCTTTACATTCCAACAAAAGGCACTAATTAAAGACAGGCATAGTATTATCATACCTAAGTATTCCCAAAACTATCCTTCGAATTATCCCAATTGTATCATGGAATTAAAATACAATCTATCTAGGCATATCTAATTCCACCCACTTTGCTTTAGTTCCGTGCAAAAGTGTGACAAATTTGTGAAATAAGTGCCTAAAATAAAATGAAAGGCTTTAACAGCCTTTAATCCCATCATCCTATATATGTACTTTTCCCATGACGACGGGCATGAAGGTGTGAAGCCCACTGAATATCCCCTATATTATTTCTAGCAAACAACGCCAAACAATGCAAGGGTTTTTTATGTTTTTATAGTGAAAACAGTTATAAATCATGGTAATATGTCAATTGTGCTTCTGAGAGCTATGAATTACTTTCAGTTGCCGTAATCTAAGTTATGCTATTATGATAGAAATAACTATATATGAAGTGAGGCAGTAATATGATCAGAACTCTTAAACTACTTTCCGTTGTTTCCACCCTGGGAATGGTCTTTGTGCTCGTTGGTGGTGCTCTTGTTACCAAAACCGGCTCGGGCATGGGCTGTGGTGAAAGCTGGCCCCTCTGTAACGGTCAGCTGCTTCCGTCCAACATTACTCCTGAACTGGTGATTGAACTGAGTCACCGGCTAGTCTCCGGTATTATGGGTATTGTTGTCCTGGCCCTGTCTGTTCTCTCCTGGATTATTATCGGGCATATTCGTGAAGTTAAATTTCTGGCTTTCATGTCATCGTTTTTTCTGCTGCTGCAAGCTTTAATCGGTGCGGCAGCCGTTATATGGAATCAATCCGATTTCATTATGGCCACGCACTTTGGGATTTCACTCATTTCGTTTACAGCAGTGTTTTTACTGATGCTCTTAATATTTGAAGTTGATCAGAAATTTGACGCAAAGTCACTAGTTATCCAGAAAAAACACCGAATTGAACTTTATTCGATAAGCCTTTATACCATAGCGGTTGTCTATACAGGTGCACTCGTCCGGCACGCTGAAGCGAGCATGGTGTGTGGAGGCTGGCCATTCTGTACAAATAGCGCACCATTTGCGTTTGGCGCTTACAGTTTCGATCAGTGGATTCAGATGGGTCACAGACTCTCTGCTGGTATATTATTCATATGGACGATTACATTATTTATCAAAGTTATGACAAATTATCGAAAAAACCGTGTCATGTACTGGGGCGGATTAATTACCATTCTTCTGATAGCTTTGCAGGTATTTTTCGGTGCAATGATTATTTTTTCCATGCTTAACCTCAGCATCGCACTAATGCATGCATTTGTGGTGTCCTGCTATTTCGCCATGCTCAGCTACTTTGTACTGCTATCATCAAGAAGCGCAAGTTATAAGAAAGGGTAATGGAATTCCTCCATTACCCTTTCTTTCATTCAAATTCAATTAACAAATCATTTACCGCGATTGTATCTCCGTTCTTCACGCAAATGCGTTTAATCACACCACTGAATGGGGCCTGGACGGTTGTTTCCATTTTCATGGCTTCGTTAATGAGCAGATGATCGCCTTTCTGGACCTTATCACCTTCTTCACAAACGACCTTAACGACTGTTCCTGGCATAGTGGCACCTATTTGCTTTTCATCTGTCTGATCCACTTTTGGTCTGGTTTCAACCTTGGATTTCACATTTTCATCTTTAACAACTACTTGCCTTGATTGTCCATTCAGTTCGAAGTAAATAACCCTTGTTCCATCTGAACGCGGTTCGGAAATGGAAACCAATTTGACAAACAGCGTTTTGCCCTGTTCAATCTCCACTTCAATCTCTTCATCCAACTTCATTCCATAGAAGAAGGTGAGTGTGTCAAGAACAGATATATCCCCATATGTTTCATAAAACCGGTGGTAATCCATAAACACTTTCGGATAAAGCGCATAAGAAATCAGGTCAAAATCAGTTACCTGCCGATCAAGTGTTTGAAACAATGAATCCCGCAGCTGTGTGAAATCAATTGGATCGAGCAATTCACCGGGCCGCTCTTTAATGGGCTGTTTCCCTTTCAGGATAATGCGCTGCAGCTCTTTTGGAAAACCTTGATACGGCTGGCCGATATATCCCTCCATGAATTCAATAACCGATTCCGGAAAGTCGATGGACTCACCACGTTCATAAATATCATCTTCCGTCAAATTGTTTTGTACCATGAACAATGCCATGTCCCCCACAATTTTTGACGACGGGGTTACTTTTACAATATCCCCAAACATGTCATTGACACGCCGGAACATCGCCTTCACTTCATTCCAGCGCTCTTCCAGTCCAACCGCCCTTGCCTGCTGCCTGAGATTACTGTACTGGCCACCCGGCATTTCATGAAAATAAATTTCCGTATGCGGGGCTTTCAGGCCGCTTTCAAAGTCCTGATAATGATTGCGGATCCCTTCCCAGTAATGGGACAGTTTCTCGTAAGAATCAATATTAATACCGGGTTGCCGGTCCGTTCCTTCCAGTGCATGGTACAGAGACTGGGCGCTTGGCTGTGATGTCAGTCCGGCCATCGGCGCATTGGCAACATCGACGGCATCCACCCCTGCATCAATTGCGCGCGCATACATATGAATGCCATTTCCGCTTGTGTCATGCGTGTGCAAATGGACTGGCAAATCAACCGCTTCCTTCAATGAAGCAACCAGCTGATACGCCGCTTCCGGCTTGAGAAGACCAGCCATATCTTTAATGCCGAGAATATGTGCCCCGGACTGTTCCAGTTCCCTGGCCAGTTTTTTGTAATAATCCAAGTCGTATTTCGGCCGGCCGGAATCAAGGATGTCTCCGGTATAACACATAGCTGCTTCAGCAATTTTACCGTTATCGCGAACAGATTCGATAGCCGGGCGCATCCCTTCGACCCAATTCAGACTGTCAAAAATCCGGAACACATCGATGCCGGCTGTGGCACTGTTTTCAACAAACTCATGAATCAAATTGTCCGGATAGTTTTTGTAACCGACTGCATTGCTCGCCCGCAGCAGCATTTGCATCAATACATTCGGCATTCTTTCGCGTAGTTTCAAGAGTCGCTGCCAAGGGTCTTCTTTTAAGAACCGGTAGGCAACATCAAAAGTTGCGCCACCCCACATTTCAACCGAAAACAACTCCGGAAGCATTCTCGCCGTCGGTTCAGCAATTTGCTCTAAATCCTTTGTCCGTATCCTTGTTGCAAGCAATGACTGGTGGGCATCACGGAACGTAGTATCAGTCAGCTTGACGTTATCCTGCTCTTTCAGCCATTTTGCCAAATATTCCGGTCCATATTTGTCCAGGATCTGTTTCGTCCCATCCGGTATTTTTTCCTGTCTGTTCACTTCCGGTATTACTGGCTTTATGAGGTCCGGTTTCTCTTTCTTAGGTACACCCTCAAACCCGTTCACCGTCGTATTCCCGATATAGGTCAGCATTTTCGTGCCGCGGTCCTTCCGTTTCGGGAACACAAACAGTTCCGGTGTCTGATCAATAAAAGTTGTTGTGTATTCACCGGACAAAAACTGCTCATGGGAGATCACGTTTTCCAGAAACGGAATGTTTGTTTTGATCCCGCGTATCCGGAACTCTTTTAAATTTCTGACCATTTTTTGCGCAGCCTGCTCAAACGACAGTGCCCATGTTGATACCTTCACAAGTAATGAATCGTAGTGCGGGGAAATGACTGCACCCTGAAATCCATTTCCAGCATCCAGACGGACACCGAAGCCTCCGCCAGTCCGGTATGCCATAATTTTTCCGGTGTCCGGCATAAAGTTGTTCAGCGGATCCTCTGTTGTCACTCGGGATTGAATGGCATATCCCAATGTCGAAATACCGTCTTGTTCCGGGATGCCGATTGATGTGCCGTGAATGTTTTTCCCTTCCGCCACCTTAATCTGCGTCTGAACGATATCCACACCGGTAATCATTTCGGTTATCGTGTGTTCCACTTGTACACGTGGATTGACTTCAATAAAGTAAAATGTATTACCCGTGACTAGAAACTCGACGGTCCCGGCATTGATATAACCAACATTCTGCATTAGGCGGACTGCCGCTTCACATATTTCTTCCCGAAGCCCCTCAGGCAGAGAAACACTCGGTGCAGCCTCCACTACTTTCTGATGCCGGCGCTGGACGGAACAGTCACGTTCGAACAAATGGACTATATTCTGATGAGTGTCACCGATAATTTGTACTTCAATATGTTTGGGATTTTCAATCAATTTTTCCAAGTATACTTCATCACTGCCAAATGATGCTCGTGCTTCTGATCTGGCACGATCAAATGCTTCTGATAAGGCCTGTTCGCTTCTTACAATCCGCATACCGCGGCCACCGCCACCTAGTGATGCTTTAATAATAATAGGGTAGCCATTTTCCCTTCCAAATGTTTCGGCTTCCTTCAATGATGTAACAGGACCATCACTGCCGGGAATGACCGGTAAACCAGCTTTGACCGCCTGTGTTCTCGCTTTCACCTTGTCACCAAACATATTCAAGTGCTCGCTGGTCGGACCAATAAAAATGATGCCCTCTTCTTCACAGCGCCTGGCAAATTCAATATTCTCTGAAAGAAGACCATATCCGGGATGAATTGCATCGACCCCTACTTCTTTCGCAAGGTCAATGATCCCCTCAATATCGAGATAAGCTTCAATCGGTTTTTTTCCTTCTCCTATCAGATACGCTTCATCAGCTTTATAGCGATGATAAGAACTCATATCTTCTTTTGAATATATTGCAACTGTCCGAATATTCAGTTCTGTGCAAGCACGGAAAACACGTATGGCAATTTCCCCACGGTTTGCGACTAAAACTTTATTAATTTGTTTTATCTCACCCATGTTTTTCCTCCTCCGGTTTGAAAATGATTGCTTTCAGACTCTTTATTTTTATGGACAGGGACAGGTTCTTGTTCTTCTTTCCTGACTGATCTTGCAATGTTGTTCAGAATACCCATGCCTATCATCATAACAAGAAGCGATGAACCGCCATAGCTGACAAATGGAAGCGGGACACCAGTAATCGGGAGCATTCCGCTGATGGCACCAAGGTTTATGAAGGCTTGGATTCCAACCATTGCCGATATACCGATTGCCAAGAGCGATCCAAAACTATCCGAGCATTTCCTTGCAATAAACAGACCTCGCAGTACAATAATTGCCAGCATGCCGACGACAATCACCACACCGGCAAACCCCAGCTCCTCGGCAACGACCGCCATGATAAAATCCGTATGTGGCTCCAGCAGATAACCAAGTTTCTGGACACTTTGCCCCAGCCCTTCCCCAATCAGCCCGCCGGAACCAATCGCAAGATAAGACTGAATCAGGTGGTAGCCATCATCTGCCGGATCTTCAAAAGGCTGGTAGGCACCAGCAAACCTGCTAATCCGTTCATCCGTAATCATGCTCGGCATTGTGAATAGAACAAGGAGAACGCCAAGTAATCCAAGCAGCAATAGATGCTTAAAATGAATACCTGAACTGAATATGACCGAGCAGGCAATCAAAAAAATGATTGCTGCTGTGCCGATATCAGGCTGCATTACAATCAGCCCGAGTATAACAGCGGTTAAGACTAGCGGCGGCAGCACTCCCCGATAAAGTTCATTGATATAGGACTGTTTTTTGGAATAAACAGATGCAAGGTAGATAATCAGTCCAAGTTTGGCAAATTCTGCAGGCTGCAGGCTAATCAGCCCAAAGTCAAACCATGACCGGGCGTTATTGACGGTGCTGCCAAAAACAAGCACACCTGCAAGCAGGGCAACGACGAGAAGCACAATAAGCTTTATTAGCCTCTGATATTTCCTGTACGGAATCATGCTTGTAACAGCAAACGCTCCCATAGCCAAAATAAACCATTGAACCTGTTTCACCAGATAGTGGGTGCTTTCATGTCCCTCCACTACTGCGAGAACCATACTTGCACTGTAAATCATGACAGCTCCAAATGCCGTCAGCAGCACTGGTGTGATCATCAATGTGAAATCATAGTTCTTTATTCTCTTTATCATCATACGTCTCCTCAGAATATGTATTAAAACGGAGATGAAGCAAAATCCCAAAGAGTGTAGCGTAAATTTTGAATAGTATATCATATTTTACGTTTCTCTGCTACACTATAAAATAAAAAAACCTTGCCACGACCCATTCAGGCAAAGTTTTACAGCGCTGGCACATCCTAGACGGATTTCTGTGCTTTTTCATGCAATATATTGAGCTGCCATTCCAAATTTTCAAGAAGCGCTTTACCTTCATTTTCGCTGATTAAATTTAGACGTACGGCAAAATCGATTTCGCGCGAAAGACCGAACATTTGTGTATCAAGTACCTCTTCATACAGAGGGCATTGCGGCATTGTCAAATTTTCTATTTGCACTTCAATAAGCTTGTGTATTTTTGCAGCATCAGCCTTCAGAAGGGCATATGCTTTTTCACGATGCGTTTCCGTCACCTCTGGAATCAAATATATCCCTCCATCCAAAAGACTTCCTTGTACTTTATATTATCGTTTATGCCTTGAAAATGCAAATAAAATTTATTAATCGGAAAACCTTTTTCTAATGAAAAAAATCAGTATGTCTGCTATTCTTGATACGGAATCTACATACTAGTGCGTGTTCAAAAAGGAGGATACAAAGGACCGGCAGGCTAAATTTTACCGGACTTTTTGAACAACATATACTAAGAAAAGGTGGTTAAAACATGATAGTGCCCATTACCGGAAATGTTACATATACGATTACATTAGACCCAACCGTATGGATTTTCGATGACCGGAAAATACTATTGGATGAGGCTTTTTCGGATAAAAAAGAAGACAACATCCAGGAAGACGAACTGGAAAAAGCGTCCAGACGGTTTAACCAGGAAGTATACCAGCAGAAAATCAACCCGCCTGTTAATAAAAGCATCTCCCGTCTGGAAGGGCAAAAATTCCTGGAAAATTCGTATGTCATGCCGATTCTGGAATTTCTGAACCATGCAGAAATAAATGAAAATGCCACGAGTGCAACACTAGTGACGGCTAACGGGGCTGAACAGCAGGTCCCACTTCAGGCACTTAAAGAGTGTTTCTTGCTGTTTGCGGTAGATGGAAAGCCACTGAAGGATGACGGTCCTGTTCACTTTCTATACCGTGATGGTTCTAACCGTGAGAATCCGATTAAAGGTGTTGAAAAAATTATCATTGATTGAAGGTAAAGGCTGGCTGCACATGGATTGCAGCCAGCCTTTTTTGTATATTTTACCGGTGATGAACCAAACTAGTAAGACAGTAATTCCGCGCTTTTTTAACATAAAGGAGGAGTATACATGCCATTACGCTCAGGAATACTGTCTATACTGAGTCTTTCCGTTCTGCTTTTCGGTTGTCAGCAAAATGAACAAGAACGATCACTGCCTGAGGAGACAGACAATAATCGCTATATCCAAGTGGAAGATTCAAATCCAACTGAACAAAAAAACCTTTCCAACAATGAAATAGCCGCCCATCTGTCCAATATCGCCGGGGATGTGCCAAATGTCGAGGGTGCCACGTCTGTTGTGGCTGGACCATATGCCGTCGTAGGAATTGACGTGGATAAAGATTTGGACCGTTCGCGAGTTGGTTCCATCAAATACGCCGTACTGGAAGCACTGCAAAAGGACCCTTATGGAAAGACAGCCGTTGTCGTTGCAGATGGTGACGTGGTTGAACGTATACGCTCGATGAGTGATAAAGCCGGCCAAGGCTACCCCGTTCAAGGGTTTGTTGATGAACTGTCAGCAATTGTAGGGAGATACATGCCTGACTTCCCAATCAATGAGGATCGGCCTAAGGAACGAGATCAGAACAAAAAGTCCATACCGAAAGAAGATAAAGAGCAATTGGACGATGTGGAAGAAGAACAATCCAATCACAAGAACGAAGAATAACAAGGGTGCACTCCCCCGGAATAGATGGGGAGTGCACCTTTTCGTGTTTACTTATTCCTGTATATTTTCTTCTTTCACCGTGTTGTAATAGTCCACGCCAAACTGGGAGCCTTCAGAAACCATTTTCGCGTTTTTCATCTGTGCCACATCTCTTACATCCACTTGATCAGGCATTCCAGCATCCTTGAGTGTTGAATCAAACTGGCTTTCCCGGTTATCAGAACGGTTCTTTCTGTTTTGGCGGTTAATTAGCATATAACTTGTAACGCCGGCACCAAGAACTCCCGCCGCCGAAGCGATAAACCTCTTTTTCATCCAATCCCCCTCTCTCTCTCTCAAATGATTCTTTTCCATCCCTGTTCCCGTCTGGTTTAATTTGAAACATACACTTTTATACAGCGCCCAGTCGTGGTATAGTTAATAAGAAAGATGCTTCTAAAAGTTAAAGAAAGTTGCTTTTTATATTTACCTGAGTGAATTTCATAATTCAATATCTACCTTTGAAATACAAAGAATTAGGTTATTGCGTTTGATTTCCACTTCAGGCGGACGCTTTCCGCGGGCGGCTGATGAGCCTCCTCAGGCTAACGCCTTGCGGGGTCTCATCTAGGCCTCTTATCCCGCAGGAGTCGTCCGCCTTCCGTTCCAATCTTCTAAGGTGGAGTACGAATGATTAAGTGTATTTTCAATTATAAGTTCGTATATTAAGCAAAAAAAGTATTTATGAAATTCATTTACCTAAAAACAATTTCCATATACCCTGAACCTGTGCGTCGGAGGTGAAATAATGAAAGTGAAATGTGTACTATGTGATACTGTTCATGATATAGAAGATAATTCACTAAAGGCCAAGCGTCTGCGCAACCGCAGAATCACCATGTATTTGTGTGAAGAATGTGACGGACGGATTTATGACCGAACACAAAAACGTCACAAAACTGGCAACTTCCATCTATACGACGGACACAAAAAAAAGAAAGACCTTATATAAAAAACTCCCATCTATATGGGAGTTTTTTAATTAACTGGTGTTTCATTTTGCGTTTTCCGCTGTAAATGAAGACGATACCGGTAAATGCCCAGAATTAGACATATAACAATCAGGCTGTCTGTCACCGGATAACCGACAAGACTGAAGAAATTCAGTATGAGCATACCAAATGCGAGCATGATATAAACCAGCACCGACTTCAGGATTGGCAGCTTGCGGGCAAAGCCAAGCTTATATGCAATGGCTGAGAAAATCAGATTAACGATGTAAAAAGTCCAAAAAACATTAATGCTATCCTGATAGCTTACAACCAAATCAAAAACAAAGCTGAAATTTGTGTCCATTTAAATCCTCCATCCACTATTGCAATCAATCTCCTTTTCTATCATACTAAATCTTATGCTGGCATGCCAGAAAAATCGACAACTACATATACAACGATTGATTTGGCATAAACTTTTGGAAAATGGAGTGATTCGATGCAAAAAATTGACATACCAATGCTGTTACTGGCTTCCCTTGTCATATCTATGTTTATTCTTGTCGGAATTGCCATTGCTTTCCGGAATATTTGGCTCATCTTATTATTCCTGTTGCTCGGGTCTTTGTTCATGGGTTTTGGACTGTCCCTGAAACGAAAAAGAAAGTGACCTCCCGATGGAAGTCACTTTCTTCCTTTCCGCAAATAATCATGAAGAATTTGCTCTTGTATAGCCGGGTTGCAGGTTAATACAGACGATTTTTTGAGCAGGTTGATGGGCTCGCCGAATGAAGTTGTTGTCACGCCACCCACTTCATTCACGATGATAATCCCTGCTGCAATATCCCACGCAGAAAGTCCCATTGTCATGTAACCATCCAAGGCACCTTCTGCCACAAAGGCAAATTCAATCGCTGCTGATCCATATGACCTTGTACCTCTGACTGTTCTTACCATCTCCTGCATCTTTTCTTCATCAACAAGGTGGTTTTCACAGAGCCAAAAATGATTTACACCAAGAATGGATTCATGAAAGTTTTTCTTTAGGGAAAGCGGGGGCAGTTCTATCTCATTTTTAAATGCCCCTTCCCCTTTTTGGGCGCTGTATAGATTATCAGCCATGACATCATAAATCAGCCCAATTTCCCCAACACCATCATGATAAATACCGACGGAAATGGCGAAGTTTCTTTTTTGATGAACGAAATTCATCGTACCGTCAATCGGATCAATAATCCAGACAGTTCCATCAAGGGAGGTCACCTCATCGCCGTACCCCTCCTCACCGATAATGGAATGATCCGGGTAGACGCTTTTTATCCTGTTCATAAAAAAATACTCCGTGTCTTTATCCATAGTGGTCACGAGGTCATTGGCATCCGATTTTGTATCAATAGTCAGTGGATCATTAATACGCTCCCTGATTGCTTTTCCCGCTTCCAGGACCCACTCTCTTGCTAGCCCGTAAATTGCATCTCGATCTTGCCTATTCATTTGTATGCCTCCAGTTTTTTCAATCTGCTGCCATCATACCAAATAAACGGACAATAATCACACTTAGGGTCATTTCCGGAGGCAGGAATGTACCTTTAGAATAACTTGGTTTTCACCAGGCCTCGATTTTCTGATAAGGTCAACCATAACCCGTACTTGTTGACGTTAGAACAATAAAATGACCCCAATTGATTCATACCCATAAAAAAGAGTATATGTAATTTTGGGGTCATCTTCCTCTGTCTTATTCCTGTAATTGCAAAAGCCTTGCACGAAGCGCTTTCAGTTTTTCTTTCGATTTGATGATTTGCACGCTGTCATTGGCCTGGATAGCATCATATAGCGTCATCAGTTCATAATCAATTTCAATGCGGATAACGGGCAGTTTGCTTTTGTCAGCTTTTCTTCTTAGATCCTCCATCACATATTTCACGTCACCCACAACCTTTCAATCGCTTTTATTATGTATATGCTGCTGTATTTCGATTCGTTCATCGTTTGTTTGTTCATCCATTCCCTCTCACCTGCTATCAAAACATTCAGATAAGTGTTGTTGCTTGACTTGCTTCTCTTTTTTCACTAATAATATGACTACCATCAATTGAATGAAGACAAGGAGGGGATTGAAGCTTATGGATTTTACAGGTTTTATGGAAGAGGATTTTGATGCCTTCACAATCGACGGCTTGGATGAACGGATGGAAGCCATCAGAGAACGCATACAGCCGAAATTCAAGTCAATTGGGGACGAGCTTTCCGGGCCCTTATCGGAAATGACAGGCAAAGAGATGCATGTACATATTGCCAAACATGCCAGAAGAACGAAAAATCCGCCAAACGATACGTGGATGGCATTCTGTCATGATAAAAGAGGATATAAGAAGCACCCGCATTTCCAGATCGGGCTGTTTGATGACCATTTGTTCATGTGGCTCGCCTATATTTACGAGCTGCCTGGTAAAGAGAATATTGCCAAAGCGTTTTTAAACCACACTGCTGATATCAAACAATCGATTCCGGGCCATTATGTTGTTTCACTCGATCATACAAAAAAAGATGCAGAGACATTGGAAAACATTGATCTTGAACAAGCGCTGGCACGGCTTCAAAACGTTAAAAAGGCAGAATTTCTGATTGGCAGGCATTTCAAGCCAGGTGACCCTGTCCTGAGAGACCCGGAGCGTTTTATACAAGAAGCTCGGGCCACTTTCAGCACACTCACACCCCTGTTCAACATCTCGATGGATCAGTAAGAGCGCGGTGAACGAAAAAAAAGACCTTTCATCATGAAAGGTCTTTTCGTCATTTCATACGAATATTTTTCTGGTCACTGTTTCTGGCTTTTTTTACAACTGGAAAAGCAGCATAGCCTGATGCTTGCTCAAACTCTCGAAAATACGTTTTTTCCTCACTTTTGGAAGGGACAATACGCTTGAACTTCTGATAAGCAGCAAGCACATCCTCCCGCGCGACCTGTTTCTCATACGCCTGCTCCACAAGAGAAAAAAAGTTCACAACATCAATCACTTCCTGCTTAGACCATTCATCGTCAAGCGGATAATGATAATTCATCGCTTGTGTGTCACCTCATTCACTCCATTTTCGTCTGATTGCACTGGCTTCCTCCAGCATGGTATCGATTAGCTCACTGACAGAGGGTGTATCCTGGATTCTTGCTGCACTTTGACCGGCCCAGCCAAATCCTTTCGTATCATCGCCGGCGTAAATATAGCGTTTGTTCGCTTCCCCACTTATATGCCCCTTGAGTGATTCGTAGTCTCCATGCTGTTTTTCAAGTTCCAATATTTCATCCGTCCAGGAATTTTTTAACGCCCGGGCTGGTGTTCCAAGTGAACGCTTGATGACAACCGTCGCATCTTCTTTAGCATCCATCAGTGCCTGTTTATAAGCAGGATGCGCATCAACACATTCCTTTGCGGCAATGAAGCGGGTACCCATTTCAATTCCTTCCGCACCGAGTGCAAATGCAGCCATCATACTCCGCCCATCAGCAATACCGCCTGAAGCAATAACAGGAATCGACACTGCATCCACAACTTGCGGGGCCAGCACGAATGTGCCGGTATCACCACGACCAAGATGGCCGCCCCCTTCATGGCCCACTACCATGACCGCGTCTGCCCCAAGTTCTTCTGCCTTCTCGGCTTGCCTGCGTGCAGCTGTCAAAACCAGCTTTTTAATTGGATGGGCGTGAACCATGTCAAGAACAGGCTTGGGATTACCACCGGTCACAGATATGGCCGGCACTTCTTCATCGATTGCAACCTGCACCATATGCTCAAAAGGCCGGCGATGCTGTCCGATGGCAAAATTCACCCCAAATGGTTTGTCGGTCATTTTTTTCACCTTATGGATTTCCTCACGAAGCGCTTCAGGGCCATCCAGACTCATTGCTGTAATTTGCCCCAATCCTCCGGCATTGGATACAGCTGCCGCCAGGTCGGCGTATGCCAGGTAAGCAAGACCACCCTGGATAATCGGATAATCAATATGTAACAGCTTCGTTACCTCCGTCTCCCACTTCATAGAATACCCCCCATTTTTCTTTTATGATAGCATTTCATACCCAATGCTGGCTAATTATTAACCGAACATTAGAAAAAACTACGGCTTTCACCAAAACTTTATAGTGATTACCGTAGTTTTGTTTATAAAAAAAGCTGTATCGATAACATACAGCTTTTCGAATCTGAAAACGTATTCAATTCTGATTACAATCCGGGCAAGTTCCAAACAGTGTCGTTACTTTTTCATCATCAAAATGTTCGATAACTTCCTGGCAGTCCTGACAGATAATAGTCCCCATTATTCCCAGCTCCTTTGATCAAACTGTAATGTGATTTTTATTATAGTATGACACAGTCGACAAATCAACCTTAAATTAGTATATCATATTATTAAGTTTATGTTTTTGTGCAAAAAAACAGCCAGTTATGAGCAACCGGCTGCTTATTGTTTATTCCTTTGTCTGTATAAGGGCTGGGTCAACGATTTCATATCCTTTGGCTCGTAGACCTTCTATAATATCCGGCAGCGCTTCAGCAGTCCATTCGCGATCATGCATCAGCAGATTGGCGCCTGGTTTCAGCAAGCTATAAGGGACATCAACTTCTGGACCTTTACCCGTGACCATAGCTTCTGTTAGCTTTTCGGCATCCATATATGGTTCAAAATAATCATAGCCATACGTCCAATTCATCGTCACCATACCTTCGTCCGCAGCGATTTGTCGCGAGAAATCCGTGTTTTCACCGTGTGGCGCTCTGAAAAATTGCGGCCGTTCCCCGATTATACCTTCTATCCTATCATTCAGGCTGACAATTTCTTCTTTTTGCTTCTCGGTCGACAAATCAGACAGAAGTTTGTGATTATATGTATGGTTGCCTATTGCAAATCCCATATCATGAACTTGCTGCAGTGTTTTCTTATCCTCAGAGTCCAGAGAATGACCATTTACAAAAAAAATGGCGCTAGCCTCCAAGTCTTTTAACGTATTTGCCATTTTCAAAGCATGTCCATCAGGTGCATCATCAATTGTCAGCAATACTACTTTTTCATTTCCTTCTTCGTTGACAGGCACCACAGAAGAAGTTTCCTCATCTATTTGATAAATGGGTTCTGTAGTTTTTTCCTTGTCCTTGTCCATCCGGTTTTCCTGTGTCTGTTCTTCCTCATTTGCGTCCTCTTCCGGCTCATTCTTGCTGGTTTCAGCATCATTCTTTGTCGATTCCTGTGTCTTTTCCTGGTCTTCTCCCTGTTTGCTTTCCCTTTCTGCATCTGAGGTAATGTCTGCACATCCGGTTATTAGTAATATAATTGCAAGGACAAGCCATATAATGTTTTTCAAACTGTGCCTCCTTGTCTTTTCCTCTGATCTTATTATACAGTATAAAATAGAAACTTGACTACATCCTTTGTTTACTAACTTCGGATATGGGTTTACGTATACAGTATGAATTGGATATAAAGGGGGAGAATAGAACTACATTTTTGGTTGAATTGTTGCTGTGAGTATGTTTAAATACTTAACGGTGCCAATTCGACATAACTCGAACAATTACATAGAAAGGGGCGGAGAATTTGAAAAAATCACACGCATCTTTTATTAAATAGAAAAATTATAAAATCCTCCGTGATCATCATTATTTTCATTTATATGGGGGTTATATCCGGTCTTATGTTTTCAAAACACGGTATATCAAACGTTGAAAACAAGACGAGAAGCCGGTTTGTTATACGACGAAATTTTCGAAAAAAGATATAGGGAGGTCTTACTATTAAATCCAAAACATTGACATCTGTTTTTTGGGTATCTATTGCATTAGTATCTGTATTTATCATATGGGGGGCTTTTTTTCCATCAAATGTTGAATATGTATTAGGCATAGTTGACAGTTTTATTTCAGATACATTTGGCTGGTTTTATTTAGTGGTCACAACAGGATTTGTTGTCCTTGCATTGTATTTGATCTTCGGGCCATATGGAAAAATTAAGCTTGGAAAGCCTGATGATGAGCCAGAGTATAGTTATTTTACCTGGTTTGCATTTTTGTTTACTGCTGGTATGGGGGTCGGCCTCGTATTCTACGGCGTGACGGAACCTATAACACATTTTTATTCACCACCTTCTGCTGAACCAGAAACGACAGCTGCTGCAGAAGAGTCAATGCAGTACACCTTATTCCATTGGGGATTCCATCCATGGGCTACGTACGCGGTGCTTGCATTGACACTGGCTTATTTTAAATTCCGTCACGGGGCTCCTGCATTAATCAGTTCCGCTTTTTCGCCACTGATTGGCGACCGGTCTAAAGGCGGTTTGGGAATCGCTATTGATACACTGGCCGTTTTTGCCACCGTATTTGGTATTGCAACATCTCTTGGGCTTGGCGCAACACAGATTACAGCCGGTTTAAGCTTCACCTTTGAAGGAATTCCAAATACACTGATAACCAATCTAATTGTCATTTTAGTAATCACCATATTATTTATGCTTTCTGCTACGACAGGCATTAACCGGGGTATCCGCTATCTGAGCTGGACAAATATTGTTCTTGCCGTCGCATTGATGCTCTTTGTGTTTATTCTCGGATCCTCTGTAAAAATGATCGAGTCCTTTACAACAACATTGGGAAATTATTTGCAAAACCTTCCAACAATGACATTCGGCATGAATGCATTTACAGGTGACAGAGATTTTCTTAATGCATGGACACTCTTTTACTGGGCTTGGTGGATCGGCTGGTCACCATTTGTTGGAACCTTTATTGCCCGAGTCTCCAGAGGAAGGACTATTCGTGAATTTGTCCTCGGAGTAACCGCCGTACCAGTCATATTCAGCGCCTTTTGGTTCTCTGTTTTCGGTACTGCCGGATTTGAAATGAATTCAGCTGAAGGAGGAATTATCCATCAGTTGATGAATGAAATGGGAAATGAAGTAGCCTTATTTGCATTTCTTGAGTCAACGCCCGCGGCAACTGTTGTCATCGGTATCGCAGTGCTCTTGATTACATCCTTCTTCGTTACCTCAGCCGATTCCGGTACATTTGTGCTTGGCATGCTGACAACAGGAGGAAAGTTAAATCCGAGTACAGGTGTTAAAGCTATCTGGGGAGTTATCCTTGCTGCAACTGCTGCGGTTCTATTGTGGTCCGGCGGGCTGTCAGCACTCCAAATGGCCATGCTGATTGCTGCATTCCCGTTTGCGATTTTGATGATTTTTATGTGTATTTCGCTCCTCAAAGCACTGAACAGTGAACATGATATCTTGCAGATGGAACTCAAACAGCGCGAACATGATCCGAAATTCCGGGAAAAACAGCGGAAAAAACTCAGAAGAATGCGCGAAGGATTTAAGAAAACACTTCCTGATGCTGAAGATGAAAGAGAATCTTAATGTACAAAGCTGTCCAAAATGGGATCCCCCATTCTGGACAGCTTTTTCATGAATGCCAGCACCTATTCAAAAGGCTGAAAGTCACGACCTTTTTAGTCCTATCTGGGGTGTATGTGGCTGGAGTTCTTATTCCAAATAAGGATTATAGCGCTTAATCAAACCAAAAAATGAGCCACGTCCAGCTTATGTGGACGTGGCTCATTTTTCAGTTCTTCGTTCAACCAGCGTATTCATTTTGCGATTGTTCTTTACATTGTATGGATAGGCGTGCCTAATGCCACGTCAGCAGCTTCCATTGTTACCTCACCCAGCGTTGGATGGGCATGAATGGTAAGTGCAATATCTTCAGCAGTCATTCCTGCTTCGATTGCCAGTCCCAGTTCTGCGATGACATCACTGGCGTTCGGGCCGGCTACCTGTGCACCAATGACCAGACCATCATCTTTTCTTGTAATCATTTTCATGAACCCGTCCGTGTTATTCAGGGACAGTGCACGGCCATTAGCTGCAAACGGGAATTTGGAGGCTTTCACCTCGTAGCCTGCATCTTTTGCTTCTTGCTCCGTATAACCGACACTGGCGAGTTCCGGATCAGCGAAGACAACAGATGGAATAGCCAGATAATCAATCACTGATTTCTCACCGCTGATTGCCTCTGCAGCTACTTTTCCTTCATAGGATGCTTTATGAGCAAGGGGCGGTCCTTCGACAATATCACCGATTGCATAAATGTTTTCCTTGTTCGTACGGCATTGGTTATCAATGTTTATAAGTCCTTTATCATCCACATCAATGCCTACTTGCTCAAGTCCCATTTCTTGTGTGTTTGGACGGCGGCCGACAGTGACCAGCACATAGTCTGCCTCAACTGTCTCTTCTTTGCCGTTTACTTCATATGTCACACTCACACCGTCATTGGATTCCTCGACACCTTTGGCCATTGCTTCCGTGACAATATTAACGTTTTTCTTCTTCAGGCTTTTCTTAACCGGCTGCGTCATTTGTTTTTCAAATGCACCCAAAATTTCTTTCGTTCCCTCAAGGATGGTTACCTCGGTTCCGAAATTGGCGTATGCAGTGCCAAGTTCAATTCCGATATAGCCGCCGCCGACGACAACCATTTTCTCTGGAATTTCATCGAGGTTCAGTGCGCCTGTCGAATCCAGTACACGATCAGAGAATTTGAAGTTCGGGATTTCAATCGGTGTTGAGCCTGTTGCGATAATGCAGTTGTTAAATGTATATGTCTGGGAATTTTTTTCGTCCATTACTTTTACCGTGTTTTGATCGACGAAATAAACTTCCCCTTTAACAATATCCACTTTATTGCCTTTCAGCAGACTTTCAACACCGGAAGTCAGCTTATTAACAACTTGTCCTTTCCACTCCTGTACTTTTGAAAAGTCTACAGAAACATTCTCTGCAGTAATTCCCATTTCTTCATTTCCGTGCGCACTCTGCGTCTTATGACCTGCTTCAATCAGTGCTTTGGATGGAATACAGCCAACATTCAGGCATACACCGCCAAGGTCACCTTTTTCCACGATGGTCACATTTTGGCCAGTTTGAGCAGCACGAATGGCAGCTACATAGCCGCCAGGTCCTGCCCCGATAACAAGTGTGTCTGTTTCAATTGGAAAATCCCCTACTACCATACTTTACGCCTCCATCATAATTAATTGTGGATCGTTCAATAAACGCTTAATCTGGTTCAGAGCCAGCTGTGCAGTTGCTCCGTCAACGATACGGTGGTCAAAGCTCAACGACACCGCCAGTACAGGAGCTGCTACAATTTCGCCGTCACGGACAATCGGTTTTTCCTGGATGCGGCCAATGCCGAGAATAACTGCTTCCGGATAATTGATAACCGGAGTGAACCACTGTCCGCCGGCAGAACCGATGTTAGTGATCGTATTCGATGCACCTTTCATCTCTTCTGATGACAGTTTACCACTGCGGGCTTTATCTGCCAATTCATTTATTTCCTGTGAGATGGTAAAAATCGACTTGCGGTCTGCATCTTTGACTACTGGCACTAGCAGGCCTTTATCCGTATCGGCTGCAATGCCGATATTGTAATAATGTTTGTGAATAATCTCATCTGTCTCGTCATCGACGGAAGCATTGAGAATTGGATGATTTTTCGATGCGGAAATCAATGCTTTAACGACGTACGGCAGATAGGTTAGTTTAATATCTTGCTCAGCTGCAACTGACTTGAATTTCTTACGGTGGGCTACAAGCTCAGTAACATCCACTTCATCCATCAGTGTGACGTGTGGTGCTTTTGTTTTGGAATTGACCATTGCTTTAGCGATGGATTTACGGATGCCGGACATTTTTTCGCGTGTCTCAGGGTATTCACCCTCAGGAGCCTTGGCCGCTGCTGCCGGCTGTTCTGAATCGTCTTTTGTTTCAGCAGGCTCATCCGCTTTCTGATCACCGCTTAAGTACTGATCAATATCCTCTTTCAGAATCCGTCCATTCTTTCCGGAGCCTTGCACGTCCTGGATGTTCACATCATTTTCACGTGCATATTTACGGACAGACGGCATGGCAATAACACGACGGTCATCATCGGTTTTTTCAGGTTCTGGTTGTTTATCGGAAGAATCGGCTGTTTTTTCTGGAGCCGCTGTTTCCTTTTCTTCTTTCTTGTCCTGATCGGCCTCTTCTTCTTCACCGTCATCATCGGATTCATATCCTTCTGCGTCAAAAGTAATGAGTGTGTTGCCGACAACCGCCACTTCCCCTTCATCGACGTGGACTTTGGTTACTGTTCCTTCCACTGGCGAAGGGATTTCGACAACGGCTTTATCGTTCTGCACCTCACACAGCACGTCATCTTCTTTTACTTCGTCGCCTTCTTTAACGAACCATTTGGCTATTTCACCTTCATGTATGCCTTCCCCAATGTCTGGGAGTTTAAAATTATAAGCCATTATGACAGCCTCCAATCATTTATTAAAAGTTCATGACCTCTTGCACTTTGTTAATAACATCCTTATGGTTCGGAAGCCATACTTCTTCAGCCTGTGAGAATGGATAAACAGTGTCAGGTGCTGTCACGCGCATAATCGGTGCTTCCAGATGCAGAATTGCGCGCTCCTGGATTTCAGAGATAACGTGTGCGGCAATCCCTGCCTGACGCTGTGCTTCCTGAATCATGACAACACGATTTGTTTTCTTCACGGATTCAACGATTGTTTCCGTATCGATGGGCGATATCGTGCGCAGGTCAACAACTTCAGCGTCGATATTTTCCTGTTCGAGTTCATCGGCAGCCTTCAGCGCCGTATGGACCATTGCGCCATACGCGATAAGGGTGACATCCTTTCCATCACGCTTGATGTCTGCTTTATCGAGTTCAACCGTGTAGGCCTCATCTGGCACTTCACCGCGGAAAGAACGGTACAATTTCATATGCTCCATGTAGAATACCGGGTCGTTATTACGGATGGAGGAAATTAAGAGTCCTTTCGCATCATATGGTGTGGATGGCACTACCACCCTGAAGCCCGGCTGCTGCGCAATAAGTCCTTCCAGTGAGTCAGCATGCAGTTCCGGTGTATGTACACCTCCGCCGAACGGTGTGCGCACAGTGATCGGTGCCGATTTACTATCACCAGAACGATAACGCATGCGTGCAATCTGGCCATTCAGCGCGTCCATGGCCTCATAAATAAAACCGATAAACTGGATTTCCGGAACAGGGCGGAATCCCTGCAATGCCAGACCAAGCGCAAGACCGCCAATTCCAGATTCAGCCAGTGGCGTGTCAAATACACGTTCTTCCCCAAATTCATCCTGCAATCCTTCTGTTGCACGGAAGACACCGCCGTTCTGACCAACGTCCTCACCAAATACGAGGACATCTTCATCATTTTTCAGTTCATGATGCATTGCATCAGTAATCGCCTGAATCATCGTTTTCTGCGCCATTTTACTTCGACTCCTTTTCCCTATATTCTTCCATTTGCTCCTGCAGGTTGGATGGAAGTTCTTCATGCATGATATCAATCAGATCGGTTACTTTCTGTTTTGGATGGTCATCGGCTTTTTTGATGGCAGCTTTAATTTCTTCTTTCGCTTCCTCGATGACTTTATTTTCATCCTCTTCAGACCAGAGATTTTTTGCTTCCAAGTACTTGCGGAAGCGGATAAGTGGGTCGCGTTTCTCCCATTCATCATTAAGGTCTTCCGTGCGGTACCGTGTCGGATCGTCGCCGGCCATTGTATGCGGACCATAACGATAGGTCAGTGTTTCAATCAGCGTCGGGCCTTCTCCGTTCAGTGCACGTTCACGGGCTTTTTTCGTAACCGCATAAACAGCAAGTACATCCATACCGTCAACCTGAAAGCCTTCCACACCTGCAGCAACAGCTTTTTGAGCCAATGTTTTGGCATTGGTCTGCTTTTCAACCGGGACTGAAATAGCAAACTGGTTATTCTGGACAAAGAAAATAGCCGGAGCATTATAAGCACCTGCAAAGTTCACACCTTCATAAAAGTCACCCTGGGAGGTTCCGCCATCACCGGTATAAGTAACTGCAACGCCTTGTTTACCACGCTTCTTTATTCCCAGTGCAACACCGGCAGTCTGGGTATATTGTGCACCGATAATAATCTGCGGACTCAGTCCATGTACACCTTCAGGGAATTGGTTGCCGTGGAAATGGCCTCTTGAGAACAAGAAAGCCTGGTACAGTGGAAGTCCTTGCCAAATAAGTTGTGGCACATCGCGGTATGCCGGAAGCAAAAAGTCTTCTTGCTCCAGGGCATAGTGGCTTCCAAGCTGGGATGCTTCCTGCCCAGCAGTTGGTGCATAAAACCCTAAACGTCCTTGACGGTTCAGTGCAATGGACCGCTGATCAAGAACTCTTGTATAAACCATTCGGCGCATAAGTTCCTTTAAGTCATCATCTGACAAATCAGGCGCATGTTCTTTGTTCACGATTTCTCCATCTTCATCGAGAACCTGGAACATTTCGAACTGATTTTCAATACTTTCTAAAACTTGTTTCAAAATCGTTCACCTCTTCCTTTCTAATCACCTGTTTTATAGTCTTTTCTAGCCTTCCCTAAATATGAAAAAATCTGTACCCATTTGCCTTTATTCTTGTTCCCTGCATTGCTTAGTGTTAATCATTTTTTGATGCCCCGAAACTGTTACATTATAAAAGCAAAAATAATTGGTACAATAACTGATCCATGTTAAAGTTTAGCTCATTTCGAATCATTTGGTCAATCACTTTGTTTTATATTAATCATTTTTTACAAGGTTGGCACCGCTTTCATTGATTTGCCGTCCGTTGGCTGACAAACTGTTATACTATTTCCACGATAACTGTATCACTTAATTGTTTTGCCGAAAGCTTCCAGGTCAAACTGGACTCCCGTTGGGGCAGCCGGCCTGCCAGGAATAAAAAAGAACCGGACCATTTCTGGTTCCCCGATTCTTTATTCAGCAGTTTATTCATTTTTCTCTGACTCCGGGCTTTTTTCTTTCTTTTCTTCTGTATTTTCGTACGAAACATCAATATCGGCCGCTTTATAAAATTCCTTTTTCAGTTCGTTGTACTCATTCGTAAGATCGTTAAATTCCTTATTAGCGTCGATCACCTTCTGGTAGCTGTCATTTAAACCGGAAATATGATCAGACAATTTTTTCTGTTCCAGTTCCTTATCCTGAAGCATGGTGTATAATTCCTTTTCCATTGACAATGACTTAGAATAGGCTTCATGCAGTTTCTCATAAGCATCGTAGCGGTCAGTCATAGCAGCAAACATCTCGTCTGCCTTCTTCTGTACTGACTCTTTCTCAAGGTCAGCAAGCTTGTCCTCCATTTTCATGAATTCTTCTTTCGAGGCCTGCATGCTTTCGTTTTCCAGTTCTATTTTTTTCTCTCTTTTTTCGATGTTGGACAGTGCCTTCTCGGACAGTTCTTTAATCTTGTCGTAGTCGTCCATGCTCAATTCGATAATTTTCTTATATATTTCCTGCTCTTTCTGTTCCAATTCCACAATCGGATTCTGCTGTTTCTCAAACGTTTCCTCCAGTTCGACCGCTTTTTCCAGGTGATTGTAAATCTGTTCAGAAGCAGATGTGCCGCTGCACGCCGGCAGAAATACAAACAAGATAACAGCACTGATCAGTAATGATTTTTTCGATACCACGTTAATGAGGCCCCCTTCGTTCCTGGTGCAGCATTTTTTTCAAGTATAACATATTATGAACCATACCAAATTCATTTCATTCCGTCAGCAGTACTTGCCTGGTGCCATAAAAAATTGCTTGTCCTAAGTTAATTTTATGATACGGGAATTGAAATTATGTTAGAATATGACTATCCATACGTATCTCGATAACTGCCCCTTTCTTTATCCAGGGGTGGAAAAGTGCGTTTATAACCCACCTATTTTTGACGTTTAGGGAGTGTCATATATGATAACAATGGACGATATCGTACGTGAAGGCCATCCAGCTTTACGCGAAAAAACACAGGAAGTGCCTGTTCCTCCTTCTGAAGAAGATAAACAATTGCTGGAAGACATACTGACGTTTATTAAAAACAGTCAGGACGACGAAATGGCCGACAGATACCAATTAAGACCAGGTGTCGGGCTCGCAGCGCCACAGCTTGGCATCACTAAGCGGATGTGCGCAGTTCATTTCGAGGATTCCAAAGGCAAACTATACAGTTATGGGCTCATCAATCCTAAAATTGTAAGTCATTCCGTTGAAAAGGCCTATTTACCATCAGGAGAAGGCTGCCTTTCCGTCGACAGGGACGTAGAAGGCTATGTCCCGCGCTATGCACGCATCACGGTTAAAGCGAAAGATATGGAAGGAAACGATCTGAAATTGCGTCTGCGCGACTTCGCTGCGATTGTCGTACAGCATGAAATCGATCACCTTGATGGTGTCATGTTTTACGACCATATCAATCAGGAAAATCCATTCGCAGTACCTGATAATGCAAAAGCAATCGGCTGATACTGACAGGAATCCGACATCTCCCGGGTTCCTGTTTTTCTTTTGCATAATATTCCAATTGGAAACGAATAATAAAGATACAAATTGCGGCAAAAACAACTTTTTTAAAACAAATACATTATTTTCATTTCAAAATTGCTGTAACCGTATTATACTATATAGTAAGAGGGATTGGATCGGCAGAACGTTTTTATTGCTTTTCTTAACTGTGGAAAGGAGATGCAGCGCGCATGCTTAAACGCCTAAGGGAAAAGCTGAAAAAACGGTGGAAAGATTTTCTGGGAAGAAGACGTGTACCAACTACTTTTAACAAAGACTACCCTGAATAGAACAGCCGATGGAAACCTACCCTGCATGTATGGATTTGCACTCTCATGCGGACACAGGCACTCTAAAGGCTGAAGTCACAGTCGGACGAATCAGGTTTAGTGTAAAAAAAACTAATAGGGTTATAATGGACAACTGGAAAAACATTCCGCAGATGACAGCCTTAAAGAAATGCGCGAATTGCGGCTTGCATCTGCCGTGGATAATATTTTATACCAGCCATAGGAACAGGAGACGGAATTTGATTATTAAAAACAGACGAAACAGAAGTGAGGAGAGATAACCATGATTTATAAAGTATTTTATCAGGATTTGCCCGATGAGATACCCGTACGTGAACGAACGGAAAGTCTATACGTCGAGGCCGAATCCGAAAGGGAAGTCCGTGATAAACTATACGATCGCAACTATGAAATCAATATTGAATATATCCAGCCGCTGACGGAAGCACATTTAAATTATGAAAAGCAATCTGACCAATTTGAATTGGAGACCGTCTAGCCGATGAAATTTGTCAAAAATGACCAGACAGCGGTATTTGCATTAGGCGGACTTGGTGAAATCGGAAAGAACACATATGGCATCCAATTCCAGGATGAGATAATCTTAGTTGACGCCGGGATCAAATTCCCCGAAGACGAACTGCTTGGTATTGATTATGTGATTCCGGACTACACCTATCTCGTGCAAAACAAAGATAAAATAAAAGGATTATTCATAACACACGGGCATGAGGATCATATAGGGGGCATCCCATACCTCTTGCGCGAAGTAAATGTGCCTATCTATGCCGGCAAACTTGCGATCGGATTAATCCGCAACAAACTGGAAGAACATGGTCTGTTGCGAAGTACAAAATTGCATAACATTGAAGAAGATAACGTCATTAAATTCCGTAAAACGTCTGTTTCCTTTTTCCGAACAACCCATAGCATACCTGATTCATTCGGTATCGTTGTCAAAACACCACCCGGAAATATCGTCCATACCGGTGACTTTAAATTTGACTTCACACCTGTTGGAGAGCCAGCAAACATTGCAAAAATGGCTGAAATTGGTAAAGAAGGTGTGCTGTGTCTTCTGTCAGATAGTACCAACAGTGAAGTGCCAGGTTTTACCATGTCCGAACGCGTTGTAGGTGAAAACATTAATGATATTTTCAATAGGGTTGACGGGCGATTAATATTTGCAACCTTTGCTTCAAATATCTATCGCCTGCAGCAGGTAGTCGAAGCAGCAGTCAAACACGACCGGAAAATTGCCGTGTTCGGCCGAAGCATGGAATCATCTATTCGTATCGGGCAGGAATTGGGCTATATTCAGGCTCCAAAAGATACCTTTATTGAGCCAAATCAGATTAACCGTCTTCCCGCCCATAAGGTGACAATTCTATGCACAGGGTCCCAGGGTGAACCAATGGCCGCATTGTCCCGTATTGCAAATGGGACTCACCGGCAAATCCAAATTATCCCTGGTGATACAGTCGTGTTCTCATCTTCCCCAATCCCGGGCAATACGGTCAGTGTGAGCAGGACAATCAACAAGCTTTACCGTGCAGGTGCGGATGTCATTCACGGCAAACTTAGCAACATTCATACTTCCGGTCATGGAAGCCAGGATGAGCAGAAGCTAATGCTAAGGCTTATACAGCCGAAATATTTCATGCCAATCCATGGTGAATACCGCATGCTGAAAGAGCATCTTAAGCTGGGTGAAGCTTGCGGAACCGATCCGAACAATTCCTTTGTTATGGACAACGGTGACGTTCTGGCACTTGGGAAAGACAACGCCATGATTGCAGGCAAAATCCCATCCGGCTCCATTTATGTTGATGGAAGCGGCATTGGTGACATTGGCAATATTGTATTGCGTGACCGCCGTATTCTGTCCGAGGAAGGCCTTGTGATGGTTGTTGTAAGCATCAATATGAAGGAATTCAAGATTGCATCCGGACCTGATATCATTTCACGCGGTTTCGTTTACATGCGTGAATCGGAAGACTTAATCAATGAGGCGCAAAAACTTGTAGCAAAACACTTGGATAAAGTGATGGAGCGCCGGACAAGTCAATGGTCCGAAATCAAAAATGAAATAACCGATACCATCGCACCTTTCCTCTTTGAAAAAACAAAACGCAGGCCGATGGTACTGCCGATCATTATGGAAGTTTAACAAAAGCGCAAGCGCCCGGTTAGCGACGTACAGACTGGACTGAGCCGAAGGAGATAAAGGAAGCACGGTGAGCGTAAGCGAATCGATGCTGACTTATCACACGGAAGTGAAGGAAGTCGTGCTAGTCGCTGGGCGCTGGAGCTGGACGTGGTTAATTCTGTTTTTCAGTTATCCACAGCATTTCTTAAGAACAAAAAGGAACGGTTCGTGTCCCTCCTTTCCAGAATCCTGATGCAATTTCAAAAGTGCCGTGAACATAACGTTCACGGCACTTTTTTGTAACGTCAGAAAATATAAATTATGGACGACCTTATAAGTAAAACTAAGGCTTTCACTATAAAGACTTGGTGAAAGCCAAGTTTTTCTAATAACAGGGTTATTTTCCGCCCCTGGTCACCTAGCCTTGATCAATGACAAGATGTTTCTCAAATCTGGAAATATCCTTATCCGCTCCAATAATAATGAGAATATCCCCTTCTTTCAGGACATCATCTGCTGCCGGTGATACATTGATTTCTTTATCACGCTTAATGGCGACAACGTTACAGCCGTAATTTGCACGAATATCGAGATCCACCAGCGTCTTGCCGCGCATTCGTTCACCGGCTTTCACTTCTACAATGCTATGGTCGTCGGAAAGCTCCAGATAATCCAGAATGTTATTGGAAATAATATTATGAGCAATTCGCTTTCCCATATCCCGTTCAGGATGAACAACCTGGTGGGCACCAATCCGGTTCAAAATTTTCTCGTGATAGTCATTTTGTGCTTTCACTGTAATTTTCTTAATATCAAGATCAGTCAGAACAACAGTTGTCAGTATACTTGCCTGAATATTGTCGCCAATTGCCACAATCACATGATCAATATTTTTAATCCCCAGTTCCCTTAACGTCGCCTCATCCGTTGAATCGGCGATGACTGCATGGGATGCAATATTCTTAAATTCGTTTACCTTGTCCTCATCTTTATCAATGGCCAGTACCTGCATACCTTCCTGATTTAGTTCCTGGCAAATGCTGCCTCCAAAGCGCCCCAGACCGATTACGGCATAATCTCGTTTCATTCCACTGCCCCCCCATTATCCAATGTACTTCCCATGGTCTATAGTCTATCACACTGTTGTGTAAATGACATATGGTTTATGTCGAAGAACGAAACGTCTTTTGTAACGGCCCTTTTCGTAAACTATGCTGTTTTTCCAGCGTAGTTGATCTAAACTGCGACATGGTGACAGCTAGTTGCAGTTTGCTATGACCCCCGCCCCGCTCCGGAAATACACTTGGTTGCTCGTCGTGTTGCAAGTCTTTCGGTGAAGAGTTTCCTGATTTTCGCGCGACTTTCGACCCGGCTCGCGCGACTTTCCTGATTTTCGCGCGACTTTTGGCTACCCCAACGTAGCACTTACGTCGTAGTTTATAGAAAATATTTAACAGGGAATGACACAAAAGCAACAATCTTTTAAAAACAGCCTTTGTAATCAATTCGCTACAAAGTTTTCATTTTCCTGTCACAGCAACAGCCCACGCTGTATGACACAATCGTTTATACTATGAGTATAGGGAAAACTTATTCATGCCCATTTTGAAACACTGGTCAATCGTGAGGACCAGCTATGATAACCGGAAATTCCATGCCCGTTCTCTTGGCTGCAGCTGGAGAAATGGCTTCATAAGGAGGTACAACAATGGAACTGGATACAGTCCTAATGAGCAGATTGCTGACCGCGATGACGCTCGGGTTTCATATTATTTTTGCTACACTTGGGGTAGGGATACCGCTGATGATTTCTATTGCTGAATTTATCGGCATCAAAAAAAATGATCCGCACTACCAGCTTCTAGCCAGACGTTGGACGCGCGGATTCGTTATTACGGTTGCCGTTGGTGTTGTGACAGGTACCGCAATTGGACTTCAGCTGTCCCTGGTATGGCCGAATTTTATGCAAGTTGCCGGCAACGTTATCAGTTTACCGCTGTTTATGGAAGTCTTTGCCTTTTTCTTTGAGGCAATCTTTTTAGGAATCTACTTATATACGTGGGACCGATTCAACAATCCGTATATCCATTGGTCCTTCTCGCTTCCAATTATTATCGGCGGCGGGTTTTCTGCAGTGTTTATCACCACGGTAAATGCTTTTATGAACACGCCGCAAGGGTTTGAAACACAGGATGGGACCTTTTCTGCAGTCAATCCGCTGGCAGCAATGCTGAACCCGGCAACACCAACGAAAGTGTTCCACGTTCTGACATCGGCGTATGTGACGTGTGCGGCTATTTTGGCTGCGATAACAGCTGTTATGATTCTAAAAGGGAAAATGACAGATTATCATAAAAAAGCGCTGCGGCTTACAATGACACTGACATTCCTGTTCGCCCTCCTGACGGCATTAGCCGGGGATTTCTCAGCTAAATTCCTTGCTGATCATCAGGCCGAGAAATTAGCCGCAGCAGAATGGCATTTCGAAACGGAACAAAATGCCGATCTGATCCTGTTTGGATGGCTGAATGAGGATAATGAACCAACCGGCGAAATTCGTCTTCCAGGGTTTTTAAGCTTTCTGGCTCATGGTGATTTTAACGCTGAGGTGACGGGCCTAGAAGCATTTCCGGAGGACGAACAGCCGCCATTATGGGTGCATTACATGTTCGATCTGATGGTGACTATCGGCTTTTTCCTTCCGGTAATTGCACTATTGTATCTCGTTTTAGCCAAGGTAAAAAAATGGAATGAACACAATAAAGGAATGTTGTATCTTATCGCACTAAGTGGGCCTTTGGCATTGATGGCTATCGAATTCGGCTGGATTTATGCTGAAGAGGGACGGCAGCCGTGGATTATCCGGGGATATATGACTGTAGAAGAGGCTGCCACATCTTCGCCTTACGTTACACACATGTTTTTCCTTTTCCTGGCGCTATACATTGTGCTTGGCACGTTATGTGTCATTACACTGCGGAAACTTTTCCGGAACAACCCTGCCGAAGAGGAACTGGAGAAACACTATCCGAGCTTAAAAAAGGGTGATGACGAATGAGCTATGAACTGGTCGGCATTACTGTTTTATGGATTTTTCTTTATGGATATCTGATTGTAGCATCGATTGACTTCGGTGCTGGCTTCTTTGCTTTTTATGCCAGATTTACGAAAAAAGATCATGTGATCAATCAGCTGATAGCAAGATATCTGTCACCGGTCTGGGAAGTTACGAATGTCTTTTTCGTCTTTTTCTTTGTCGGGATTGTTGGCTTCTTCCCGGAAACCGCTTATTATTATGGGACAGCAATGCTGGTGCCGGCGAGTTTTGCCATTATTCTTCTCGCTATCCGCGGCTCGTTTTACGCATTTGAAAATTACGGATCCAAAGAGAGTACGGTGTATACGTTTCTGTACGGTGCATCCGGCTTGCTAATACCGGCATCGCTATCAATTGCTCTCACCATATCGGAAGGCGGATTTATCAAAGAAGAAAACGGGAGCGTCTCCTTAAAATACATGGAACTATTCACCAGTCCCCTGTCATGGAGCATTGTTGCGCTGTCGATTGTATCCATTCTATTCATCAGTGCCACTTTTCTGGCATTCTATGCTGCACGCGCCAGAGATTTACCGGCACTGAAACTAGTCCGGACATTTGCGCTGTTTTGGAGCACGCCAACGATCATTGCAGCACTGACCACATTCATCGTATTAAGCCAGCATAATGAAAGGCATTATGAAAGTATGCTCGACCTATGGTGGGTGTTCGGTCTATCTGTTGGGTTTTTCTTAATAGCAGTGTGGCTTCTTTACCGGCAGAAGCATTATGGGCTGGCATTCATCAGTGTCATGCTGCAGTTTCTGTTTGCATTTTTTGGTTATGGCATTGGACATTACCCATACCTGCTTGACCCTTATATATCCATTCATGAAGGGGCCACGCACACCTCTATGGGCATTGCCCTGGTGGTGGCATTCATCGGCGGACTACTGTTGTTGATTCCGTCGCTGATCCTCTTAATGAAATTGTTTTTATTTGATGCAGAGTATGTCAAAGGTAAGAAATAACAAATCATTATCACGATGCATTGGAGGAATAAACGATGGACGGTCTGCGTAGTATCCTGCTCAATCACAAAAAACGTATCATCTTCCTGTGCATCCTGGCCGTGATAACGGCAGTGACGGTCGTCCTGCAGGCGTACTTTCTCTCAGCAGCTGTCGACCATATTTTTGTACAAGGGCAAACTTTTTCAGAGATTAGCTGGATGCTTGCTGGACTGGCTATCATACTCCTGCTCCGGACCACATTTACTTATACCGGCCGGCGAACAGGCATTGCAATGGCGGCGGACGTTAAGGCAGTATATCGGAAATCGCTTCTGGATAAATTTGCTGGTGAATCCGTCCTGCAGGCTGGACAAGGCCAATCCGGTGGGAAAATAAGCATACTGCTGGACGCGGTTGATGAAATGGACAGTTATTTCAGTGAATATATCCCCCAGCTGATTCAGGCCTCCATTATTCCGGTTGTTATTCTGACAATTGCCTTTACTCAACATATCCATACAGGGCTGATTATGATCATTACTGCCCCATTCATTCCGCTCTTCATGATTATTATCGGCATGCAGACAAAAAACAAATCGGAAGAGCAGCAGGAAAAACTGACCGCTTTTTCAGGTCAATTTCTGGATGCGCTGCAAGGGCTGACAACGCTGAAATTATACCGGCGTTCCCGAGCACAGGAAAAAGCGATGGAAACAAGTAGCCTTAGCTTTAGAGATGCAACGATGGAAATACTGAAAATAGCATTCACCTCTTCGTTCATGCTTGAACTAATTTCCATGCTCAGCATTGGCATTGTAGCCCTCGAACTCGCGATCCAAATGATTATTTACGAACAGGTATCATTTTTTACAGCCTTCTTTCTGCTCATGCTGGCACCTGAATATTACGCCACATTAAAAGAGCTTGGCAGTACCTTTCACAGCGGACAAAGCAGCAAAGGAGCAGCAGCTAAAGTGATAAATGAACTGGCCGAAGAGACGGATCCTTTGCATTGGGGAAACGTGGAGCTATCTGCTGGTGCAGTGCCGCCGTCGATTCAGCTGCAGCAGGCCGGTTATCATTATGAAGAAGGACTTTTCAGCCTGAAAAATATAAATGCCACGTTCCCTCCACGCGGAAATATTGCTATTGTCGGCCGGAGCGGATCCGGAAAGTCAACCCTGCTTCACCTGATTGCCGGCCTCCTCCCCCTCAGGGAAGGGAATATCATGGTCAATGATCATTCACTGGCAGCATACAGCAAAAATAGCTGGTTCAGCCAATTAAATTATATATCTCAGCACCCATATCTTTTTTCAGGAACAATAGCTGAGAATATTGCTATCGGCAGCAGCCAGGATCATACTCGCGGCGAAATCGAACGAGCTGCCGAGCAGGCTGGGATTGCAGGCGTCATCAATCAGCTGGAACAAGGCTATGATACACCTGTCGGCGAAGCGGGAAGAGGACTGTCAGGCGGCGAAATGCAGCGGCTGGCACTTGCAAGGGCTTTTCTGAAAAAGCCGTCGATTATTCTCTTCGATGAACCGACAACAGGACTCGATCTTTATACGGAACGGATACTGTATGCGTCTATCAGACAACTCGCACAGCAGGCAACAGTGATTACAGTGGCCCACCGTCTCTATACAATTAAGGATGCAGATACCATCCTTTTTCTGGAGCATGGCAGACTTCTTGCTGCAGGAACCCATTCCGAGCTCTTAAGGGATGTCCCGGAATATCGGGAAATGGTATTTGTGCACGATGGAGGGAAGAATCATGAATGACTTGGCGATTATTCTTAAAGCAATGGCAACAGAAAAAAAGGATATTTTACTTTCCATTCTGTTTGGGTTTACAGCTGGCATAACCGCTGTTGGCCTGTTTGCTGCCAGCGGCTACTTGATTTCCAAGGCTGCACTGACACCTCCACTCTACTCACTGATTATTCTTACATCTACAGTGAAACTGCTCGGAATAACGAAAGCAATTGTCCGCTATGCCGAACGCTATTTCTCGCATAGGGCGACATTCACTATTTTAAGCAACCTACGAGTTTCCTTTTTCCAAAAATTGGAACCTTTAGTGCCTGGACTGTTTCAAAAATACCGGAGCGGTGATCTGCTTTCCCGGGTTGTTGGAGATGTGGAAACATTGCAGCACTTCTTTCTCCGTGTGTTTTATCCGCCGATTGTACTGGCGGTTGTTTTTCTGAGCACCATTTTATTTACCAGTTTCTTTTCCGTTTATATTGCGCTGATCCTGTTGATTGGTTTGTTGCTGACGGTCGTTGTTATGCCAGCTTTGTTTGTATGGCGGCAGAAAAAAATTAATTATGATGTACGGAGATGGCGAAGCAGCCTGTCTGTTCAAACTGCTGAATTCTTGAATGGCTTTCGGGACCTGACAATCCATCAAAAAGTGGAAACAGCTAAACAAAACCTGATCCAGTCGTCGGATAACTACATTAGCGAACAAAAACGTGAAAACATGAACAAGCTATACAGCGAATCAGTCAATACATTTCTATCATTATTGGTGACTTGGTTCGTGCTCGCCACGGGTGCTTTTTTCATCAGCAGTGGGCAATTGGATGGTATATTGTTGGCCATGTTTGTGCTGATTTCCCTGACTGTATTTGAGGATGCGGGACCGATGGCTGCACTTCCGATTCATCTGCAGGACAGTCAACGCGCAGCAAGCCGGCTCTCTGCAGTTGCAACGGAAACACCGCATACAGCAGGCGGACATGGTTCTATCCAGCTGACGCAAGCCCGGTCAATAACGACTCAAGTTAGTGACGTCTCATTCACTTTTCCCGGAGAGAAGCGGCAAGCATTAAAACAGATTAACATCACGTTCCCAGCTGGTTCTAAGACGGCTATTGCCGGCCCCAGCGGCTCAGGTAAGTCAACTCTTCTGCAGCTGCTCCTCGGACTAAGCCAGGCTGATTCAGGTACCATCACCCTGGATGGTATCCCCGTTGAACAAATTGCTCCGGAGTCCATCTGGGAACATTCGGCTGTCATGCTGCAGGAAAATCATTTTTTCTTTGGTACGGTTAGAGACAATTTGATTCTGGCGAAAGATGGATTAACCGATGAAGAAATGATCGGTGTTCTTGAAAAAGTGCACCTCGACTATTTGGCGTTGGATGATCCAGTCCGCGAAAAAGGTGATAATTTATCAGGCGGGGAAAAACAGCGGCTGGCCCTTGCCCGGGCGATGCTGAAAAGAGCACATTTGTGGCTGCTGGATGAACCTGCATCGTCGGTCGACTCGCTCACGGAACAGTCCATTTACCGCCACCTTTTTGAACAGGCTGCCGATGACACACTTGTTATTGTCAGCCACCGCTTAACAAACCTGGAGAAAATGGATCAGATTATTGTCATGGACCATGGCGAAATCGTTGAAACCGGATCATTTGACGAATTAATGCAGCAAAAAGGCTACTTATATGAAATGAAACAGATAGAAAAGAATTTACTGTAACAAAAACAGCTTTCCTTCTTTAAAAGGAAAGCTGTTTTTTAATAGACTGTGGCTTTCCGCGTCACTCTTAGAAACCTGGCTTATAGCCAAGCCTTAATGGCGAAAACCTTAGTTGCGCTCTTATGAAGTTAAGAAAAGAGGCTTAAACAATCATATAGCATCCAGCATTTCAAATTGGGATTTGACTAGTTCAAAGTATTCCCCACGTTGCTGCATCAGTTCATCATGGTTGCCACTTTCAAGGATTTTACCATTTTCCAATACAAAGATATTATCAGACTCCCTAATAGTTGAAAGGCGGTGGGCGATAATAATCGCGGTCCGGCCGTTTAACAGACGCTTCAGGGCTGTCTGGATTTTCATCTCGGTTTCAGTGTCAATGCTTGCGGTCGCTTCATCCAGGATGAGAATTCTCGGATCTGCGAGCAATGCCCTGGCAAACGATAATAGCTGACGCTCCCCTGCCGATAGAATGTTGCCCCGTTCTTCCACCTCCGTTTCGTACCCATTCGCAAGGCGCTGAATGAATTCATCGGCACCGACGACTTTTGACGCCTCGATCACTTCTTCGTCTGTCGCATTAGGGCGGCCGAAGCGAATGTTTTCCAGAATGGTCCCGGAAAAAATGAATGTATCCTGGAGCACGACACTGATTTGCTGACGGAGCCGATCAAGTTTCACATCACGAAGATCATGCCCATCAATTTTGACAGCACCTTCTGTAGGATCATAGAAACGGCTGATCAGATTGGCTATGGTGGATTTCCCGCTGCCGGTATGTCCAACTAGTGCAACCGTCTCCCCTGCTTTCATCTCCAAGGATATTTCGTGCAAAGCAATCCGCTCTTCATCATACGCGAATTGAACCCGGCCAAATTCAATATGCCCCTGCATATCAGTCAAATCGGCTCCATCCGGTTTATCTTCCACATTCGGTTTTTGATCAAGAAATTCAAAAATGCGTTCAGATGCCGACATGGCCATCAGCAGCTGGTTATACATCTGCCCAAGGCGGGATATTGGTTCCCAGAACATTCCGATATAGAAAGCAAATGACACAAACGTACCTGTTGAAATACCACCGTTCGCTTCACCAAGCAGAATAAGGTAAGCCCCATATGATATGAGAATAATCGTTCCAATTGCATTACTCATTTCAACAAATGGACGGAACATAGCGCTTTTCTTTGTAGCCATACGCCAGCTCGTAAAATTATCGGTGTTAACCCCATCAAAATATTCCTCATTCTCTTTTTCCTGGGAAAATGATTGGGTGATGCGAATGCCCTGTATACTTTCATTCAGGTGGGAGTTCAGCCGAGACTGCTGAATTCGTACATTCTGCCATGAGCGGCGGATATTCCGTCTGAGCTTAGTTGAAATATAGAACATGATTGGCAGTATAACCAATATCGCCAGTGCCAGTTTCGGACTTAGTGCAAATAAAATAGCAACCATTCCTGTAAGCATGACAATATCCATTAACAGATTAATAATTCCGTTTGTAAACAATTCCTGCAGCGAGTTCGTATCATTCATAATCCGAACGATAATCGATCCGCCTGAACGTGAGTCAAAAAATCGGTGTGACAGCCGTTGGATATGAGAAAATAGGTGCTGCCGCAAATCATAAATAACATTTTGTCCGAGAATGTTGACCCACTTTATGCGAAAAATATTCCCAACATAGCTGAGCAGATATAACAGACCGATGCCGATAACGAGATAAGTTAACATCGTCATATCTTCATTGGCGATTACTGTATCAATAGCAACTTTACCGATCAGGATTGGTACAATTAGGCGTACGGCAGTTGAAATAAGCATTGCTATAATGGAACCAGGCAGATACGTCTTGGAATATGGTTTCAGATAAACAAGTAAACGCCACATTTGCTGCCAGTTAAACGGTTTTTCAACTGCGTGATCAACTGTATAATAAAAACGATTCAGATGACGGTTTTCTTTGGACATTTTGTTCCCTTTTTTCATATGTCTCCCCCCCTTATGTGGCTGTATCCATAATTTGTTCCCGGTCCTGGTACTGAATCCGATAAATCCGTTCATATGGTCCATTGTTGTTCACAAGTTCATTATGTTTGCCGCGTTCTGCCATTTCCCCATTTTCGAGAACAAGTATTTCATCAGCATGCTTTAGCGATGAGATACGATGGGCAATGATGAAGGTGGTCCTTCCTTTCATAACCTCTTTCAATGCCTGTTGAATTTTGAATTCTGTTTCCATATCAACAGCTGAAGTCGCATCATCAAGCACTAAAATACTTGGGTTAATACATATTGCCCGGGCAATCGCGATACGCTGTTTTTGACCGCCGGATAACCCCATTCCACGTTCACCAAGCATCGTATCATATCCATTTGGCATCTCCATGATAAAATCGTGCGCCTGTGCCCGCTTGGCAGCATCGATAATCTGTTCTTCCGGTATTTGGGGGTTTCCATAACGGATATTTTCCCTAATGGTAGTGGAGAACAGAAATGATTCCTGCAAAACAAACCCGATATGCTGACGGAGTGTTTTCAGTTTGTAAGCATCCACCGGTCTCCCGTCAACGAGCACTTCGCCTTTTTCTGGTTCATAAAAACGGGTAATCAGTTGTGTAATACTTGTTTTCCCGGACCCCGTTGAACCGATTAGACCAATGATTTTCCCAGGAGGTGCGTCAAATGTTATGTTTGAAAGTGCCGTATCATCGTCTTTTATATATGTCAGCGTGACATCATTGAAGGTGACATGCCCTTTGATTGGGGTATCAATGGCACCATCTTTCTCCACAATATCTTCTTTTGCCTCCAATATTTCCAGCAGCCGTTCACCGGAGGCTTTAGCCTGTGAAAACTGATTGACGACAAAGCCAAGGTTCATAAGTGGTCCCATGATATACCAGACAAGACTGAAAAAAGCTACAAGTTCGCCAAGGTTAAGGTTACCGTTCATTACCAGATAGCCGCCATAAGCTAACAGTAGTACCGCACATGCATTCCCGATGAATTCCATCACCGGCATATATTTTGACCATATATTTGCTGTAAATAAATAATTTTGCCGGTAATTATCATTGCTGTCAGAAAATCTGCCTATTTCAAAGTCCTCTCTTGATAACGATTTTACGGTATTCATTCCGCTGATATTTTCCTGTACACGTGTATTTAGTCTGCCAAATGATTTTCGGATTCCTCTGAAGGCGGGATGGACCCGTTTGTCGAACATAAACACAACCACCGCTAAAAATGGCATAGACGCCATCGTTATCAATGCAAGAGGAATAGAATAATAAAACATAACCCCTAAACTGATTACAATAAGCAGGGTTATTCGTATGAGTTCCGAAAAACCAAAAGACAGGAAATTCCGGAACATTTCCACGTCCGTCGTCAGCCGGGACATAATATCACCCGTTCTGGCATTGTCATAATACTTGAACGACAATACTTGCAGCTTTTCGTACAGAGCTTCACGCACCTTGTAAACAGAAGTTATCCCAAACAGGTCTCCCATATATTGATGGAAAAATGTTGCAGTTGCCTTCGCAAGCATAATAAGAAAGAATCCGGCCGCAATGTATGGAATTAATGGATACCGGTCCTTTAGTACAACCTCATCGATTGTTAACTGTAAAACAATTGGGTAAACAACTGTAATGGCCACTACAAAAAGCAAGGAAAATAATGAAGCAATTAAGTACTTTTTGTATGGCCAATAAAACTGCTTTAATTTTTCTAACGTATTCAATGCTATCCCTCCCCGATGACATTTCATAATATCTAATATAACGGGTTCCGAAGTAAAATTCCATACTTTTGCGTAATTTTTAAAACTTTTTTAATTAATAAATTATAAATGCTTGGACAACAATATTAAATGTAAGAGCGGCTAATTCTGGGGACGTGCACTCATATCCCTGATAAGCTACCGTGCCCTCGAACCCGTCCTAGTTCAGGCGCTCAGACCCAACTTTTGCAATAAATAAACAGCAGGAAAATTGGTTGCGCATTTCCCTGCTGTTCACCGTTATTTTAGCCAAGACAAAAGTTATTCGCTCATCTTATTTATTGGTTTCATCAAGAACCCGGTTGATCCGTTTGGTGAGCATTTTCATTCCTGCCCCGCCGCTTTGACGATGCCGCAGTCTACCGCTTACATCAAAGATATAGTATGCCGGTACGTACTTAATAGCAAATGCATTGGTCAAGGTATGCTCGTTGTCAACAAAAGTCGGCTGTGTGATATCGTGTTCTGCAGCTGTTTTCTTGACCGCGTCGAGATCCTGGTCTTTCTCTGAACGCGGCATATGGACACTGATTATGTTTAAATCCTGTTTATATCCATCTCGAAATTCATTTAGTTTCGGCATTGCATCTTTACACATATCACAGCTAATAGACCAGAAGTGGATCAGTGTTGGTTTTTCACCGATTAAATCGGCACGCGAAACTGGTTTGCTATTCAGCCATTTAGATGCACCTGTTAGTTCCGGCATCTGTTCGCGCAGTTTCATCTTCTTCCCTCCTGTCAGGCAGAGATCGGAACACCATGCAACGCATTTACGAGTGGCCGACACGGTGCCATCCTGCCTCCGTTTCCCTTCCATTCCTTTATATGATAAGCTGCTAATCCATGCGACTGCTTCTGACTATTTTCCGCAAACAGCCCATTTTTCACTCGGGCTGTAACAGGTAGGTACAGGTACCATCAAAGGGTTTCCTGCTTTGGAATGAACCAGTAATAGAGTAGGGTAACCTTTCTCAAGGCTACCCCCTCATCAAACCGCACGTGCCCTATTAAGGCATAC
>NZ_JBHUNA010000010.1:0-16183 GCF_042685205.1 Lentibacillus juripiscarius
GTATGCCTTAATAGGGCACGTGCGGTTTGATGAGGGGGTAGCCTTGAGAAAGGTTACCCTACTCTATTCTAGTTGGACTGGTTTTGTACTTTGTCTTCCAGCTCTTTCAGGCTTGATTCGATTTGCATCAGGTATTCCTGGATATTCTCCTGGTGTGGGTCCACCGTTTCTTTCCATGTTTTAACGGAATTTTTCATTTCTTGTGTAAGTTCCCTAACCAGAACAGCTCCCTCTTTGGACGTTTGCGTGATCTGTTCTTTCAAACGAATGCTATCGTTTCTTAGCTTTTCAAAAAGCTCCTTCCATTCCACACTTTGCTCTTTTGCCCGATTACGAAGATCCTTGCCGGATTCAGGTGTGCTCAGCAATGCTGTAGCAGCACCAGCCGCGCCGCCGGCAATAATGCCAAGAATAAACGATTTTCCCTTTGCCATACGTTTACGCTCCCTTCCACATTCTTCTATATTTTTTACCGGTAAAGATGCCTAAAAATCCCCTGACAAAAGAGTGCCAGGGGATTGATGGATGGATAGTGTTGCATGGTGTACATCTAGGCTGCTTTCAGTGGCTGTGACCGTTTTAATACAGATTGGACGATTGGATAAACAACTACCATGAAAGCTGTATTCAAGCACGCCGCCGGCAGTACGATCGTCGCAAACAGCAGTGTGAACGCGCCGTCCATCAGCCCGATGATGTAGAGTGCGACGGTCAGGAAGATGGAACCACTGATCATCGTTCCGGCTGCGGTCAGTACCGGCACATTTATTTTGCTGTTCATATGATCTTTGACTAGCAGCAGCAGCCCAAAAAACAGGATACCGGTAATCGGTTTATCAATCATGTTTGCAATCTGTCCCCCGGGAGTCTGTGTTGTCAATGCTGAAATGAAACCGGCTCCCAGTGATAATACAGCGACATATTTTGCTTTCGGGAAAAGCATGATTCCCAGAAACATCATGGAAAGCAACATGTCAGGTTTCATTCCGTAAAAGAATGGCGGTATAATAAAGTGCAATACAGCCCCAATCCCCAGCAGCATCGATAAAAGCACCAAAACTCTTGTATTCATTTCTAATCTCTCCTCTTCTCAGCTAAGCTAATGTTGGCTTTCCAGCTGTGCACGCTGCCAGCTGCGAAAACATACTATCAGTATAACAAAAAAACCGCAAAAATAAAAGTGGTAATTTTCTAAAATTTACAAAGATGCATTAAGTTCCTGTGCGATATTCTGAAGGTCATCCTGCGTGTAATCATCCGAATGTACTGTCCAGTTTGATGAAAACCCATCATTTTCTCCATAGCGCGGAATCAGGTGAATATGTAGGTGAAATACGGATTGGTCAGCGGGCTTTTCATTGTTGTTCAAAAGATTCATACCGATGGGCTGATAAGTACTTTTGATGGCGTCTGCGATTTTTGGGATGCGCTCAAACAATTTTCCGGCAACTTCCGGTGGTGTTTCGTAAATATTCTTCGTATGTGTTTTCGGTATGACCAGTGTGTGTCCTTTTGTTACTTGGGAGATGTCCAGAAATGCATAAACGGCTTCGTCTTCATACACTTTTGCCGACGGAATTTCGCCGTCGATTATCTTGCAGAAAATACAATCCTCATGAGCCATGCCAAATCACTCCTGTTCCTGTTTTAATCTATTGTATATTGAGAGCAGGGGAGAAGTAAAGCAATCCTAAAGAAAACTTGGCAAGCGCCAAGCCTTTTAGGCGCAGGTACTTAGCTTAGTTGCACTTATAATTAGGACGTTAAAATTTTTACTGTATAGAGTAATCACCTTAGCAAAAATGAGGGTGGAGTCTTCTCGCCTAAAATGATAAAGTTTGATACATTTACATTGACAAACCAAATTGCAACTGTTCCGCAAACGGGCCATTTTATTGCATAAAATTCAAAGTGTATTCCATTTAAGAGAAGGTGTAAAAGATGAAAAAATACGTGGTGTTTATATTAAGTTTCGGTTTGTTATATGTGGTAGGTCAAGTTTTATCAGGTTGGCTTCTGACAGCACTTTATACTCCCGACCTATCTTCAGTGAATGGTAATATTGAACAAGAAGTGGAATTTGGTCGGATTTCAATAATTCCTTTTTTGATAACCCTTTTGGTGGCGACCATAGCCTACTTTTTCTCTCAAAGATTATTTATATCTAGGAACAAATAGTTCACCAATCGGGCGCTTATCGCGAACAAGGTAAGCGTCATTTTTTAGAGAAAAAGGATTGAGTTAGTTCCTGGAATTTGAAATAATTGGTATAAATCAAAGGCAGTATTGTTAAATGTAGTCTGGAGGTTTAAAGTGAGAAACTGGATTTTTCACAGCCTCAACATAATGGTTTTTATTATTGTAGAGGCAATCTGTTTATTTGCTTTTTTAAGTGTTAATTCACTTTTTATTCGTTTTATTATTATAGCTACTGTTGTTTGGTGGGGAATTTTTTATTTTATTCAATTTCGAAAAGAAACATATGCTTGGAGACTTATCTGGTTTTTAATTTCTGTAACCGTTTTGTGGTTTTGGATAGATTACTGGAATTTCGCATCGTTAGGGGGCTGGAAGATTTAAATGAGAAATCGGATTTTTCACATCCTCAACATAGTTATTTTAATAATTATTGTACCGATTAGTCTATTAGCTTGGTTCGGAAATGCAATGAGCCAGGTGTCTTACCCTGGGATAGACTTTGCAATTATGACGACTTATGTGTGGTGGGGTGCTTTTTATTGGATTCAGCTTTCAAGAAAAGAGACCGTATGGCGAGTGGCTTGGTTCCTCATCTCCCTCGGTGTTCTATCGTATTGGATGGCTGGTGGCGGTGCCTCTTTCTGGAATTTGATATTCGAATAAATTAGATGAAAGTCTTTGAAAGTCTTAACATAGCTAATCTAATAAAATGCAATCGTGATAGCAGCCAACAACAGGACTATTCCGTAAAAGGGCGCACTTCTGGAATAAGGATCAGCGCCCGCATTATACATAAGGGCCATTTTGTGGAGCAGTGTATGTTAAAATTGAAATAAATCATCGGTAAAAGGAGTTTTATTTTATGACGACAAAAGAGTTAAATAAAAATAAAATCAGAATAGATATTTCTCGAACTATACTCGCAATACTTCTGTTCTTTGGTATATACACTTTTTTTAATAAGGAACCGGTCGCTGCTAAGTTACTTGCAATGGGAGGTTCTATTGGATTTTTGTTTTTATTAATTATGTCCTTTAGGTCGCTATCAACATCAAATAATTAATCATCTATTTAGTTCCATTAAAGGGTGCTATTACTGAACAAAATTTGTGGTGATTTTGAAAGAAGGGGCGGGACTTTAATTGACATATTTTAAAATCAGTATAGTTCTATTTTTGATTAGCATATGTCTGTTGCTTATTGGGTTATTTGTGGAGAAGATAAATTATGGCTTTATTATTGCGGGTATGATTGTCAATTATATAGGGGTGGCTATGATGATAACTGGTGCTATAAAAAGGTTTAAAAAAGTTAATTAAAGTTGTTCTTCAATCGGGCGCTTTCGCGGAATAATTGCAGGATTTTTGATGGAAAATTGAATGAGAAAATAAGCTGACATACATTTAAAGAGGAGATTAGCAATGGATACTCCAACTATTAAAGAACTTCAATCCCGAGGGGAAATTCTTGAGGCTTTTCCAGTAATAAATCAATTACGTACTCATCTTGATAAAAAAGCCTATCTTGATTTGGTAACGGAAGCCAAGGAAAGGGACATGTACAGACTATTCGCTTTGTATGACCAAGGAGAAATTGTTGCGGTTACAGGGTTTAAACCCATGATCACACTTTATTACGGGCGCTTTGTTTGGGTATGCGATTTGGTCACTGATGAAAATAAACGTTCAAATGGTTATGGTGAAAGCCTGTTATCCTACGTACATGAGTGGGCTAAAGCAAGTGGCTACGAAAGCGTTGCCTTATCATCAGGATTAAAGCGTACCAATGCACACCGATTTTATGAAGAAAAAATGAATTATGACAAAGTGAGCTTTGTATTTAAAAAACCTTTATAAAGCAAACGGGCGCTTATCGCGAATAAGGTAAGTGCCATTTTTTATAGAAAAAAGATTGAGTTAATTCTTGGAATTTGAAATAATTGGTATCAAGTTAAAGGGACAGATTGTTGTATAAATTTTGGTGAGTTTTCACGGTAAGAAAGGCAGAAAGGGTGACATCCAATTTTTCTACTTATAAAGGTGGTCTTGGGAGTTCTAATGTTTATCGCAGGATATAAAACTGCAGAAAAAACAAATAAAAAGAAGTAAATTATTACGGAGGTAACAGTTAATGCAACCGGGCACTGTTCCAGAATAAAGGGTAACGTCCAAATTGCAATTGTAGGGCCAGATTGTGGCACAGGGAATTAACTACTTAGGGGGGGATTGTATTGCAACAAAGAAAATTATTTTGGTTAGGTTTTTTATTGTTTGCTGTAGGTGGCCTATCTTTGGCTGTAATTCAAAATGAATTTAACAGTACTAACATCATATTTTTTATTATTGCTGTGACTGGATTACTTCTTATTAGCGTACCTAAAATTAGGAAAAATAAGGAAACCTAAACAACGGCTCAGACATAGTGGTATTAGTTGAATATCTTAAGCAATCGGGCGCTAATCAGGAATAAATATTAGCGCCTAATCTGGCTATAGGGATCAGATTGCGGTGTCAAATATGGATCATTACGAGGGGAGTGTGAATTATGCAAAGAACAAGAAAAAATACAGTGTTAAAGGCAATCGGACTTTCACTGCTTTTTACGATTATTGCTTTTCTTGTTGTAGATAACCCTAAGCCTAATACAGCAGTTTATTTGCTTGTTGGGTGGATTGTTTCATTTGCAGCAATTTGCATTATATCTTTAATCACCTCAAGAGCACATAAGAAATTTTTGAAAGAGAGTTAAACTGTTCTACAATACCAGCTCATAGCAGAAAAAGACTATTCAATCATCGGGCGCAAATCTGGAATAAAGCTGCGCCTGATATTGCTTTAAAGGGCCATTTTGTGGAACAAGATGCTTTATTGAGAGGGTGTTGAATATTAGTGATTGTATTCCTACTAATGAGCATAATAGATTAAAAAATAAATTACTGATTCGTACTTTTGTTTCTATTCCAATAACCATAAGTTTCACAGTTTATTTATATAGTTCGCTTCTTCAAGGTGAGCTGAGAGGTCTTAATAACCTATTGTATTTAATCGTTGTGACCCTTATTACAGTATCAATAATTTGGATTTTAATGAATACAGCTAACCAAATTAAAAAGGAAAAGCAAAGGGAATTTAAAAAGAAGAATAAAAGCAAAAAACGTATCGCCATTGAGTATGTTTTAATTATTCTATTGCTTATCGTACTCGTTGCTTACGCCTTATAAATATCTGGTGTGTGGTATTAAATAATCGGGCGCATTTCTGGAACAATGAATCTGCGCCCAATATTGAAGAAAAGGGCCATTTAGTTGCATAAGTAAGGGGGAGAATAATTGGATTCAGTATTGAGTTTATTAGGCAACATAGCCACTATGATTTTCTTTTCATTCAAGGATATTACCGAGGAAGAAATTGAAAATAACATTAAATATTTAGAGCAAGAAAAGTGGTTTCAAGCATATTTAAACAATGATAAATATAATAAACTGATTGCTAATAACACCACGATACGTAAGGTGATCGGAAGCATAAATATTAATAAGATGTCAAAACCAAATTATCATAAAAGGCAACAAATTAGGGTTGAAAAAGTAATTAATAAACAAACCGCCAATTAGTGGTTTTAAACTTATTCCAGAATAGGGCGCAAGAACGGAATAAGTCTTACTCCTACCTTTGGTTTAAAGGTAGAGGAACATTTTAATAATTGGAAGGAAAGTTGGATGAGTAAAGAGGATGAATCGTTTCGATATTTGAAACTTCGGCAGAAAATAATTGTTGTATTAGCTCTTACTTTAGTTGTTTCAATTGCAATTGCTATTGTTTTTGGTGGATTCTTTTTTGGACTCACAGGTTTTTTCTCTTTGATTGGTGTGACCTATGAATCCACTGGAACCTTACTTCTATTTGTTCTCTATTGTTTTTTAATAGGTATTATTTTCGAGGTAATCGAAAAGATAGTCTTGGTTTTTATAGTGAAGGCAAATATCCGTCAAAGTGAAAAATTTCTTTGGACAGTATTTGTTAAGTTTGGGTTAACTTGGGTTGTGATTTATACGGTTGATGAATTAATGGGTACGATCACTCTCTCTGGGTTTGCAGAATTTTTGACTGCACTTCTAATAGTCAGTATAGATATGATATTTGATGATGAAAAAAGGAACAACGAAAAGAAATAACAGATTAAAGTAACTGAGTCATTCAATTAAATTAAGATATTTATTCCATAACACCCTAATACCAGCTAATTGCAGAAAAAGACTATTCAATCATCGGGCGCTTTTCTTTAATTAGGATTTGCGTCAATATTTATTATGAAGTTCTATGGTAAATGTCTAAATAGTGATATAATAATGTTAAATGAAAGGGGCGGTAAAATTGAAATGGTCAGAAGTTAGAAATATGTACCCGGATCAATTTGTTAAACTGAAAGTACTATCGTCTCATATTGAAAATTATCGAGAAATCATTGAAGATATGGCTGTTATAAGACCTGTACCGGACGAATCAGCAACAAAAGAACTTTTAAAATCAAAAGATGAAGATTTAGTTTATCACACTTCCCATGAAAATATTGTACTTGAAGTCCGGCAAGATGTAGGGTTGAGGAGATTCTACTAACATGAAAATAAAATACAAACATGGATTGCTACTAGTGGATATGACGCTGAGATATAATGGGAAAAATAAAGTGATCGAAAATTTGGTGGTGGATACAGGGGCTGCTCGAACACTCGTTTCTCAAAATGCAGTAGATGATATTGGTATGCAGGTTGATTCACATGATAAGATTGTCACTTATTATGGAATTGGTGGAAAAGAGTATGCATTTAGAAAAAATGTAGACAGTATCCAAATCAGTGACTATACGATTGAAAGCATCGAAGTCGATTTTAATGATTTTGGATATGAGGATATTAACGGATTGCTTGGATTAGATTTGTTAATGCAAGCTGGATTTACTATAGACTTATTACAGCTTGAAATGAATAGAAAGAGTTGAGGGGGAATCCTAAAGGGGGTTCCTTTTATCTTTATAAGTGATGATTATTACAGATGGTTTAAACTCTTAATTATTAGACTATTCTGCGAACTGGCGCTGTTCTAAAATAAATTTTATAAGCGGACTCTCAGATGATTGGAGTGGAAGGTGGCGACTCCTGCGGGAATAGCATGAGCTGAAGACCCCGCAACGAAGCGTAGCGATGAGGGCTGAAGCCATGCCCGCGGAAAGCGTCCGCCTGGAACGGAAATCAACGGGTTGTACGCTATACCCCTAACGGGCGTAAGATGAATAAGAAGCTTTTGGTGATGTTTAGCGTAAAGGCGAAAACCTTTACGATTGGAAATACAGAAATGCACTATGTTGTCTTTGGAAAAGGAGAAGTACCTCTTTTGATCATACCGAGGTTGTGAGACGGATTACAGGAAATCCTCAAAGGCTTTAGCTTTCATTTATCGATAATATGCTTAAAATACAGGGTGTATTTTTGCAGTCGGAAGACCCACCTGCCAAAGGTTTAGCACCACAATCCGTACGACAAGCATCGACGGTTTATATCATTATCATATCACACTCCTCCCTCAATTCTTCATCAAATCATTACACACAGTTAATGCCCACTTTACATTTAGGTGATATGGTTGATGTGTAATAGGAGGGAGGAAACAAAATGAATATACGTGCATTGTTCATTGATATGGATGGAACATTGCTGACGTCATCAAATGAGATTTCACAACGCAATGCGGAAACGATCAACAGATTGACAAATCAGGGTGTTAAAGTTTTTCTGGCGACAGGGCGTCAATATGAGATCACAGCACCTTACCATAGTCTGCTTGGCTTGAAAGCACCGATGATCTGCCTGAATGGTGCTTCCATTCATGATGGATTCACTGGAAGGGTTGTCCAGATGAATCCGGTTGTGCTGGATGAGGCGCACTTTCATCGTGTAACGAATGAAATCCCGTGCAATATCATTGTGCACACAACTGACGGTTTCTATTGCAACAAGACGTGCAAGGAGGTTGATGAGTGGACCAGGGAAGGCAAGGTTCCGCCAAGGTATATCGGCGACTTGCGGCATGTAGATTACCGGAACGTGCTGAAATGCAGTGTCAGGACAGGCTGCCACGGTTCGCATATGTCACATTTATTTAGTGATGCAGCGGATGTCATTGACTGGAAAGACGGGTTTGAGATAGTTGCCCCCGGTGTTTCTAAATGGGCTGCCATTCAAGTGCTTATTAGAGCGTTTGGCATTAATCCGGAAGAAACAGCAGCCATCGGTGACGGCCCGAACGATATCCAAATGCTGCGTTATGCCGGAATCAGCGCCGCAATGGCGAATGCTGACCAAGAAGTGAAGGCGGCCGCAGATGTTACAACCGGTCATCATGAACAGGATGGTCTGGCTGAATTTATTGAAAGATACCTCGTGCAGTCATTTGTCGTCTGAGGTGTGACTGAACTAAAAAACGATAAACGTGAAGAAACCGTTTAGCAGATGATCATTCCCATATAGGTGGTCCTCTTTGTACAACCTCCAATCATTCTCCCTAAACCGAACCACATCAGTCTAATCGTCATGATTTGAATTCTATATTGCTAATTATCATACCATTTGTATTAGATTCTTTGTTAAGCTAACGAGCACGTTTGTAGTAATAGAGGATTATATAACAAGGGGGGGTAAAGTAATGCCTGATTTTATTTTATTCAACCTTCCCGTCCTAGCATTAACAATAGGTTTATTATCTTATTTTGTAGGTGAGGCAAAGAAAAACATAAAACTAAAAAGTGACAATATTAAAGAATTAACCCGTTTTGATTAATCTTTTTTCAAAACGGGTTCTTTTCATTTACCGTAAAATGGGGGTTTGTTTGTTGTTTTTGATCAAACTTTATTCCAAAGGTACACCTGTGCGTGGAAAGTTCGAGGTTCGGACTATCTCATCTGTTTAGATAGTAAATAAGGTCATCCATAAACATATGATTTCTGACGTTAAAAAAAGAAACAGGCCGGACTCACGGGTGGTGAGCCGGCCTGACTAAGAAGCAAGAGGATGACAACATCTAACGTTGGGGACTTTTGTAATGTTGTTAAACTGCAAGCGCACTTTTAACGTGATTACAAACAACCGCTTTGTCAGTATCCCAATTGCTTGAGACCGTCTGACAAATTGGTTTTACGCATTAGACGGTACGAAAGATCTTGCTTCGCATCACAGACGCTTGGCTTCGATCCTGGAGTGCCAATCACCTAATTGCCGATCGCAAACACCTCATTTGTGTGCATCACGAAATTACATGATTTTGTTCATCCTCTTGGCTTCATTTATAGTCTGAACGGATGGAAGTTAATTTATACACATTTTTTGTCGACGAGTTTGTTTTGGAATGCCCTATGAAACATGGTAAAATTTAAAGAGAGTAAACTGGAGGGAAAAGTTGTGGAACCTTTGCTGCATATCGCCGATTTACACGGTGGATACACACATAAAAACGTGCTGCATGGTATTTCGTTTGACGTTTATCCTGGAGAAATTGTCGGGCTTATTGGTCTGAATGGGGCGGGAAAAAGTACGACTATCAAGCATATTATCGGCTTGATGCAGGCCAGGACTGGAACGGTCGCGGTCAACGGAAAGACCTTTGAGGACAGCCCGAATACATACCGGAATCAGGTGGCTTATATTCCGGAGATGCCTATCCTGTATGATGAATTGACATTGTACGAGCATTTACGGCTGACGGCAATGGCTTACGATATACCGGAATCCACTTTTGAGAAGAGGCTAGATCCATTGCTGAAAGCATTCCGGATGGAAAAACGGCTCAAATGGTTTCCGACGCATTTTTCGAAAGGGATGCGGCAAAAAGTGATGATTATGTGCGCATTTTTGATTGAGCCGCCTTTATATATTGTGGACGAGCCGTTTGTCGGACTAGACCCGCTCGGCATCAAATCCTACCTGGAGTGGATGGATGAGATGAAAGCAAATGGGTCGGGTGTACTGATGTCAACCCATATCCTGGCAACTGCGGAGCGGAATTGTGACCGGTTTGTCATCCTGCATGACGGAAAAATCAGGGCAAACGGCACACTTGCTGAATTAAGGCGGGAGTTTGACATGCCGGATGCCTCATTGGATGACTTGTATGTGGAACTGACAAAGGAAGATAGCCATGTTTGACGCGCATACGTTTTTTAAGCAGCGGTTTGCTGCGCATATGAAGGAGACAAGCCGCTATTTGCGGTACATATTTAATGGGCATATAGCTGTTGCGATGCTATTTTTTATTTCAGCGGCTGCTTATTACTATCAGAGATGGCTCGCAGAACTTCCCGAGCACTTTCCGACAGCGGCAATTATTGGGGGAACGTTTGGTCTGCTTGTCAGCTATAGCCCGGTTCGGACACTTCTGAAAGAGCCGGATCTTGTGTTTCTAATCGCCGCTGAACATAAAATGGGACCATATTTCCGGAACGCGCTGATTTACAGTTTTGTTGTCCAGCTTTATTTATTGCTTTTTGCCGGTGCTGCATTCGGGCCGCTGTATTTCGCTTCCTACCCGGACAGGGCAGGGAATGTTTATTTATGGACGCTGTTTGTCGTGCTTATTTTTAAAGGATGGAACCTGATTGCCAATTGGTGGATGCTGAAAATCAGGGAACCCGGTGTGCGGCAGACAGACCAGGCAGCCCGGTTGCTTTTGAATGTGGCGGTATTTTATTTTGCGGTCCGCGGTGAAATGCTGTGGGCAGGCATAACGACGATTATATTTGCGTTTGTCTTTATTTATGATTGGCGTGTCTCCGGGAAACAGCCGGGAATTGTATGGGATTTGCTGGTTGAAAAAGACCGAAGCCGGATGCAGACGTTTTATCGGATTGCGAATATGTTCACTGATGTTCCGCACCTGAAAAATCAGGTGAAGCGTCGGCACTGGCTGGTTGCACTGATGAAGCGTGTTCCGTTTGACCAAAAACATACATTTGATTATTTGTATCGGATTGCGTTTATCAGAAGTGGCGATTATTTGGGGATGTATGGGAGGCTTCTCGTGATTGGCGGGCTGTTTATTTACTTTATCCCAAATATATGGCTGAAGCTGGTGTTTGCTGTGCTCTTTCTGTACATGAGCAGCTTCCAGATGGTCACGCTTTATCATCATCACCGAACTGTTATGTGGCTGGATTTGTACCCGGTTGGCTTGGATGTGCGGCAGCGGTCGTTAGTCAAATTGCTTTATCAGCTGGCCATGATTCAGACCGTGCTGTATGCGGTGCTATTTGCAAGCATGCAGGAATGGATAGGTTCACTTGTCGTATTGGCTGTTGGAGCCTTGTTCATTTACACGTTTATTCATGGTTTCGTTTATAAGAAAGTTATGGTTTGATTGACAGTTTTTGCATAAAAAACGCTCAGATGGATTCTGACGGGTTCGGTTTTGGAGTACAAAACAGAAAATAGCAGTCCAATTAGGCAATAGAATTGGTCTGCTTATTTTTATTGTAATGATGTGATTTATTGATAAAGTAAATGCAAATTAGCATAGAGTTAATACCCTTTTTTCAAGAGGGCACAACTTATTGTCATCCGCTGAAGCAGCATGTTTTGTTAGATTACATATTAGCTTCGTTTGATAAAAAGTGCTTAACCATGGTATAAGTGTAAAAGAAGCAGAGATATCTTTGCTTTTTATTTTTGTGGTTACATCAGGAGTTGTCCTGACACCCCGATAATGAGAGGATTTGAACAGAATATGACAGATAATTTTTGGCGTGAGTTACCAAGACCGTTTTTTATACTGGCACCAATGGAAGATGTGACAGATGTTGTTTTCCGCCATGTAGTAAGTGCGGCAGCTAGACCTGATGTGTTTTTTACAGAGTTTACAAACACGGAAAGTTATTGTCATCCAGAGGGGCACCAAAGTGTTCGTGGGCGCTTGACTTTTACAGAAGATGAACAACCGATGGTGGCTCATATATGGGGTGATAAACCCGAATATTTTCGGCAAATGAGTATTGGAATGGCGAAAGAAGGTTTTGGCGGTGTGGATATTAATATGGGTTGTCCTGCACCCAATGTGGCCTCAAATGGGAAGGGATGCGGTCTTATCCGTCGCCCAGAAGTTGCAGCAGAGCTAATACAAGCAGCAAAAGCAGGAGGGTTGCCTGTAAGTGTGAAAACAAGGCTTGGTTATACGGATGTAGATGAATGGCACGATTGGCTTACACATTTATTGAAACAAGACATTGTTAATCTTTCTATTCATTTGCGCACAAAAAAAGAAATGAGTAAGGTGGATGCGCATTGGGAATTAATTCCGGAGATTAAAAAACTTCGTGATCATGTGGCACCAGATACACTTTTGACGATTAATGGGGATATTCCTGACCGTCAAACTGGCTTGGATCTCGTTCGCAGGTATGGTGTTGATGGGGTTATGATTGGGCGCGGTATTTTTAAAAATCCATTTGCCTTTGAAAAAGAGCGGAAAGACCATAGCAGTAAAGAATTGCTTGATCTTTTAAGGTTACATCTGGATCTCCATGATAACTATTCAACATTAGAGCCACGTCAATTCAAACCACTTCGTCGCTTTTTTAAGATATATGTCCGTGCGTTTAAAGGGGCGAGTGAACTAAGAAATCGATTGATGGAGACAGAGTCAACAGATGAAGTACGTGCATTGCTTGATTAAACGTTAAATAATCAAAATTTTACAACCGATGCTCTCGCAACACTCGTTGTAACGATTACAGACCAGAAAAAAATAGACCTCCCTGAGTTTAGCAGCTGGGTGAGGTCTATTCCTTGCTCGCGCTTTTTTCCTATAACGCTCAGAGAAAATTTCCGCTCTGAGCGTTATTTTGTTGGCACCAATGACAGTTATTGTTCCTGATACGCCAAGTAGGCAGCTATGAGTGTCTTGGCGGCAATAGGAATCGCCCGTTCATCAATATCAAATTTCGGGTGGTGGTGCGGATAAGGGCTGTCATCTTTTTGCGCACCTGTAAAAAAATAGGCACCCGGCTTTTCTATCGTGTAGTAGGCAAAATCTTCCCCGGCCATAACCGGTTTTATTTCTTCAGCTGTGTGAATTTCTTTTACGTTTTCGGACGCATGAAGTACCAGCTCGGCTTCTTCTGCATTATTTACAAGGGGCGGATAGCCTTTTTCATAGTTGATGGAGTAAGTGGCATCATTCGTGTCGCAAATACCTTTCACAACCTTTTCCATTTCGCTTATTATTTTCTCCTGAACATCGTTTGCAAGGTAGCGAACGGTTCCGACGAGTCTTGCTTTGTCGGCAATGACATTGAATGCATTACCGGCTTCGAATTGACCGATGGAGATGACAGCTGTTTCCAGTGGGTCAAGCCGTCGCGAAACAATTTGTTGCAGTTGGGAGACAACCTGCGATCCAATGGTGATGGCGTCTTTTGTCTCATGTGGATAGCCGCCGTGCCCGCCTTGACCTTGAATGGTAATTTCGAAACGGTCCGGTCCAGCCATGAACGCGCCTTTGGAAGTCTGGAGCACGCCGAGTGGGGTTGTTGCCCACAGATGCGTTCCGAACACGGCATCCGCATTATTAAGCGCACCGGATTCGATAATAGGCTTCGCTCCCCCCGGTGCATATTCTTCTGCATGCTGATGCAGGAAAAGGATGGTCCCCGGCAGTTCGTCCTGAAAGTCCTTCATTGTTTTGGCCAAAGTCAAAAGGGAAGCCGTATGTCCATCGTGCCCACAAGCGTGCATCACACCGTCTACTTTTGATTTATACGGGACATCTTTCTCGTCCTGAATCGGCAATGCGTCAAAATCAGCCCTTAGTGCAATCCTCTTGCCCGGTTTGCCGCCTTTCATCGTGGCAATAACCCCGTTGCCGCCGACATTCTTTTCATAGGGGATGCCTAGTTCCTCGTAGTAATCGGCGATATATTGTGCTGTTTTCGTTTCCTGGAACGATACTTCCGGATACTGGTGCAGGTAACGGCGAATATCAACCATTTCCGGAAATAGCTCATCCAGTTTGTTATGTATCGCGTTAAGCAATGCAATAGCCCCCTCTAAGCCTTTTCCCATCATTATAACATTGATTGCAAAAAGATGGTGCGTAAGAGGACAGAATTATGAAAAAGGACTGCCCGTGATGAGCAGTCCTTTTTCATTAGGAACTTTCGTACAGATTGTTTTTATTTTAGTCCGCAACCCGAATCCACTTCGCTTTCCGCGGGCGAGTGGCAAGCCTCCTCGGGCAGAGCCCTGTGGGGTCTTGCCTATCTCGTACTTCCCGCAGGAGTCTACGTGTATTCGGGCTGCTCAGAGTATCTAGCAGTTTTTTCTCCATTCATAGGCAACAATCTTTTAGAAACAGCCATTCATTAAGAATGTACTCTAGGGTCAGTTAGCAGCCGTTCGATTTCTTCTTTGTGGCCTGTTTCGTCGGCAATCATGTCTTCCAGTTTGACGACAAGTTCGGTGTAGCCCGCTTTTTCTGCTTGCTGTTTGCGTGTTTCGTATCGGCTAATGGTATCTTTTTCTGCTTCCAGGGCTGCTTCCAATAAGTCTTTTACATCGGTTGGCTGTGGGATGTCTGCAGATTTGGTTGTTGGTGTTCCGCCGAGTGATTTGATTTTTTCAGACAAATACAGGGCATGACCCATTTCATCATTTATTTCATTTTCAAAAAAAGGTTTCAATGCAGAGCGGTACAATCCGGATACGACCGATGCGCTATACGTGTACTGAATCGCAGCACCATATTCATGTGCCAAGTCTTCGTTCAATCCATCAATTAGGTTTTGTATGTTTTGATCCATATCTTACCCCAACCTTTCTTTATAGAGGTTGTTCAAAAAGTCCGGTAAAAATGACGCATCGAATTTCTTCGTTGGCTTGCTTTTCCGTCGCTCATGTATTAATTTGCATACACTCCGCTACTCAAAGCTTCACCGCCTTGAAATTCTCGGTCCTTTTTATCCTCCTTTTTGAACACGCATTTATAATGCGAGCATATAAATATATTTCCACATAATATTTTTTTCAAACATGAAATAAGGTATGATGTGGACAAAGAGTGGAAATTATTATATTTCCGTTTATGAACATGAAAAAGATGCAGGAGCGCGGCAGGAGGATGTATCATTGTCAAAGAGATCATCGAGTAATGTGACTGTTATTTTCGTTACCATTGTACTGCTAACAACGGGCATTTGGATTGTTCGCATCATCAGTGGACAGCAACTGTATATGGATCAGCTGACACGTGCCTATGTGGAGGAATTAGCAGGGACCAATACATACACCATTTTTCGCTGGATTACCGAATTGGGTTCCGGCACTTTTCTGATACCGTTTGTCGTTATTATGTCAATGGTGTTATGGCGGCTGTTTCGTGACTGGCTTCCAGCGGTTGTTTTTGGGCTTGGCACGTTGTCATCCTATGGGCTGAATATCCTGATTAAACAGCTTGTTGAGCGGGAGCGGCCGAGTATTTTCATTGCGGCTAATGCGGAAGGGTACAGTTTTCCATCGGGACATGCGATGATCCCAATGGTCTGTTACGGTTTTCTTGCCTATCTCCTCGGTAAAAAAATCCATTCAGGCAAACAGGCTGTTGTGCTTCAGTCTGTTTTGGCACTCCTAATTTTTTTGATCGGCATCAGCCGCTATGTGATTAATGTGCATTATTTGACAGATGTATTCGCTGGGTTCATTTTTGGATTTATTTTCCTCATGACATTGATTCATGTTTATGAATGGCTGTGTACAAAGAGGAATGGATCTTCGACTTGAGATGGAGGCTGAAACGATAAACTAATTAATTGAATCTGAAAGAAGGATTCTAGTATAATACAAACGTATATAATTAGGGGGCGTGCCGACATGGGAGATACGAAACCGAATGAGACATTCATGATGATTATTTGGACGCTGTCACTGATTGGCATGCTAGGCAGCCTGTT
>NZ_JBHUNA010000010.1:16250-50470 GCF_042685205.1 Lentibacillus juripiscarius
CGTTATTATTTACGGGACTGCGCTTATCAGGAAGAATGCAGCCATTGCATTGCCAGGTTTGATTTTAAGCGGAATTGGAGTAATGGTGTCGGTTTATCATTATTCGGTGCAAAAACTGCCCGCATTGCAGGAAGCTGGTGGTGCGTGTGGTGCGATTCCGTGCAATACGGAGTACGTTAATTATGCTGGTTTTATCACGATTCCATTCATGGCCGGTATTGCATTTATCAGTATCGTTGTATTGCATAGCTTGTTATTGAAAAACCCGGGAGGAAAACATACATGAAAAAGAAAATGCTGATAATTTTAGGAACGATTGTCATCTTGTTTGCTGCACTTTATTTTGTAATCGATTATAAAAATCAGCAGGCGGTTAATGACGAGGATAATCCATATGGAAAAGATAATTTGGATCAGGCGACCATTGATCAATTGGATAATCCCGACTACCAGAATCAGATCCTGCCATCCGAACTGGACGAAAAGCTGGGAAACGGGGAAGATGTGATGGTCTATTTCTACAACCCGAAATGTTCGCATTGCCGGGAGTTGACGCCAAGACTTGTTCCATTAGCTGATGAAATGGGTGTTGACGTAAAAAAAGTAAACCTGCTGGAATTTGAGGATGCCTGGAGTAAGTATGGAATTGAAAGCACTCCAACGCTTGTTTACTATGAAAACGGTGAAGAAAAAGACCGGATAAACGGTGCTCAGCCGAACGAAATGTTCCGGGGCTTTTTCAATGAGTATGCTGTTGGAGATTAAAATGAAAGTGGTGATCAAGCAAGCTTAGGAAATCCTTAGCTTGCTTGATTTCTATTAAAGAGGTTGTTCAAAAAGTCCGGTAAAAATGACACTGCGAATTTCTTCGTTAGCTTGTTTTTCCGCTACTCATGTATTATTTGCATACACTCCGCTACTCAAAGCTACGCTGCCTCGAAATTCTTGGTCCTTTTTATCCTCCTTTTTAAACACGTACTTAAATGGGAGGAAGCAGGTCTGGCTGTTAATCCACTTCAATCATGTGATAGTTCGTCACAAACGGCTGATCTAAAAAGTATGCAGGCGGCTTTGTATCAGCACCGTCTTTATGGGCTTGTTTAAATTGGTCCGAGTTCTTCCAGTTTTCATAATCATCTTCAGAAGCCCATTGGGTCATGACAACATACGTATTGCCTTTGTTCGGCCTCAGCAGCCGAAAAGCTTGAAATCCTTTCATGTTTTCCACGCTCTGCTGCCGTTGTTTGAATTTGTCCTCAAATGTTGCTTTTCCTTCATCAGCTACAGGGATGTTATTCATGACAACGAAGCCATCCTCCCGTAGTGTTCCGTTTTCAGTTACAATCTCATAGGCCCTTCCGGAAGCGAATATGTTTTTCCCTTTTCCTTCATAATACACAAGAGTACTGGTACCTTCTTTCATAAAATAAAACGTAACATCCGGGTGTTTAGCCGGCAGTTTTTTTAAAAAGTCGAGTGTTCCATTTGTCATATATGCGTTCATGCTAAAGGCTCCTTTCTATTTCTTTCCACTAGTGTAACATACCCTGATGAGTGAATGATTAATCTTTTTATAAACATTATTAACTAATACCAAATATTATTTCTTCCATCAACGCGAATTTTGTCGTATACTGTGGGGGAGGTGAGCTTATAAAAACGATGAAACGATTAAAATGGCTTCTGCTATCATTGGTGTTTCTTTCCGTTCTGGGAATAATAGGCTATGCTGTTATCTTGTTTGGCGGTCAATTTGTGGTGGATGAGGAAGATTTAGTTCCGGATGCCACAACAACGTTTGAAACACGTGACGGGGAAGTCATTGGAAAACTATATAATGAAAACAGAATACCGGTCACGTTGGATGACATACCAGAGCATGTCCAGGAAGCGTTTATTGCAATTGAGGACAGACGTTTTTATGATCATGCTGGGATAGATTTCAAATCCATTGTCCGTGCTGTTTTCCGCGACATTATTGCAATGGCAAAAGTGGAAGGTGCAAGCACCATTACACAGCAGCTGTCCAAAAATCTGTTTCTAAAAAATGATAAAACGTGGATGCGCAAGACAAAAGAGGCGATGGCCGCAATTCATCTGGAACGCCGCTTTTCCAAAGACGACATTCTGGAATTATATTTAAATGAGATTTACTTTGGGGAGGGTGTGTACGGAATAGAGGCGGCCTCCCGGAAGTTTTTCAATAAACCGGTACAAGAGCTGACACTTGCGGAGGGAGCATTGCTGGCAGGACTCGCAAAAGCGCCGAATGGATACTCGCCTATCAGGCATCCGGAAAAAGCTAAAAAACGCAGAAATGTCGTCCTGAAGGCCATGAGTGATACCGGAAAGATAACGGCACAGGAGCGCATGCAGGCGCAAGGGAGGACACTCGGGCTGGACGTACAGGAATATGAGCCAAAGCCATGGGCAGCCAGTTTCATTGATTTGGCTGTACAGGAAGCAGCTGACAACTATAAGCTGTCAGAGAAAGAACTGCGGCGCGGCGGTTACCGGATAGTAGTCACTGTCGATCCGGATGCACAGAAAATCGCTTACCATGAATTTCAGAATGGGGACTACTTCCCGGGGAATACGGATGGTGCACAGGGTGCATTTGTCATGGCCGAGCAGCAGTCCGGTGAAATTTCGGCGGCTATTGGCGGTCGGAACTATCAGTTTGGTGATCTGAACCGGGTGATGGTAAAACGGCAGCCCGGATCCGCGATAAAACCGCTCGCCGTTTACGGTCCCGCAATGATGAAAGACAGCTACCAGCCGTATACATTGATTGAGGATAAAAAGCAGGCAATCGATGGCTACACGGCGACAAATTATGATGGCCGCTATGCAGGGTCTGTCTCCCTTTATAAAGCGCTCGTGGAATCGAAAAATGCGCCTGCCGTCTGGCTTTTGAACGAAATAGGCATTCCGTATGCTAAAGATTATCTGAGTCAACTGGGTATGCCAGTCAAAGACAAAGGCCTCGCTATTGCGCTTGGCGGACTGTCGGAAGGGGTAACACCAATGCAGATGGCCGAAAGTTACCGGGCATTTGCAAGCGGCGGCAAAACCATCGATATGTTTGCCATTGATCAGATTATCAATCGTCACGATGAAGTCATTCATGAAGCCAACCCGGAAACGGCGGCTGTTTTCAATCCGCAAGTGGCCTGGAACATGACAGGCATGCTGACCACAGCAGTCACATCAGGAACCGCAAGTGCGGGTAATTTTCCCAAAGCACTGGCAGGCAAGACCGGTTCAACGGAGCACCCGCACGTAGAGGGGGCGGTAAAGGACGCGTGGTTTGCCGGGTTCACACCGGAGTATGTTACGGTCACATGGATGGGGTACGATTCCTCAGACGAAAACCACTACCTTACATCCGGAAGTGAGGCGCCAACACGTCTGACGAAGGCGATTTTATCGAAAATAAATGGCCAGGAATCACTGGCACAAGCATTTGAAAAGCCTGAAAATGTTGCAGCCTTACCAGAGCCGATTAAATTGCCCGAAAACATAACATTGCACGGGAATTATTCATTTGGCGGGTTCGCCCTTTTTGGGGGAAAACTGGAATGGACGGAACCTGCTGATGAGCGGATTGTCTATCATATTTATCGTGAAGAAGAAGGTGACGATGAACAGGTCGGTGAAGTGACAGGGGATAATGAATTCACTGTTAAACGGCTCCCATTTTTTGGGTCATCCCGTTATTATGTCGTACCATATAATCCTCTGACAGAAACGGAAGGGCAGAAATCGAATACCGTTGACCTGTCACTCTGAATTAAACAAATTGGTGACAATCCAATCCGTTTGCTATACAGCAAGAAAGGAAATCGCTATAGTAAAGAGTGGATATACAATACTTGCATCTGTGACTAGGTTAGGATAAAAGAGGTTGCTCAAAAAGGGTGAAATAAGTGATAACAAACATTAATGACACAATTATTAAAGCCTATAACGGCGAAAAGACAGATTACACACCTGCGTGGTATATGCGCCAGGCAGGCCGTTCCCAGCCGGAGTACCGCAAGCTGAAAGAAAAATACTCACTGTTTGAAATTACACATCAGCCGGAGCTCTGTGCCTATGTAACGCGTTTGCCTGTGGAGCAATATGGGGTTGATGCAGCGATCTTGTATAAGGATATTATGTCCCCGTTGCCAGCGCTCGGTGTGGATGTGGAAATTAAAAAAGGCATCGGTCCGGTGATTGACAATCCGATTACGAATTTTCATGATGTTGAACAGCTGGGCATGATTAATCCTGAGCGGGATGTGCCCTATGTCCTTGATACCATCCGGCTCCTGACAGAAGAACAGCTTCATGTGCCACTAGTTGGTTTCAGCGGGGCACCGTTCACACTGGCAAGCTACATGATTGAGGGCGGTCCGTCGAAGAACTACAGCAAAACAAAAGCATTGATGTACAGTCAGCCAGATGTCTGGTTTGCACTGATGGATAAACTGGCGGAAATGACCATTGCCTATGTAAAGGCACAGATCGATGCCGGGGCAAGAGCTGTGCAAATTTTCGACTCATGGGTTGGTGCGTTGAGTGCCGAAGACTACCGCTATTATATTAAGCCGGTCATGAATCGCATTTTTTCTGAACTTCGGACGAAACAGGTGCCGCTGATCGTCTTCGGTGTCGGTGCACGGCACTTGCTGCTGGAATGGAATGATCTGCCTGTCGATGTCATCGGACTGGACTGGCGCACATCCATTACCGAAGCGCGGAAAATGGGTGTGACCAAAGTTCTGCAGGGGAATCTTGACCCGACTGTCCTGCTCAGTGACTGGCAGACGATAGAAACAAAAACAAAGGCCATTCTTGATGAAAGTATAGCAGACGGGAGTCATGTGTTTAACCTTGGGCATGGTGTTACTCCGGATGTGAAGCCGGAAACACTGCAGAAGCTAACAGAACTGATTCACACATATTCAAAGCGATAAACGGAGATAGAAGAGGTGTTGCAAGATGGAAAAGAAGAAATTGGGGCTGCTTGTGATGGCCTATGGTACGCCGTACAAGGAAGAAGATATTGAGCCGTATTATACGGATATTCGTCATGGGAAAAAGCCGACCGAGGAACAGCTGCAGGATCTGAAAGACCGCTACAAAGCAATTGGCGGCATTTCACCGCTGGCCAGAATCACCCAGGAGCAGACAGAGGCACTGGAGGCCAAGTTGAATGCTGTTCAGGATGAGGTGGAATTTAAGGCATATATTGGCCTGAAACACATTCATCCGTTCATTGAAGATGCGGTCGAGCAAATGGCTGAGGACGGTATTGAAGAAGCGGTGTCGATTGTGCTCGCTCCGCACTACTCCACATTCAGTGTTAAATCGTATAACAAACGCGCCAATGACACAGCTGAAAAATATGGAATTTCGATTGAGTCAGTCGAAAGCTGGTATGACGAACCTGGCTTTATTAAATATTGGTCAGACCAGATCAAAGACGTTTATGACCATATGCCCGAAGAGGAACGAAAGAAAGCTGTACTAGTTGTATCCGCACACAGTCTTCCGGAAAAGATTCTAAAGGATGGCGACCCGTATCCGGCTCAGCTTAAAGAAACTGCCCGGCTTATTTCTGAACAGACCGGTATCGAAAATTATGCAATCGGCTGGCAAAGTGAAGGCAACACACCTGATCCATGGCTCGGTCCGGATGTGCAGGATTTGACCCGTGACCTGCATGAACAGGAAGGCTATGAATCATTTGTATATGCACCGGTCGGTTTCATCGCTGATCACTTGGAAGTCTTATATGACAATGATTACGAATGTAAAGTAGTGTGTGACGAAATCGGCGCAAGCTACCATCGTCCGGAAATGCCGAATGTCCACCCGCAGTTTATTGCCACACTTGCTGATGTTGTCATGAAAAAAGTGAAGCGTGAAGCCAATGGGTGAGAATAAAAAGATACTGATAGCAGGCGGCGGGATAACGGGACTGTCTGCCGCCTACTATTTGCAAAAAGAAATTGCCGAAAAAGATTTGCCGTATGAAGTGAAGCTTGTTGAAGCAGGCAGCCGGCTCGGCGGTAAAATTAAAACAGTCCGCCGCAACGGATTTGTCATTGAACAGGGGCCTGACTCCTTCTTGTCCCGCAAGCAGCCTGCTGTAAAACTGACGGATGAACTTGGCCTGCGCGATCAGCTCGTCCGGAATGGAACAGGACAGTCTTATATTCTCGTCGACGGGAAATTGCACAAAATGCCAAAAGGTTCGTTTATGGGCGTTCCAAAACAAATCCGGCCGTTTCTATTTTCCGGACTCTTTTCACCTGCAGGAAAATTGCGGGCCGGCATGGATTTCGTTCTTCCGCGGAGCAAACAAGGTGATCAGTCACTGGGGGCCTTTTTCCGCCGCCGTTTTGGCAACGAGCTTGTCGAAAACCTGATTGAACCTCTCTTGTCTGGCATCTACGCCGGCAATATTGATGACATGAGCATCATGGCGACATTCCCGAATTTTTACGAGCTTGAACAAGAGCATCGGAGCCTGATAAAAGGGCTGCGGGAAACGAAACCAGAACAGCCGAAACAAAAAAAATCCGGAAAAACGAGCGAAAAAAAACAGGGGATGTTTTTCTCATTCAAAAACGGCCTTGAGACATTAGTAGAACAGCTTGAGGAGACCCTGGGCGATATTGTGGAACGAAATGCCGGGGTGGATCATATTGAGAAAAAAGAACATGGTTATCACGCATTGTTAAGCAATGGTGACGTATATAAGGCGGACGCGGTTGTCATGGCTACACCGCATTACACCTTGCCAAAAGTCTTCAGCCAGTATGACATGTTTGAACAATTCCAGGACATCCCATCTACATCTGTTGCGAACGTGGCTTTGGCTTTTGATGAATCAGCCATTAAACAGGATATCGACGGTACCGGCTTTGTTGTATCACGGAATAGTGATTACCGGATTACAGCATGCACGTGGACACATAAGAAATGGCCAAATGCCGCACCGGAAGGAAAGGCGCTGGTCCGCTGCTATGTCGGTAAGCCGGATGACCAATCAGTGGTGAATCTTTCCGATGAAGAAATTACGGAAATTGTGCTGAACGATCTGAATAAGACGATGAATATCACGCAAAAACCGGAATTCAGTGTCATCAGCCGCTGGAGCAATGCCATGCCGCAATATACAGTTGGGCATAATGAGCGGATTGCTAATGTCCGTGAATCGATGCGTAAAGAACTCCCGGGCATCTTTATAGCCGGAAGCTCATATGAGGGCGTTGGCATCCCTGACTGTATCGGGCAGGGAGAACAAGCAGTCGCAGGCGTCCTGGCATTTTTGCGAAAGTAAAGAGGGCGCTGGGGCATGAGCCGGCATCAACCATATGATTGGTTGGTGCCGGTTTTTTGTGTGCCAGGGCGCATATGACTGTTCGGGGGCGGTTGTCAACCAGTTCGGGGGCGAGAATCGACCGTTCGGGGTCGGGAATCAACCGTTCGAGGTCGAGAATCAACCGGGAGCGCGGGGAAATCGACCGGAAAGCGGCAGAATCGACCGTTCGGGGTCGGGAATCGACCAGAAGCGCGAGGAAATCGACCGGAAGAGCGGGGGAATCGACCGGAAAGCGGCAGAATCAACCGGTCGGGGTCGAGAATCAACCGGAAGCAAGGGGGAATCAACCGGAAAGCGGCAGAATCGACCGTTCGGGGTCGGGAATCGACCGGAAGCGCGAGGAAATCGACCGGGAAGCGGCGAGAATCGACCGGTCGGGGTCGGAAATCAACCGGAAGAGCGGGGGAATCGACCGGAAAGCGGCAGAATCGACCGTTCGGGGTCGGGAATCGACCGGAAGCGCGAGGAAATCGACCGGTCGGGGTCGGAAATCAACCGGAAGAGCGGGGGAATCGACCGGAAAGCGGCAGAATCAACCGGTCGGGGTCGAGAATCAACCGGAAGCAAGGGGGAATCAACCGGAAAGCGGCAGAATCGACCGTTCGGGGTCGGGAATCGACCGGAAGCAAGGGGAAATCGACCGGAAAGCGGCAAGAATCAACCGGGGCGGTGGGACCATCATCTCAGCAGCGGCCTGTACCAAAAAATAAAAGTGCTCCAGCCTCAGCTGGAGCACTTCCCACTTCCATTATTCATAACTTTTTTCCAGTTCGTCGACGAGCTGCCCGACATAGGCAACGGCTTCTTTGATTGCATCCGGATTGGCCATGTCGACGCCGGCCTTTTTGGCGAGGTCGACTGGCTTCAGGGTTCCGCCGGCTTTTAGAACGGAGAGCCAGCGGTCAACAGCAGGCTGGCCTTCATTCCGTATTTGCCCGGCCATTGCCGTAGATATCGTCAGTCCGGCTGAGTACGTATACGGATATAGTCCCATATAGTAGTGTGGCTGGCGCATCCATGTAAGTCCTGCTCCATCGTCGATAGTCACAGCGTCTCCCCAGAAATTTTCCAGTGCTTCTTTTTTCTGTTCGGTCAGGACAGCCGCTGTCAATGGCGTTCCTTCTTCCGCCAGTTCGTACACGCGGCGCTGGAATTCTCCCTCCAGCAAATGGGTGACAAAGTTATGGTAATAAGTTCCCAGAAGCTGGCTGATGACCCATCGTTTCATCCGCTTGTCATCCGTTTTGGCAAGCATGTGATCGGCCAGCAGCAGTTCATTTAAGGTTGATGGCGCCTCGATAAAGTAAGTTGATGGACTCGTATTGACAAGGGATTGATTTTTGCCGGCCAGATAAAAGTGTCCTGCATGTCCTAGTTCGTGGGCCAGTACAAACGCACCTCGCATCGTGTCCGTCCATGTAATCAATATATATGGATGGACGTCGTATGGAGGGGAGCAGAACGCGCCGGTTTGTTTTCCGACATTATCAGCCCGGTCCACCCAGCGGTTATTTATTCCTTTTTGCATAATTTCACTATATTCCGGTCCCATCACCTGAAGCGCTTCAAGGATGGTGTCTGTTGCTTCCTTGTACGTTGTTGCCGGGTTAAATTCCGGATCGAGTGGTGCTTTCAGGTCGGCAAAACGCATGTCACTGAGCCCGAGTTTTTCCTGTTTCAGCTTGGCAAACCGGCGCATGTGCGGTGCCAGCTCCTGCTGAATGACATCAAGCTGATTGTGATACATCTCCTTCGTTACTTGCTGAGGGTGCAGCAGCATGTCTGTAACGGAATCATAGGAGCGCAGACGTGCCATCGTTACCTGCTTTGTCACCTCCGTCGCATAGGTTGCGGCATAGGTGTTTTTGTATTGATTCAATGTATGGATGAACGAGTCATAGGCCTTCCGCCGGACATCGGTGTCTGGTGCCAGTTCATAGCTGTCCTCAAACAGTGCTGCGGACATCGGCAGTTCCTCACCATTTGCGTCTGTAATTGGATCGAATTGCATGTCCGATGATTTGCTGCGCTCATAAATCATAAATGGTGCGCTATGTACTTCACCGAGAGCAGCGAGTGTCTCCTCTATTTCCGGAGCTAGGGTGAATGGCTTCTTCTCCAGGACGTCCTGAAGCATTTTCCGATACGTTTCCAGTTTTGGTTCCTCTGCCAGATACTGTTCAATCGCATCCTGTGATAACTGAAGCAGTTCGTTTTCGACAAAAGAAAGCTTGGCCCCAATGGCAGCCATCGCCGATGCAACTTTAGCAGAATCAGCTTGGTTTTGCGGGTCAGACCCGTCCGCGCTCGATTTCAAATTGGCATATGTTGATACACGAATCAGCCGTTTTTCAAAGTTTTCGTTGGCGACCAATCCATTCAATAGATTCTGAGCACTGTTTGTCAGCTTGCCCTTATATTGGGTTACATCACTGACGTTTGCCTGGATGGCGTTTAATTCTTTTTCCCACTCTTCTTTTGATGCGAACAGGTCTGTTAAATCCCATGTTTGCTCTTTCGGTACTTCCGCGCGTGTTTTGCGTTTAGCGGTTGCTGTCATTCTGATTCCCCTCTCATCAAATGTTTCGATTCTCTAATTAATTATAAACCAAAATAAACTGAAATAATATCATTTTCCGATAGTTTTTCAGCCAAAAAAATACAGCTATATGAATAGCTGTATCAATGGTAAGGAAGTATAGGCCTAGCGTACAATGAAAATGTCTGCAAGGTTGTTCAAAAAGTCCGGTAAAAATGACGCTTCGAATTTCTTCGTTAGCTTGCTTTTCCGTTCCTTGGAAAAGAAATACACTTTTCCTGCGTGCGATGCGGGTTCAGGGAAGCTTTCCTTGTGCTCATGTATTAAAAGCATGCATTCCACTACTCAAAGCTACGCTGCCTCGAACTTCTTGGTCCTTTTTATCCTCCTTTTTGAACAAGGATCTACAGGGCTGGATGATCACAGTCATCGCATAAGTTGCCATAGCAGTCAGCTTTTTCGTTCATGTCATGGCCGCAGCGGTGGCACTTTTTCTTTGGCAGGTTCCGGAAAAACTCAACAACGTTAAACATGTGGCATCCCCCTTTTGGTTGGTAAATGCATTGTAATACAACAGTATGCAATAAGTCAATACTGTGTTACAACAAATTTTAGAAAAACTTGGCTTTTACCAAGTCTTTATAGTGAAAGCCTTAGTTTTACTTATAAGGTCATCCATAATTTATATATTCTGACGTTATAAAAATAAATGAGGTGAATGCTGTTGAAATTGACTGTTATCGGTTTTTGGGGCGGTTATCCTGCTGCGGATGGCGCTACTTCTGCTTATTTGCTTGAGAAAGATGGGTTTAGTCTCCTAATTGATGCCGGCAGTGGCTCATTGTCCAAGTTGCAAAAACAGAAAGATGTGATGGCGCTGGATGCTGTTATCCTTTCGCACTATCACCATGATCATGTGGCAGACATTGGTGTGTTGCAGTACGCATGGCTTGTCCATTCGTATCTGAATGACCGGGAAGAAATTTTGCCGATTTATGGCCACACGGAAGACAGGGATGGTTTCGAGCAATTAACACATAAGTGTACAGAAGGCATTGCGTATGATCCGGATGCTGCACTGACCATTGGCCCATTCTCAATTACTTTCCTGGAAACGAAACATCCGGTGCCATGTTACGGGATGCGGGTTACGGACGGAGAAGATGTGATTGTCTATACCGCAGATTCAGCATTCAAGGAAGAATGGTATAACTTTGCAAAAGATGCGGATCTTTTGATAACGGACTGCAACTTTTATGAAGATCAGGATGGTTCCGGAGCAGGACATATGACCAGTAAAGAGGGTGCCATGATTGCGGATAAGGCAAATGTGAAGGAACTGATTCTAAGCCATTTACCGCAATACGGGGATAATAATCGGTTAGTGAACGAAGCTAGTCACTATTTCTCCGGAAGTATTCAATTAGCAAAAGAAGATCTGACTTGGGTAAAAAGTCGTAACTTTTGATTGGAATAACCATTTCTATTACACTAAAAAGTGGCCAGTTTTACTCAAAGGGAGGTATATTTTGTGAAATTCATTGATAATCAGGGCATTACCGATCCGACAATAAATCTTGCAATAGAAGAGTATATTTTGCAGAATTTCGGGGAGAAAGATACATACTTGTTATTCTATATCAATAAGCCCTCGATCATTATCGGACGGAACCAAAACAGTGTGGAGGAAATTAACACAGACTATGTAGATGAAAATGGCATCAAGGTTGTGCGTCGTCTGTCCGGAGGCGGTGCTGTTTATCATGATGAACAGAACTTGAACTTCAGCTTTATTACGAAAGATGACGGGGAAAGTTTCCAGGACTTTGCCAAGTTTACACAGCCTGTTGTGGATGCGTTGAACAAGCTCGGTGTGCCGGCAGAAATGAAAGGCCGGAATGACCTTGCAGTGGAGGACCGTAAAATTTCCGGGAATGCCATGTTCTCGACAAAAGGCCGTATGTTCAGCCACGGGACATTGATGCTTGATTCAGAAATCGAAAATGTTGTTTCGGCCTTAAACGTCAACAAGGAAAAAATCGAATCCAAAGGGATCAAGTCGATTCGGAGCCGTGTTGCCAACATTTCTGAATATCTCGATGAAAAAATTTCGATGGAGGCGTTCAAAGAGCTCATTCTGAAGTACATTTTTGATGTGCAAGATGTAAAGGATGTTCCCCGCTATGAACTGACAGAAGAAGACTGGAAAGAAATTCATAAAATTTCAGAAAACCGCTATCAAAAGTGGGAATGGAATTATGGAAAATCCCCTAAATTTAACGTGCAGGCATCCCATAAATTTGACGGAGGCCTTGTCGATGTTCGTCTCGATGTAAAGAACGGCATGATCGAAAATTGCAAGATCTATGGCGACTTTTTCGGCCTTGGTGAGATTAGCGAACTGGAAGACAAGCTGACGGGTGTCCGCCACGAGCGTAAGGCAATTGACGAAGCTCTTGCAGATGTTGATGTTTCCTATTACCTTGGCAAAATTTCCAAAGAAGATTTTGTCGGTCTGCTTTATTAAATGAATGCAGCCTGTTGCAGCACCATGCAGCAGGCTGTTTTTTATTTACACATACTGACTAGAAGAGGAGAAAAAGTTTTGTTATCGTTTTCACTTGAAAGAACAACGGGAAGTAGTTTATAATTAATTCAGAAATTTTAGCAATTGGTGAATGATTATTCATTCATCACATTTAGGAGGATAACGTGTGAATATTACAGAACAATTGGCCATTACCGCCAGGAATAACCCTGGCAAAACGGCGTATGTGTTCAATGACGAGGAAACGAGTTACACGGAACTGGACAGAGCTGTTACGAAATTCGCATCCCGCCTGCAGCAGCTCGGGTACAAAAAGGGTGATCATATTGCACTTGCTGTCGGCAACAGCCCCTATTACGTCATCGGTTTGTATGGCGCATTGAGGCTGGGGGCCGTGGCAGTCCCAATTAATCCGCAGTACACAGCAAGCGAGCTGGAGTATATTCTCAAAAATGGGGATGTGAAAGGAATTATCACCATGGACGTTCTGCTCGAAAAATTTGAAGCAATCAGCGGTCAGCTACCTGGTATAGAGCATTACATATGCTGTGAAAGCGGTGCCAACAGTTCATTTGTGGATAGCCCGCTTCATGAAAAGCTGTATTCTTTTTCCAAATTGGTCGAGGAGGGGAGTCTGGGGTTTGAACAACCGGTAATAGCAGATGGCGAGACAGCCATTGTTTTGTATACGTCCGGAACGACCGGGAAACCCAAGGGTGCCATGCTAACCCACAAAAATATCTACTCGAATGCCAAAGATACTGCCGATTATTTGACTATTGGCGGCGATGACCGGGTGATTGCTGCACTTCCGATGTTTCATGTTTTTTGTCTGACCGTTGCTTTGAATGCCCCGCTGATGAATGGCGGTACTGTCATGATTATGCCGAAATTTTCCCCGCAGGAGGTTTTCCGCATAGCAAAGGAGCAGGGTGCAACGATCTTTGCCGGGGTTCCGACAATGTACAATTATCTTCTGCAGGCGAGTGGACAGAACGGCGAAGATTTGTCCGATATTCGGTTTTGCATTTCCGGTGGGGCATCGATGCCTGTGTCATTGCTGAAACAATTTGAAGCGGCATTTGATGTTACCGTTTCTGAAGGATACGGGTTATCGGAGGCGTCACCGGTCACATGCTTTAACCCACTGGATCGGCCAAGAAAACCGGGTTCAATCGGGACCAGTATCATGAATGTGGAAAACAAGGTGGTAGATGAATTCGGGGAAGAAGTTCCGCCAGGGGAAGTAGGCGAGCTGGTTGTCCGCGGACCGAACGTGATGAAAGGGTATTATAAACTGGAAGAAGAAACAGCTGCAGCCTTAAAAAATGGCTGGCTGCATACCGGGGACATGGCCCGGATGGACGATGAAGGCTATTTTTACATCGTGGATCGGAAAAAAGACATGATTCTTGTCGGTGGCTACAATGTCTATCCGCGCGAAGTGGAAGAAGTTCTTTATGACCATCCCGGAGTGGCAGAGGCAGCTATCATCGGAACGCCGCACCCGGAGACAGGGGAATCGGTGCTTGCATTTGTTGCCGTATCTGACCCTCAACTGGATGAAGCGGCTCTTCTGGAATTCTGTAAAGCCCATTTGGCGGGCTATAAAGTGCCTAGCTCCATCGAATTTATGGACGAACTGCCGAAAAACACAACCGGTAAACTGCTGCGGAAAAAACTGCGCGAACAGATAAACCATAGCTAACTTTTTTATTATATAGCAACGGGCTTTCAATTCACAAAGAACAACAACGCCCTGACAAATTCCGGTCAATGATTCTTGCCCGGAATTTGTCCATTTTCTTTTTATAAAAACTTGGCTTTTACCCGAGTCAATTTCATCATTCATTGTAAGCAACTACAACACGAACATTATGTTTCAATTCATGCTACCGTTGTCCTGCATAAAAGGTGACACGCTTTCACCACTCCGGGTACAAGGGCGACATCTGATCAAGCTCCCTTTGGTCGCTTTCACAGTGTCTACTTTGCCGCGGGCATGGCTTCAGCCTCCTCGGAAGAAAACCACTTCCTGCGGGGTCTTCAGACACATGCTTTTCCCGCAGGACAAGGAAGGCTACGGCAGCGATACATCGCACGAAGAAAAAGCGGTTTTCTTTTTCAAGGAGTCGGCCACCTTTCATTACGGACAACTAGTATTGCTGACAAAAACGAACAATTAAACCTATAAAAATTCGCTTATTTTACAAAGATCAGCACTTATGAAATTGATTCACCCAAGTTTTTATAGTGAAAACCTTAGTTTTATTATAAGGTCATCCATAATTTATACTTCCTGACGTTAAAAAATGAAAATTCTTGTATCATTTTTGCGAAAAATCTGGTAAATTATATATATGCCTCTTTCTTTTCATGTAAAATGAAAGGATGAATTGTATGATAAATAATATTTACGCTTTAGCACACGAAGTTACGCCTCTCACGATGGCTGTTGTTGCAGACCACGGTGAAAATGGAATTCCAAAAACGATCGTGCTGGAAGAACAGGAAACATTTACGGTACGTGATTCTCCCAGCAAAATTATTGAAGATGCGTGCAAGTTCTTCGGGTCCAGTCTGAAAGGCAGGCAAGACGGCACTCGCGGCATTTGCGGCATTACGCACAAGGCTCCCATCTCCATTGATCCATCCTGCGGCATGTATTTCTTTCCTACAGCGTCACCGTCAAACCCCAAATGTTCATGGATTGCTCATTCTCATGTTGAACAGGTGAATAAGGGCCCTTACCGGCAGACAGAGGTCATTTTCAAGAATGGCAGAACCATTCTTCTGGATGTTTCCTTTGGTTCGATGCTCAATCAGGTGCAGCGGACGGCCCAGTACAGGTATCTGCTGGACAACCGGCTTAAGTATGTGCAGAGGAATAATGCTGATGTGGTGGCTGAGCCTTATCCATGAGTTCCTGCATAATCGTTTTTACTTTTTTGCGGATGGCCGGGTTAAAATAATTTCGCTTTTCTTCACGGCCATTGCATAGGAATAGATAGGATGAGAATGAATCGTTTTTTTGCAGTGTAACGACTTGCATCTTTTTGTCCCGCATTTTTTTCCGCAATTCTTTGCGCTCACTCGCTGCCTCGGCGTTCATACTTTCGAGCAGTTCAAGATAAGGTTCCTTTATTTTAAATGTCCCAGTCTCGATATGCTGGATATCCTGCTGTATGACCGTTATCGCCATGGAAAGAAACAAAAAACGTGAAGCAAGCTGCAATTCCTCATCATTCAGACAGCGCATAAAAAACCCCTCCATGATGTAACGAACGTCTGTTCCGTATCATTATATGATAAACAGAATAAAAAATACACTAAAAAGCAAATGTTAAAAAGTGACAAAGAAAGAGGCACAAAATTTATTCTGCTAGGCAGATGAGGAAGTTTACTTTAAAATAAAGATAGGGATACTAAACATAGGAGTCGGACGCTTGGGACGAAGTGGGGGACAATGAAACTATGTACTTGCTGAACGTCAGCCTTATGGATTGGAAATTATGGCTTGAGCAGGAAAAAATGGATGAGTTTATTTTGGAATTACTGAATGAATATGAAAGCCTTGGACCTCTTCCGGGCATTCTGCTGCCCTTTGTGGAGGCGTTCTTGCCGTTTTTGCCGCTGGTTGTATTTGTGATTGCCAATGCAGCGGCGTACGGCTTGTGGGAAGGGTTCATACTGTCATGGCTGGGGGCGTGTACCGGTTCTGTACTCGTATTTCTTGTTATTCGCCGGCTGGGGGATAAGCGCATATTCATGGCAATGCGCCGGAATAAGCGAGTGCGTCAGGTCACGAATTGGGTGGAGCGCCATGGCTTCGGACCTTTGTTTCTTTTGATGTGTTTTCCATTTTCGCCTTCATCCGTCATTAATGTCGTTGCGGGGCTATCCAAAATAAGTGTGCAGCAATTTATCCTTGCCGTGTTAATGGGTAAATCGGTCATGATTTTTTCGATTGCCTTTATCGGGTCAAGCATATTTGAGTTTGCCAAAAACCCAGTCAGAACCATTGTCGTTGCAGTTTGCATCCTGCTTTTCTGGATATTCGGTAAATATATCGAACGCCGGCTGCACAGAAGAACAATCATAAAAGAAGTTTCCGAAAGAGGTCAGGTTAAAAAATAAATAACCAGGGTATGCTAGTAGAAAAACGTAAAGCGCCTGTTTAGCGTCTGCTTGGCAGGAAAATCCCTGGAGGAAACCTGTATGAAAAAAAGCTATATACGCAAAATTATTCCGGTTATCTTATTGGCCGTCGCACTGGCCTTTGTTTTCCGGTCGCATCTGGTTGCAAGTTACGTCGTGAACGGCGAGTCAATGGAACCGACACTCTATGACGGCAACCTGCTTATGGTTAATAAAGTAGTTTATAATTTGACGGATGTGGACCGATTTGACATTATTGTCTTTCATGCCAATGAAAAGGACGATTATGTCAAAAGGGTCATAGGGTTGCCGGGTGATGAAATTGTTTACGAGGATGATAAATTGTATGTTAACGGTGACCATGTGGAGGAACCGTTTCTGGAGCCGTTCAAGGAAGCCAGCAGCATCAAGCCATATACCGGGGATTTCACATTAAACGAAACAACTGGGAAAACCCAAGTGCCTGAAGGAAACCTATTTGTGATGGGAGACAATCGCCGGGACAGTCTTGATAGCCGCAAGATTGGTTTTGTGCCAATTGGAAAAGTTGTTGGCAAAGTGGGTATCAAATACTGGCCGTTTTCAGACGTCCAGTTGAGTTTCGGCTAAAGAAAAACTCATGACAGCCGGCGTACATAAAGTGTATAAAAACCTATTCTCTGCTAAAATGAGAATAGGTTTATTTTTTTTGCAATGTAGGCTTTCGTTATTGGCGATTAGCTAAGTTTTCTAATTAAGGGAGCGGGAATGATGGGACTCCGATTTTTACTGGGAAGAGCCGGAACCGGCAAAAGTGGCAGAATGTTGGATGAAATAAAGGAAGCGCTGGCTAATGATCCACAAGGCGCACCAATCTATTATATTGTACCTGATCAGATGACGTTTCAGCAGGAGTATGCACTATTTCAGGACGAGACAGTAAAGGGGAGCATTCGTGCACAGGTTGTCAGCTTTTCACGGCTGGCCTATCGTGTACTGCAGGAAACCGGGGGGAGCACAAGACAGTTTATCAGCTCGGTCGGTACGCAAATGATGCTCCGGAAAATTATCGAGGAAAAAGAAGCCGATTGGAATATATTTCAGAAGACGCTGGAAAAGCAAGGGTTCCTTGAGCAGCTTGAACGCATGATTACTGAATTTAAGCGTTACCGGATCACCCCTGACATGCTATATATGCAAGTGGATCAAATGAAGCAATTTGTCCACCAGGAGCCTGGTGAAGCTGCATTAGCAGGGAAACTGAACGACTTAGCGTACATTTATGAAAAATTGGGCATGGCTCTGGATGGAAAGTATGTTGACAGCGAAGATCAGCTGCAGATGCTTGCCGATAAAATAAAGGATGCCCCGATGCTGGAAAACGCAACCATTTATATGGACGGATTCCACCGTCTATCCCCGAAAGAACTGCACGTTGTGGAAGCTTTAATGAAAAAATGCCGCTCGGTAACTGTGGCATTGACAGCTGATGATCCGGACGAGGAACGCCTCTCGGAACTGGACTTATTCTATCAGACGAAAGAAACGTACCATATGCTGCAGGCAACAGCTGAGGCAAATGGAATTCCTGTTGACGCTACAGAGGTATTTCAGCCTGATAAAGGCAGACTGCGCAGCCGGCCTTATTTTGCCCATCTGGAGCAATACTTCGACGTTCGTCCTGCACCTGCTTATGAAAGAGAGGCACCGATTCAACTGGCTGAAGCAGTCCATCCGCGTGCGGAAGTGGAAGGGGCTGCCCAGGAAATCCTGCGCCTTGTGCGGGAAGAGCATTATCGTTTTCGTGATATAGCCGTATTCATCCGTCAGACAGATGTCTACCATGATTTGATAGAAACCATTTTCAGCGACCATGGCATTCCGGTTTTTATTGACGAGAAACGTACTATGCTTAACCACTCGTTAATTGAGCTAATCCGCTCAGTTCTGGAGATGGCCGAGGGCAACTGGCGCTATGATGCTGTTTTCCGGGTGCTGAAAACAGGCTTTATTCCGTCCGTTGATCCGAGCTATCCATTGAACGATGATGCCATTGATGAACTGGAAAACTATGTACTTGAATATGGTATCCGGTCCCGGGATCGCTGGCTTGGGGATGAAGAGTGGATTTTTCAGCGGTTTCGCGGTTTTGATCAGTCTGCTCAGACCGATTCAGAAAAGGAAACACAGAAGCGATTGAATGCATATCGAAGCCAGGTGGTTCAGGCGCTGCAGCAGTTTGACCGGGAGATTCGCAAGGCGAAATCAGTACGGGATAAGTGTGAGGCTGTTTATTTACTGCTGGAGCGGCTGAATGTACCAGGACGGCTGGAACAGATGCAGGCGATGTATGACGAGGAAGGGGAACTGGAAAAAGCACGGGAACAGGAACAAGTATGGAATGCGGTCATTCAGCTGTTTGATGAAATGGTCGAAATGGCTGGTGAGGAAACGATGAATTTGAAAACATTCCGGTCAGCAGTGGAGGCAGGCTTTGATTCGCTGACATTCGCCCATGTACCGCCAAGCATTGACCATGTGATTGTTGGTACGATTGACCGCTCACGCATAAGTGGTGTCAAGTGTTCCTTGCTTTTAGGGGTGAATGATGGTGCATGGCCGATGAAACCGGCAGAGGAAGGAATCATCAATGAACAGGAACGCGGCCTGCTGGAAGAGCATGGAATGCAGCTGGCCGAAAGCAGCAGCCGCCAGCTTCTTGATGACTGGTTTTATATGTATGCAGCGTTTACTTCCGCCAGCGATTACTTATGGGTCAGTTACCCGCTAAGCGATGAAGAAGGAAAATCGAAAATGCCATCCCAGCTAATCAGCCGGATGGAAGAATTGTTTCCAGCATGTTCTGAACACTTGCTGTTACAGGATCCGGACGAGCTGTTTGATGCGGAACGATTTATTACGACACCGGTCAAAACAAGAGCAGCATTAACAGCACAGCTTGCCCGCAGTCGAAAAGGCTACCCGGTGAGAGATGTATGGTGGCATGTCCTGAACTGGTATATCCAGCATGAACCGAAACACAGCACAACATACAACATACTGCAAAGCCTGCATTATCAGAACCGGCCAGTAAACCTGACCAAGGATACAGCACACCAGCTGTACCCGAAACAGGTGAAAGCGAGTGTGTCCAGGCTGGAATCGTATTATCGCTGTTCCTATCAGCATTTTGCCAACTACAGCCTCAGCCTGCAGGAAAGGAAGACCTATAAGCTGGATGCCCCTGATATCGGCCAGCTTTTCCACGAGGCGCTGAAAAAAATTACCGAATGGATTCAGGCCGAGGGAAGGGAGTTTGCCCAGCTGACAAAAACGGACAGTGCGGGCTATGCGCGTCAGGCTGTCGAAAATCTGGCCCCTGCGCTGCAGCACCAGATCCTGCACAGCTCGAACCGCTACAAATACATTCAGGAGAAACTGCAGGAAGTCATTACCAGGGCCACATACATTTTGAGCGAGCAGGCCCGCCAGAGTGCGTTCACACCAGTTGGACTTGAACTTGGTTTCGGTGACAAACAGACACTTGATCCGGTTACCCTGTCATTGCCGAATGGTTTTGAATTGATGCTGCGCGGGCGGATTGACCGTGTGGATAAAGCGGAAAATGATGATGGGCTATTTTTGCGGATTATTGATTATAAATCGAGCAGTCAGCAACTGAGCCTGCTGGAAGTCTATTACGGGCTGGCGCTGCAGATGCTGACGTATCTGGATGTTATCCTGTCTCAGTCGGAACAGTGGCTTGGTGCGAAAGCAGAACCGGCCGGGGTGCTTTATTTTCACGTGCACAATCCATTGCTGTCGGTCAGCAAACAAATGACCGATGATGAAATTGAAAAGGAATTGTTCAAGAAATATAAAATGCAGGGGCTGCTGCTGTCGGATGAAGAGATCGTTAAACTGATGGATACATCTATTGAATCGGGAAGAAGTCAAATTGTCCCCGCCGGTGTCAAGAAAAATGGCGGATTTTACAGCGGCTCTAAAATCGCTGACCATGACTCATTTGCCGGCCTGCAGCACCATATACACCAGCTCATGTCCCAGGCAGGTTTGGATATTACATCAGGCGGTGTCCATCTGAATCCGTACCAGCATCAGCAGAGAGTCCCGTGCACGTACTGTCCATTTCTGTCTGTCTGCCAGTTTGACCCGTCGCTTGAGGAGAACAACTACCGGAAACTGACCGACATGAAAGACGAGGAAGTCCTAGAAAAACTCGCGCTTAAGCATAAGGGGGAATGATGATGGCTGGATGGACGAGAAAACAAGAAGAAGCGATTTACACAGATGGCAAGGATGTTCTGGTTGCTGCCGCCGCAGGATCAGGGAAAACAGCCGTACTGGTGGAACGTATCATTCAAAAATTGACCCGTCAGGAGGATCCCGTTGATATCGATTCCCTGCTTGTTGTCACCTTTACGAACGCGGCAGCACAGGAGATGCGCAGCCGAGTCGGGCAGGCACTGGAAGCGAAACTAGCGGAAAACCCAGCCTCGCTTCACCTGAAAAAGCAGCTGTCCATGCTGCAGCGTGCGTCTATCACGACATTGCATTCTTTTTGCCTTGATATAGTGAAACAGTATGCTTACCTGCTTGATATCGATCCTTCATTCCGGATTGCGGATGATTCGGAGGCGGATCTGATCAAGCAGGAAGTAATCGATGATTTATTTGAGGAGTGGTATGGTAAAGACGGACAAGAACAGCAGCGTTTCTTTTCCGTTGTGGACCGATTTTCCAGTGACCGAAGTGATGCGGATGTCGAAAAACTCATCCTGAAATTGTATGATTTTGCCATGCAGAATCCATGGCCTGAATCATGGCTGGATGGGCTAGCCAGTGCGTATGAAATCCCGGATGATTGGCAGGAGGAAGATCTGGACTGGCTGGCTATCATTTATAAAGAAATCAAAAGTGAGCTGGACGCCATCGAACAGGAGATGCAGTTGGCGCTGGAGGTGACGAGGGAAACGGATGGTCCCTATCACTATGCCGATACAGTGGAAGCTGACTTTTCCAATCTGGAGCAGGCGCGTGCCCGTCTCCACTCGTGGGATGAGCTGCAGGCATATATGGCCGCAAGTTCGTTTAAGCGTTTATCCGGGAAAAAAGCCGACTGTGATGAAACGAAAAAAGAAAAAGTGAAAAATCTGCGTGAACGCTACAAAAAACGCTGGAATGATATGAAAGAAAAATGGTTCAGCCGCAACCTGGAAAATCATGTGGCGGACATGCAGGAACTGGCACCGGTTATCAGGCACCTGGCAGAACTGGTCAAACAGTTTACGTACCGCTTTAGTGAACAGAAGCGGGAACGGGCGATTGTTGATTTTTCCGATTTGGAGCATTATTGCCTGCAGCTTTTGGCGGGCGAAGCATCAGGGCCTGGACATGTAAAGCCCTCTCATGTGGCGGTAAGCCTGCGTGAGCAATTTACAGAACTGCTCGTTGATGAATACCAGGATACCAACCTTGTCCAGGAGACCATTCTATCGCTCATAAGTGACCAGGACGGGCCAGGCAATATGTTCATGGTTGGCGATGTGAAGCAGAGCATTTACCGTTTCCGTCATGCGGAACCATCGCTGTTTATTGACAAGTATAAGCGTTTTGCAGATACGGCCAGCCCTGCCGCACGCATTGATCTCGCCAGCAATTTCCGCAGCCGGAAAGAAGTACTTACTGGAACAAATTTTGTTTTCCGGCAGATTCTTGATGAGGATGTTGGTGAAATCAGCTATGACGAGGATGCGGAATTGATTTATGGTAATGACAGGTATGATGCCGTTCCGCATGCCGAACCGGAACCTGAACTTGTTATCATTGACAGGGAAGCAAATGATGAACCGGAAGAAATGTCACCTGAAGAAGAGAGTTATCAGGATCTGGAAAAGGCTCAACTGGAAGCTAGGGCATATGCGGAAAAGATAAAGGACTGGATTGGAAAAAACGGTAATGCCCCCATGCAAGTGTATGATAAAACGATTGACGCCCAGCGGGATATCCAATATCGTGACATGGTCATTTTAATGCGTTCCATGAATTGGGCACCAACCATTATGGATGAACTGAAAAAACAGGGGATACCCGTTTATGCCGATTTGTCGACCGGTTATTTTGACGCCATTGAAGTAAAAGTTATGCTGAACTTTTTAAAAGTGATCGACAACCCAAGACAGGACATTCCGCTCGCATCTGTACTGAAGTCACCGATTGTCGGCATGAATGAGGAAGACCTTGGCCGAATCCGTCTGGCAAACAGGTGGGGAACCTATTATGATGCATTAAAGGCCTTCTGTCGGCAGAGCATGGATGAGACAGCCACGAAGGCCGATCGTTTTCTCGACAATCTTGCCCGTTACCGTCTGGCATCACGCCAGGGGGCACTCTCAGAGTTGATTTGGCAGATTTATAGAGAAACAGGCTACTATGATTTTGTCGGTGGCATGCCAGGAGGACGGCAGCGCCAGGCTAATTTAAGAGCACTATATGACCGGGCGCGCGGGTATGAAACGACCTCATTCCGTGGGTTGTTCCGCTTCTTGCGGTTCATTGAACGGATGGAAGAACGCGGGGATGACTTAGGTGCTGCCCGTGCCCTCAGTGAACAGGAAGACGTTGTCCGGATGATGACGATTCATAAAAGCAAGGGGCTGGAATTTCCGGTCGTTATTCTTGGAGCGATGGACAAGGAGTTTAATGTGCAGGATCTGAATGAACGGTATTTGCTGCATAAGGACCTTGGCATGGCCAGCAAATATATCGACCCGGTTAAACGGATCACCTACCCGACACTGTACTATCATGCGATGAAACAGGAAAAACGGCGGGAATTGCTGGCGGAAGAAATGCGTGTGTTGTATGTTGCCATGACACGTGCGAAAGAGAAACTGCTGATGGTCGGAAGTGTCGTCTCATTTACCAAAAAACAAGAGAAATGGGAGCAGATGATTGATCACGCCGACTGGATCCTGCCGGCACATTACCGTGTAAAATCGAAATCATACCTGGACTGGGTTGGACCTGCATTAATCCGGCACAAGATGAATGATGCACTCAGAACGGAAGATGTTGCAGATAAAGTGCTGGAGGAGATTCGTGTTGACCCATCCCAATGGAAGGTAACGGTCACGCATGGAAGTGCTTATACGGATCTGGAGAAAGACTCCGAACACGAGGACAGTCATCTGAGAGAAAAACTCATGAACTGGGAACCGCTGGACATGGAAGAAAATGCTTATACGGAAGCAGTAGCCAACAGGCTGTCTTACCGTTATCCTTACGAAGAGGCGGCCAGATCCCGTTCAAAACAGACGGTCACCGAGCTGAAACGACAACGTGAACAAAAGGATGAATACAGCAGTGACCAGTTGATTGCCCAGTTTCAGCCGCCAATCGTCAGACGGCCCGCTTTCATGCAAAAACAAAAAGAAATCACCGCCGCAGAACGAGGGACGGCCATGCATACGGTGATGCAGCATATTCCATTAAAACAGCCACTCCAGCCTGAACAGATCACAGAGTTTGTGGAATCACTGGTTGAAGGGGAATTTCTCACGCGGCAGGAAGCGGACGCGATTGATGGGCATGCCATTTCCGAATTCTTCACAACAGCAATTGGGCAGAAGGTAATAAATGCAGCAGAAGTTTATCGGGAGGTGCCTTTCAGCTTAACTCTCCCGGCAAATGAAGTCTATGCCGACTGGACAAATGATACCGAGGAACAAGTGCTGATTCAGGGTGTGATTGACTGTGTCATCCCAATGGAAGACGGATGGGCCATTCTTGATTATAAAACGGATACGATGACCGAAGAAGTGGCAGAAACGGCAAAGGAAAAACTTCGCAAACGGTATGACGTACAAATGAACCTTTATAAAGAAGCGCTCGAGCGCATTTGGAAAAAGCCAGTAAAGGCGGCACACCTTTATTTCTTTTCCAAACAGCTCGAACTGGAAATGTAGTACCATTTGTGGCGAAATTGTTACAACGGGAATATGGAAAATCATCGGGCCAAATCCTTGTCATGTCAAGGATTTGGCCTTTTTATTTACGCAAAAAAAGAAAGACGTGTGCATTCCCCCGGGTGGTGTTATGGAAATCACACTTACCTGTGATGCAGTTCACTTCGATAATGCCCCCCACTGACTATGATGTAAGTGAACCGAATCAATGAGGAGGGAGTATGTATGGAAGCTTCAAAACAGAGTGCTCCAAAAAATAAGAATGATGAAAAGTCTTTGAGAGGTACATTTGCATCAGTGCTGATCGTTGCAGCTATTATCGTCGTCATGTGGGCCGGTGTGTTCTGGCTTTATATGGAAAGAGTTTAAGGGGGGAACGGTATGCATCGTCTGGAAGAAATTTGGCTAGCGTTAAGTGCCGGTATTCTAGTTATTTTCATGGTTATCGTTGGTTATCAGGGATTTGCACTCGGCATGGGACCACCGAGCAATATGGATACGATTGACCCGCAAAAGGTTGATGAGACAGCTCCATTTGATGAGCCCGGGGTTTACAAGCGAGGCGAGAACGAATATGAAGTTATCATGACACTCCAGGCATTCTCATTTAATCCTGGTGACATTGAAGTGCCAGCTGGAGCGAAAGTTACGTTTACGATGACGTCCAAGGATGTAACGCACGGGTTTCAGGTTGCCGGAACAAACATAAACGCGATGGTGATGCCAGGGCACATTCAAAAAATCACGCATTCATTTGATGAGCCTGGCAACTATCTAGTTCTGTGCAATGAATACTGCGGGACAGGGCATCAGCTGATGTCCACCGAGATTACGGTGAAGTAAAGGAGTGATAGTATGGCAAGGCCGCTAAAAGATATTATTTATGATGACCCAAAAAAAGTCTTTGGGCCGAACCCGAAAGATGCCAGAATAACGAAATCCTATTTGTCAGTCGCTTTTATTACATTGCTTATCGGCGGGGTTCTCGGTTTACTGCAGGGACTCGAGCGGGCTGGGCTCATGGAATTGCCGGCATGGCTGAATTACTATCAGGTATTGACGGCCCATGGGATTCTATTGATCTTAATTTTTACGGCAGCATTTACGATTGGTTATTTATATTCCGGATTCGCGCATACGATCGGCGGTTTGCTTCCGAAAGTCCGCAAGATGGCCTGGACCGGATTTGGTCTGATACTAGTAGGAGTTGTGCTGGTTGTCGCAACTATCCTGGCAAATGAGGCATCTGTCTTATATACATTCTATCCACCGATGGCAGCGTCACCTGTGTTCTATATTGGACTGGTATTCATTGTACTGGGAATCTGGTCGAACTGTTTCGGTGTGTTTATCAACTATAACCACTGGAGGAAAAACCATAAAGGGCAAGTAACACCGCTGTTTGCTTTCTTCACCATGGGAGTATTCGTACTCTGGTTTTTCGGAAGTTTGGGTGTGACCTATGAGGTGCTTACACTTATCCCTTGGTCACTTGGCTGGAAAGAAACAGTCAATGTCATGGTGAGCCGTACATTGTTCTGGAGTTTCGGTCACACATTGGTGAATATTTGGTACATTGTCGCATCATCTGCCTGGTATGTTGCTATCCCGAAAATTGTTGGCGGGAAGCTGTTCAGCGATAAACTGGCAAGGGTTGTTGTCATCCTGCTTGTCATCCTGAACATTCCGGGAGGATTTCACCACCAGATCATTGACCCGGGAATTACGGAAACCGTTAAATTTCTGCACGTGTTCATGAGTATATCCATCGCATTCCCTTCCCTGATGACAGCATTCGCTATGTTCGCTGTTCTGGAGCGTGCCGGACGCAAACATGGCGGAAAAGGATTGTTCGGATGGTTTAAGAAATTGCCTTGGGGAGATGTTCGCTTCCTGGCACCAATGATTGCAATGATTGCATTCATTCCTGGCGGTGCAGGCGGACTGATTAACACAAGTAACCAGATTAACCAGGTCATTCACAATACACTTTGGGTTGTCGGCCACTTTCATATAACCGTTGGTGTATCAGTTGTACTCACTTTCTTCGGTATTTGTTACTGGCTTGTTCCGTTCATCTCGAAACGCAAATTGACACCGCAGATGAACAAATTGGGAATCATTCAGACGATCACATGGACGGTCGGAATGATATTGATGTCCGGTTCACAGCACATGGTTGGTCTTTTGGGTGACCCAAGACGGACATCCTACACCACTTATGGTGATCACGAAACAGCACTAAGCTGGATTCCGTACGAATATGTCATGGGAATTGGTGCAACATTGCTTCTGCTGGGTGTCATTATCCAGGTATATGCTGTATTTAATATGATGTTCTTTGCACCAAAAGGCGAAACAGAATTCCCAATCGGTGAATCGGAAGACGACGCACTGCCAACACCACTATGGACGGAACGCTGGAGTCTTTGGATTATCCTGATGCTGATGGTGGTTGCCATGGCATACGTTATCCCGATTGTTGACTTTATCGTGAATGGACCTCCGGGATCACCGCCAATCAAGACGTGGTAATACCTTCACATGTTAAAGAGATAGTCCACTAGTTTGGACTATCTTTCCATAAGGCTGTTTTCGCAAATGATGTTGTTTTCCAGTGCAGTTGACCTAAACTGCGACATATTGAAAAATCTCTTTCGTAAGTACTTGAATTCGCTCCGGCAGAATACTTGGCGCTCGTCGTGTTGGAAGTTTTTCGGTGAAGCAGCACTCCTCGCAGGTTGAAGCGTACTCGGTGAAGCATTGCTTGTGCTCGTCGTGTTGGAAGTTCATTCAGTGGAGTGGCACTCCTCGCAGAAGAGGGGATTTTCATCCATTGATTTGGTGAAAAGCTTTTCGGTGGCCTCGACTTTTGGCCTTGAGAAGCCTTCTCTCGGACTTTTTGGCCCACTTTTGGCTGGCTTTTGGCCTTGAGAATCCTTCTCACGGACTTTTCGGGCTGCTTTTGGATGCTTTTTGGCCTTGAGAAGCCTTCTCTCGGACTTTTTGGCCCGCTTTTGGGTGGTTTTTGGCCTTGAGAAGCTCTCTCAAGGACTTTTCGGCCCGCTTTTGGGTGGTTTTTGGCCTTGAGAAGCTCTCTCAAGGACATTTCGGCCCGCTTTGGGGTGGCTTTAGGCCTTGAGAAGGCTTCTCCCGGACTTTTCGGCGGCACTTTCCCGCGAGGAGGCTGAAGCCGTGCCCGCGGGAAAGAAGACACTGCAAAAAGGATTCGGCTAAATACGTCACGTACTGTGACAACGCCGACCCTAAAGCATCTTGTTCGTGGGAGCAGATGTCGCGCTTGCCCTGTGGGTGAAAGCGACTGTCCGGAGCGGAATTCTCCCGTGCACCTGCGTCGCGGTTTATACAAATTGTTTAGTAGGGTTTAATTATCTAGAGTGGCGCAAACAGCAACAATTTAGTAGAAAACAGCCTTCCATAAAAATTCTTTGGGATGTGATCGTCATGATCAAAAGCCGGCGAAATACAATTGCGACTATGGTTGTGATCGTTTTTGGCTTTGTGTTGTTCTATACTGGTACAGACGGATTTCGCGCGTTCACAGCAGAAAGTGCACGAACATATGAGATTTTGCAGAACAAACCCGAGTTCCCTTCTGTCACACTGGAAGATAGCAAAGAACGAACGTACACATTTGACGAGTTTGCTGATGGAAAGTATGTGTTTGTCACGTTTATGTACACGAACTGCACCACCGTTTGTCCCCAGCTGGAAATGAACATGGCCCAAGTTTATGAACAGATACCGGATGATTATATTGGCGAGGACATCGTTTTTCTAAGCATTAGTTTCGACCCGGAAAGAGATGACCCTGCAACTTTAGAAAAGTATCGTGGCTATTTTAACAGTGACGGGGAAACATGGCGAATGGCAAGAATTAACGATAAGGAAGAATTGGATGCATTGCTTGATGAACTGGGTGTGATTGTTATTCCAAATGACAATGGTGATTTCACACACAACAGTGCTTTTTACCTAATTGATAAGTCCGGTCATCTGCAGGAAGTGATGGAATACACACTGATTGATGAAGCTGCCTCCAAAGTAAATGAGATACTGGCAAGACAGGAGGAGGATGAATGATGAAACAAAGTTTTTACGGACTTCTCTTGTTTATCTTTCTCATTCTGCCACCTGTCGCAGCCATTATGGAGTCGGTCATGATTGTGCATATGCATATGCAGATGACGCTTTTAGTCATTTCCGGACTATTGATGGGGCGCTTTTTCCAGTTGAAATTCCCCCGGTTTTTCAGTAAATGGAATGCAAATGGCATCCCCGGCATTCTTTTATTTGTCATTATTTGGAGCTATTGGATGGTTCCGCGAGCGATGGATGAAGCACTCACGATGCAAATGGTTGAACTGTTTAAGTTTGGGAGCCTTCCATTTCTGGCCGGTGTTCCATTACGGGACAGCTGGAAGAAGATTGGTGCAGCCGGTCAAAAAGTGATATTTGGATTTTTAGTTATCATGTTTTCTTTAATGGCCTTGCTGTATATTGGCGCTGACAGCCAGATCTGTAACAATTATTTGGAAGTGGAACAAAAAACGCTTGGCTGGGGCTCGCTGTTTATTGGTGCATTGCTATTGATTTACGTTATTCAGTTATTTTTCATTGACCAGTCGGAGTATGAATAGTGCCGGGTTAATTCAAAAAAAGCGATCTGTCCCGTGGGGTGCTGACAGATCGGTTAAGCGTTAGCAGAAATGTTTTGGTCGTTGACATCTGGGTCCAGTGGGTTGGTTGAGCTGACACCGTTATTGGTGTTGATGAAATCACCGGTATTCTGAGCTCCGGAGCCGGTGCTTGTTTTGGAAGAACTTTTCGGTGATAGGTAAAAGGAGTCACCAAAATTAACGACGCCTCCGCCAACACTATTTATTTTAATTGGTCCGACAATCGATGGCATAACAACACCTTCTTAGATTTGATATTGGTGAGCTATGATAGTTTATGAATCTGGCTGGTTCGTGTGTGTACTGCCGTCTAAATAGCGGCGGAAATGCTTGATTCGTGCTTCCCCTCGCACATCGTTGATACTGCCCACCTGGAAAATTGCAGCCTGACTGACACCGGTTATATTGATGTTGCCGACATCAATTGTATCTCCGTGGTGGAATGTGTTTTTTTGAACGGAAGATTTTTGGTGCGGCCAATTTGTCTCCATATGGAACAGGGAGTAGCTTTCAAATTCCACACCATCTTCATCGGTAAAAATGGCGCCTTCTTTTTGAACGGCGATCCCTTTCGCTTTCGTCCAGGCGTATGTTGTATCACCAATATTGAAGATGCCGCTGTAGGTCAACCCATTCACTTTAATGTTATCAACAGAGGATGTTCGCTGCTGCATGGACGTCACCCTGATAAAGGAACAATAGTCCCAAGTGCAGCTGCTTCAGGTGGGGTATCATAGAAAGACGAGAGGACAAAGCTTTCATTGTCGCCTACCAGAAATACAGACGATGCTGTTACGGTACCGACATCAATATTGTCGACTTGCAGCCCCCAATTGTGTACTTCCATATTCATCTGTTATCATTCCCTTCCATATACTTGCTTAAGGAGTGGCGGATTTCGTGTTTAATCTGATCCGCAATATATGTTTTGGTCTCTTCTTCATTCAAATTGCGCTGATCACGCTTAGCCTCTTGTTCGTAAAAGGCTATCCGGTCCGGCAGCTGATTGGCGATGTCTTCCGTAAGAACGGCTGGATCGATATTTTCCGAAGGGATCTGATGCTCTTGTGCGATTTCCTGGATAAGTTGTTCGCCGTTTCTGTGCAAATACGACTTCAGTTCAGACAGCAGCTGCTGTTTAAATGTGGACGAGCCGGAACCGGGTACGGATAAATCGTCAATGTTTTTCAGGTCATTCGGGGATAAACCGATATGCAGGGTTCCTTCCAAGTTTTCTATTTTTAACTGGTCAAAATTGTATTCTACCTTTTCAACGGTTTGCTTTTTTTCTTGATTGTTATCATTCTCGATATCCTGCATTCTTGATTCAAGTGAATGGATTAACTGGTCCTGTTTATCAATCCGCTGATGGAGATAGTAGATATAGTTGTTCCAGTTATTCATGGGGTGGTCCTCCTTTTAACTGGGCAAAGGCCTACACACAGCATATGCATTTTTCGCTGATGTGTGTTACGGCCCGGGCTTTTGCAGGCGAATGATAGCTGGCTCACCAATCGGTTCAGCTGGTTCTGCCGGCTCGGTGTACCCGCCTGTATTATAAACATCTGATTGTGACTGGATGCTGCCGGTACTGCCAATCTGAAGTACAGATGAGTTGGATATCGCCTCCACCTTGATGAAATGGATGGAGATGGTCTGGTGTATAGCGAAATGCATGGTAATCCCTCCTGTCAGGAAATGATATTCTGATCCGCCTTATCCGTATCAGTCACGTATGTGGTTGACTGTCCGAGCCTGATGTATGTTCCGTCGCCGGTATTGAATGAACCGCCGCCAGCATAGGTTTTTGCGTTGCTTTCCGGGCGCATGGTATATACGTCTCCGATGTTAAAGATACTGGAATTTCCAATGTTATTAACTTTAACTGCACCTACTTTCGCTGGCATTCGTACTTCCCCCTTCTATGTATATAGCTTATGTGCGGAAGCGGATTTGTGAAACTATAATGCACTATATGGAAATTTGGAATGGTTTCGTGCGCGTAGGGTACTATCGGTGGAAGGTCGGCCCGGCCGCTTGAGCGGGTGTGGATGAGTTTTACTTATAAGATAAGGCAGCCGCTGGGGGTAGCGGGTTGATGTCTGGTGGAAATAAGAAAGGGCTGTTCCATTTGTTGGAGCAGCCCAGCAGGAAAATTAGCCTTTTAATACTTCTTGAATGTGTCCAATAGCCCAGTCAAGATCTTCCTTTTCGATCACAAGTGGTGGTGCAAATCGAATAACGTTATCGTGTGTTTCTTTGCACAGCAGGCCTTTTTCTTTTAATGCTTCACAGTATGGGCGGGCCGATTCGGTCAGTTCAACCCCAATGAAGAGGCCTTTGCCGCGTACTTCTTTAATCTTTGGATTATTGATTTTCTTCAATTCATCCATCATGTGATTGCCGAGTTCCAGCGAACGATCGGCCAGTTTTTCTTCCTCCAGTACTTCCAGAGCGGCTGTAGAAACGGCACAAGCAAGCGGATTTCCGCCGAATGTCGAGCCATGTGACCCCGGATTGAAGACGCCAAGAACATCTTTGTTGGCAACCACGCAGGAGACAGGCATGATACCGCCGCCAAGTGCTTTGCCCAGAATCAGGACATCCGGTACAACATCCTCCCAGTCACAGGCAAACATTTTTCCGGTCCGGCCTAGTCCCGCCTGAATTTCATCGGCCATGTACAGTACGTTATTTTTAGCACAAACGTCATACGCTTCTTTCAAAAATCCTTCCGGTGGTATGTTGATTCCGGCTTCACCCTGGATAGGCTCAAACAGGAAAGCTGCCGTATTTTCAGTGATGGCTTCTTTCAGTGCGTTGATGTCACCGTATGGGATAACTTTTATGCCTGGGAGCAGAGGACCGTATCCGCGCTGGTATTCAGCTTCGGAAGAAAGGGAGACGGCTGTCATTGTCCGGCCATGGAAGTTCCCTTCACAGACAATGATTTCCGCCTGGTCATCTGCAACGCCTTTAACATCGTATGCCCAGCGGCGGGCGGCTTTAAATGCCGTTTCGACAGCTTCGGCACCGGAGTTCATGGGAAGTGCCATTTCTTTATTCGTTAGCTTGCAGATTTTTTCATACCATGGTCCGAGCTGATCGTTATGGAATGCCCGAGAGGTCAGGGTAACAGCATCTGCCTGACTTTTTAGCGCCTGCACGATTTTCGGATGGCGGTGCCCCTGGTTCAATGCAGAATAGGAGCTCAGCATATCCATATAGCGGTTGCCTTCCGGGTCTTCCACCCAGACACCTTCAGCTTTGGATATGACAACAGGAAGCGGGTGATAGTTTTTGGCGCCATATTCCTGCGTTTGGTCAATGATCTGCTGGCTTGTTTCAGTCATAGTATCCCTCCGAATTCAAAAATACATTGCAGTTTCATTATAACAGTTTTTGGGCTGTATTACTTCTATTCTGTAAGTTCTTTTGTTGTAGGTTGTTTTTAAATTGCAGTTGATTTAAACCGCGACATAACTGCTTAAAAATTAAGTGACAGCGCTCCAGAAATACACTTGGTACTCGTCGTGTTGCAAGCTTATCAGTGAAGCAGCACTCCTCGCAGGTTGAAGCGTGCTCAATGGAGCTTTGCAATGTGCTCGTCGTGTTGCAAGCTTATCAGTGAAGCGGCACTCCTCGCGGAAGGGGAAATTTTCATCCATTGATTTGGTGAAAAGCCTCCCCTTTTTTCTTTTAATTAATCAACATTTGAAAAAAGGGGCACCTTTTCAGTGGCCTCGACTTTTGGCCTTGAGAAGCTTTCTCTCGGACTTTTCGTCCCGCTTTTGAGTGGCTTTAGGTCTTGAGAAGCCTTCTCTCGGACTTTTCGACCCGCTTTTGGATGGCTTTAGGTCTTGAGAAGCCTTCTCTCGGACTTTTTGGCCCGCTTTTGGATGGCAATTGGTCTTGAGAAGCCACCTCTCGGACTTTTTGGCCCGCTTTTGGATGGCAATTGGCCTTGAGAAGCCTTCTCTCGGACTTTTCGGCCCGCTTTTGGGTGGCTTTTGGTCTTGAGAAGCCATCTCTCGGACTTTTCGACCCGCTTTTGGGTGGCATTAGGTCTTGAGAAGCCTTCTCTCGGACTTTTCGACCCGCTTTTGGATGGCTTTAGGTCTTGAGAAGCCTTCTCTCGGACTTTTCGACCCTGCTTTTGGGTGGCATTAGGTCTTTAGAAGCCTTCTCTCGGACTTTTCGACCCGCTTTTGGATGGCTTTAGGTCTTGAGAAGGAGCGGAAATCTCCCGTGCCCCTGCAATCGCAGTTTATACAAATTGTTAAGCAAGTTTTCATTCTCTAGAGTGACGCAAGAAGCAACAATCTTTTAGAATGCAGCCTTTGTTTATACCGTTCAAATAATTTTCAAATGCTTTTCGCGATGGGACATGTTAAGATGGTAATTATGGAATAGAAACTAGGAATGTATGCATGAAGGAGGAACGGTTGGTAAATGAATACACATTTGCACGTGACGGCATGGGTATTGGCATTCATCCTTTTCATCGTTGTTGTTGCACTCAATAAATCGGGGAAAGCGAAGGGTGCAAAAATTGTACAAATGATTCTTCGATTGGATTACTTACTAATACTGTATTCCGGTGGTTCATTGCTTGGTGCTTATTTTAACGGCCCACAGATGGGTGAAGCAATTTTTAAAGCACTGGCAGGTATCTGGGTGATATTTGCGATGGAAATGATCAGCTTGAAATCAGGCAGGGAAGAAGCGACGAAAAGCTGGTGGATTCAGCTTGTCATTGCTCTCATTCTCACATTGATTTTAGGGTTTGGCCGGCTTGGCCTTGGATTTTTGCCATAGAAAAGCAGAACGGATTGGGCTTTCCCGAGTGGGGGAGGCCCTTTTTGTGCGACGGGCAGTCGCACCTAGTGTAGATTACTACACTGAACTAACTTTTAAAGGATTAGAG
>NZ_JBHUNA010000011.1:0-2422 GCF_042685205.1 Lentibacillus juripiscarius
GCTCGGTCCGGGTCCGCCGGACCTCGCGCACCGCAAGGTCGCCGGCCGCTTGGAGAGATCACCCCGACGAGCGGCGCAGAGCCACAGCTCGGTGAGAGCACCGCGCTCTGTACGCACAGCCAACGGCTGACGCTGAGGGGAAACCTCTATGTCGCCGTGGACAGAAGGGACAGGTGGACAGGGCGGTCCCTTCGGCCGTCTTTCGTTGATCCTTGAGTTACAACCTCGTTCACAGTATGATTAGTTAAGCGTGGTGGCGGGGTCGGCCGCGTCGCGGCCCTCCGCCGGATCATGTTTTCGCAATACGCTACAGCCGGCTTGCTGACGGCTGCCCTCCCTCTCTGTGCCCTCGACGCCCGGCGGGGAAGGTGTACTCGCCGACCGCGTCATCGGGGTTGCCGGACACCTCTCCCCCTCAGGAGACGGGTAGTGGATGGGTGGCTCGATCTCCTCCTCCCCGCAGAACGGGCAGACGTCAATCACGATCACGACTCACCTCAGACCGACCTCAACCGGTCCCAGAGCGAAGCCAACAACTCCACGATCCCATCGACCAACTGGAGCAGAAACGGCTGCGACTCCGGCTCAGGGTTCGCCTGGACAACCACCTCCGGCTCGTCAGACTGACGCGTGTCCCGTGACCGATCGAAGCGGTCCCCAGCCGGACCCCCATCACCGCGACGCTTAGACCCGGACCACACCTCATCCTCGCCAACCGATCGAACCGCGATTTCATTTTCCATAGATGCCGCTATACGACGACTACGCAAAAACCCCATGGAACCTTAAACGCCGAAAATAACGCAAAGAGAGGCTGTACTTGCCGATTAACACCCAGAGATTTATACACATTTCAGGGGTAAATGGGGGTAAGTCTTTAAGTCATATACGACCCGCTCCGGGCGGACATCAAGACCGCTGGGTAAAATCACGTAAACGATTCCCAGATTTCCCACCCCAGCAGGTGAGAACACACCTAGCCTACGAGGTAGTGATCGCGATTTCTACGCGTAGACCTACGTTCGCTCTACGTGAACGCCTACCTCAGCACTACCCATCCTTCTACCCCAGCACTACCATCCTCCTACCCGGCACTACCAATCTCTCTCAGAGAGAGCTACCCCGCGCTCCCCGCCGACGGCCCCGCCGAGATCGCGCGCTCGGCACGTCGGTCGGCGTTGCCTCGACGTGGGGATCGACGTTGCCTCGACGTGGGGGTCGGCGTTGCCTCGACGTGGGGGCCGACGTGCGCCCGGCGTGACTCGGCGGGGGTCGGGGTACCCCGCGCTCCCTTACACTCCCGGTGGCGACACACGCTCGCCCGACTCAGGGTCGACGTAGGTCCCATCGTCGCGCTCGATGAGCCGCACCCCATCGATCGAGATCAGCCGGAACCCAGTACCCCAGAACGGAGGCGGCTCCTGATCCGTGGAACTCTCCCCAGAGTAGGACCGGACTCGGGTGTCACCATCAGGACCGGGAGCGGAGTAGTCACTCGGCGGTGTGACACTCGACGCGATCGAATACCCGAGATCCGGCGGCGGCTTGAACGCCAGCTCGGTATGAACGTTCCCGTTGCTCCGGTTCACCGCGACGGGTTCCCCGGAGATCAGACGATCCCAGTAGTCGATCGCGGAACCCATCGAGTCGGCAACCGCTTTCAGCTGCTCCCACGTCTCGGCGAGCGGCCCACCAAGAGATCGGCCGTGCGACCACCCCAAGTGTTCGAGCGCCTCCCCATGATCACCGAGATACTGCGAAGCAGCGTAAGCAGCCATGTGCTCCGGCTTATGTTCGGCTTCAGTATGCTCCGGCCCCACCCGGCGGACATCGACGATAAACGGAGCGCGATCCCGAGCGAGGCGCTCCATGTGACCCGCAGCGGACTCCGGCCACTTCTTCAACTCACCCGGCTCCATCGGAACTTCGGAGCCGTGGAGGTCGGCCCACTGGTCAGAGAGCCAATTCTGCGGGATGTAGAGGCTACGACTGTGGTTGCCGTCACGAAGCCGATCCCGGTCCCACGCCCAGAAAGCGTGAATCACCCCCTGCGGCCCCTCACACGTCCGAATCTGAAGGTGTTCGAGGCTGTCGATGTGGTCCAGCCGGTGCCCAGTAGGTTCCTCATGGTGAGGACACCGCTCACCGTCGCATACGGCAAGGTCTGCCCGCTCGACCCGCTGCCGGAGTCGCTGATGTGAGTATGCCAGCTCATCACTCGGACGCGACTCAGGCGAGGACGTGAACGTCAACCAGAGCACGTCGTAGTTGCGCGCTTCCCAGTATTTCAGCATCGTCACGCTCCGCTGAAACACGCGGGCCTGCTGACGCGAATAGCTCTGCTCGCCGTCTTGATCTTCGGGGTCCGAATCGTCCGTCTGACGGCCCGAAAACCCCTTCTCCCCCGGTGTTGGGTTTTCGC
>NZ_JBHUNA010000012.1:0-752 GCF_042685205.1 Lentibacillus juripiscarius
TATGCCTTAATAGGGCACGTGCGGTTTGATGAGGGGGTAGCCTTGAGAAAGGTTACCCTACTCTATTATTAATTGGTGCTATACATCAAGTCAGGTTTTAGATAAAAGAAAACTTTAGGTTGTTTCATTCATATAATAAATAAAGGAATTTCAAATGACTTTGTAGAAATAATTTGTTGGCAGTATTTTAAAGGGTAATGAATAATTATAATGAATTAATGTACTGATTCTCATTTTTAATCTTATTTTCAAGAACATTGAAAAACTCATAAATAAGAAATCGGCTGGAACGGTATAGCGTATGTAACTAAGGTGGTGAATGAAATGGATTTTACCTTATTAGCCCTGGGAATTGCAGCGGCAGGTTATTTTGTAGGTGAAGGTCTGAAGAATTTCCAAAATCCAAGAGCGATAGACTCGATGGAAAGTATATTTGGGAATGATGAGCATGAATTAATTAAACATAGTGATGTTCATCATTTCATGGGAGTATCAAAGAAGGATGCAGAAATGTTACTTCGGGATTATCCGAATGTGCCGCATATCAAATTAAATGGTGAAGTTTACTATCCTAAACAGAGACTTCGCGAGTGGTTAATGAAATTAGGAGATTAATATCGCCTTGTAGCTAGTGCTCAGGTGGAGGTGTACGTATGAAAAATTTGTCCTTGTTCGGAAAAATAACACTAGCGTTGCATAAAAATTTCAAGTAAAAGTCAAGCAATTAACATTGTGTCAAGATTATGAATGAT
>NZ_JBHUNA010000013.1:0-69985 GCF_042685205.1 Lentibacillus juripiscarius
TATGCCTTAATAGGGCACGTGCGGTTTGATGAGGGGGTAGCCTTGAGAAAGGTTACCCTACTCTATTATTCTTTTTCATAACTATAATCGTATGAAGTGGCGAAAAAAGTGGACAAATAAGAGCAGCAGACTTGTAGCGGCCTGCTGCTCTTATTTGTCGTTTGGGTCTTCCTTGCCTGGTTCGTCATGTATCGAGTGTGCACCAGCTGTTTGCCTAGGGAGATCATCGTGAAGCGTCTTATCGGGAAAAACAAAGACGCTCTCACGCTTTTGTCCTACCTACATTGATTTTCACGTCTTGATGTAACAATCATGACAATTTATGTAAGAAATTAGTCTGAATTCAGACTAAATGGTAATTATTTCAAAAGATGAGCATTTATACCTATAAATTATAATAAAGTATCGATTTCCACCATGTTTATAGGCCTTACTATCCATTTGTCAGGCAGTTTTTTAATAAAATAAGTAGCTTAACGCAACTTACCATAGGTTGTAAGACCTAATATAGAACTGCTGTATTTTGTCATATGATTGACATATTTATTTTTTTTGCGATGATAATTCTTAGTGTTTCTCGTCACAAGTATTAATTAGATATAGAAAGAGGGTTCACCGTACATGCTGGAATCGAAGCGGAGAGCAATTATATTTTTTTTACTAGCTGTTTTATTGGCTGCAGTTTCCGGGTTTCTTGTTTTGCAAAAAGTTCAGGCACTTAACACCGATTTAGGAACAATGGTAACGGTTTATACGGCCGACAGAGAAATTCCATCAAGAAAAATCATAACACCTGACGAAGTAACAACAGACGAGATTCCACAACAGTTTCTTCGCGATGAACATATAACTGATGTTGAAGAGCTGATGAATAAAGTTTCAGTTGTGCCTTTGTCGGGTGGAGATATTATAACTGCGAACATTTTGAAAGATGCGTCTGCAGTTACAGAAGCTAACAATCGGTTGGTCTCAGTATTGCGATCAGAACAGGTAGCTTTTGACGAGGAACTGACAGCATTGGACCGGGTTGACATTATCGTTTCCCATAGTTTTGGAGATAAGCCGGTAACGGAAGTGTTTATGAAGGATGTGAAGGTTGCGAGAGTAGCTAGCAATGATGAAGGAGATTTTTCCGGTGTTCAGCTGGAAGTTCCTTATGAAAAGGTTTCGGGGTTAATACATATGCAGAATTATGCAGATAGTCTGCGGATTGTGAAAGCGAACGTGGCGGAAACGGATCAACCAGGGGGCTCATCAGAACAGGAGTCAAAGAAGAACGATGAGGCGGATGATGCTGCTGATAATGAAAATTAAAATTAACAGACATATTGTTGGAGGAACCGTATGGGCAAAGTAAACGAAATTTATATTATTGGGGATAATGAAGAAATTGCATCGATTTTAGAACAACAAATAAATGAATCCTTTCAGCTTCATTTTGTTACTGCCAATGACTTAAAAAAGGCAGATGCACGTTTGATTATAATCATAAATAATGGAGAATCCGCCGCAGATGATGCGCAGGCAGCGTTATCTGAGCACCCAGGTTCATCTTTCGTCTGTGTGGGTGATGAAGAAAATTTTAGCCTGCTTAGAAGCCTTAACCAGCTCGGCATCACTGATTTTTATGTGCTTCCGGGTGAAGGGCTTATTTTCATGGAACGGCTGGAAGTTATGGCAAATGAAGTCAACATGAGAAAAGAAAAAGAGCCCGAATCTGGTTTTAAACGTGGAGGTGGACAGATCTTCGCTTTTTATAGCGGGAGCGGCGGTACAGGAAAATCCTTGATCAGTACAACTTTTGCACAAACATTGAAATTGGAATCAACCGCAAAAGTTCTGTTTATAGATTTGAATTTGCTTTATGGAGGGGCTGAGACATTTCTGGGAATTGACAGTAATCGTTCCATAATTGATTTGCTTCCGGTTATAGAGGAACTTGGTGAACATCATATTCGAAATGTATCGGAAAAAGAGGAGCATTCGGATTTAAATGTGCTTGTAAGCCCTAGAGATGCTGAATTAGCAGAAAAGATCACGGAAGACTTCGCTTTAAAGCTCTTAAGGGCCAGTAAACGGCATTATGATTTTATTGTCGTTGATTTACCGGTATGGATGGATGAACGAACATTAGCTATTCTGGAAGAGGCGAATCGCATTTATTATTTGATGAATCTCGATACAGTAGCCATCCGTGTTTTGAAAAGTGTAGAAAACCTGTTTCAGCGTTTGGGTGTCATCACAAAAGATCGACTTGAATTTGTTATTAACTTCAAAGGAAAAGATAGTGAACTGACCAAAAAAGACCTGGAGCGTTTTTCAACTTATCCGGTGGCGTCGGAAATCAGAAAAGATATTAAAAATGTTCAAGCATATATTAATCAGGGTGAACCATTAAGAAAAAAACCTCAGGAAAAAAAGCTACCTCCATTTTCCAAGGATATACATAAATGGGTTCATTCGATGCTGAAATAATAGTTAAATGGTGGTGGTATCGTGTCTCTTTTTCAAAGAAACACAAAATCTAAAGCAGACAACAATGACATGGATACCGGTATTGTTTCCAATTCCGGCTATCTGAATGAGCTGGTGGAGCATTATAAATCCCGACTCCTGACCGAAGTTAATCTGGATCAGATAACTAGTTTGGGTGATTCGGATAAGCGTCTGAAGATTGAACGTTTCATCAATCAGTTCATGTCAGAGGAAAAAGTAGTTATTCCGCGACAGGATAAAGAACGGATGTTAACAATGCTGATTGATGAAAGTGTCGGCTTTGGTCCGTTGGAACCGCTGCTGAAAGACGATTCGATAACAGAAATACTTGTCAATAATCCGAATGAAGTTTATGTCGAAAAAAATGGACGTCTTGAAAGAGTTAATGTCTCTTTTAAAGACGAGGCACATGTCAGGCATATTGTTGACCGTGTTGTTGCGCCGCTTGGACGAAGGATTGACGAAAGTTCGCCGATGGTTGATGCCAGACTCCCAGATGGAAGTCGTGTCAACGCAGTAATTGAACCGATCAGTTTAGGGGGAACTTTACTGTCAATCCGAAAGTTCCGAAAAACACCATTTATGATGGATGATTTAAATGATCTTGGAACATTTACAAATGAGATGTCCAGGTTTATGCAAGCATTGGTGCAAACGAAATTAAGCTTGCTTATCTCAGGTGGTACTGGCAGTGGTAAAACGACATTGCTGAATGCGCTGGCCAAATCCATCCCTAACGGTGAACGTGTTATCACAATTGAGGATTCAGCAGAGTTGAAATTTGACCGGTCGAATGTAGTTGGCATGGAAGCACGTCCCCCTAATGTGGAAGGCAGCGGTGAAGTAACCATCAGGAATCTAGTGAAAAACTCGCTCCGTATGCGCCCAGATCGTATCATTGTTGGTGAAGTTCGAGGTTCAGAGGCGTTCGATATGCTGCAGGCTATGAACACCGGTCATGAAGGTTCATTGACAACTGTTCACGCCAATACACCTTTTGACGCTATTAATCGTGTTGAAGGAATGGTTGTAATGGCTGGAATGGATTTGCCGACGCACGTCATCCGGGATTATATTGCCGGTGCGCTTGACTATATTGTGCAAGTGCAGCGACTAACCGATGGAACACGGAAAATCACAAACGTATCAGAAGTTGAGAAAACAGAAGAAAATCAGATTGAGGTAAGAGACATATTCCGATTCCAGCGCACGGGTGTTGATGGTGAAGGCAATGTGCGAGGATACTTTACACCAACAGGAATTATTCCAAAATGTTTGCCACATCTGGAGGTATTTGGTATAAACCTCGAAAAAGATTTGTTTACCCCAAGGGAGGAGAGCAGCTATGGAACTAGCAGTGTCTATTCTTTATAGTTTAGGTGTTTTATCTTTTCTCCTATGTGTTTATTTTTTTCTTGGGTACAGATCACAGAAGAAAGAGTGGAAACAGAAAGTAAAGGAATGGTTTCCTGAAGAAGAGCGTAAAAGTTTTATCAGTAAGTGGGGAGACAGATTTGATGAAAAAGAGTCTTCCGAGAAATTAAGAAATAAGCTGCACAATGCGAATCTGAAATTATTACCCTCAGAATATCTCGGAATATTAATGGTCGGTTATCTGGTATTGTTTGTCATGTTCTATTCCATTTTTGGAATGCCGCCGTTATTGAGCTTGGTTTTACCATTGTTACTATTATTTGTATCAAATTATCTATTATTCTATTTTCGAAAAAACAGCTATGAATTACGCTTTAATGATCAATTGAGTGAAGTCTGTAGAATCCTTGGTAATGCAGCAAGATCAGGATTGACGATTAACCAGGGAATCGATATCGTTGCCCGTGAAGTTACTGCACCAGCCGGGGATGAGTTTAAGCGAATCTCTAATGAGCTTAAACTGGGAGTCAACCTGGAAACAGCTTTCCGCACAGTGCAAAAACGCAATACATCACGTGACTTCAACTTGTTTATAGCAACATTGCTTATCCAGAAAAAAACAGGTGGCAATTTGGCGATGACACTGGATACGATGGCAAATACGTTCGAGGATCGCAAGGTGTTAAATCAGATTATTAAAACAATGACATCCGAGCAGAAATATATTTCGTTTATTGTACCAGCATTACCGGTGTTTTTGCTGCTTGTCATGAACAATGTGATCGACGGATTTATTGAACCATTATGGTCAGGTTTTGGATTGGTTATGTTAATCATTTTTCTGGCTGCAACTGTACTGTCTTTCTTTCTGATTCGAAAAATTACAAATATAAAGGTGTAGCCTATGGATGCATTAATCATTTTATCAATTATTGCTTTTTGGTTCTGTGTTTTACTGTGCTTGAAACATTTTTGGTCATTTCTTAAAGATAAGCGTTATGTGTTGGGGCACGTATCGGAAGTAACCGATATCGACCCATTTGAAAAAAAAGAAAAAAAGAAAAACAGACGTGCTGAGATATTCAGCCGGATGACAAAGTATGCCGATGATTTTGCTGATTTGGGCCAGCGAATAAACTTCTTCAGTGAAAATCACATGGTAGAGGAGTGGCTCAGAAAATCGGGAAATCCTTTAAAGCTGACGGTCGCCCGATTTCAGGGTTTGAAGATATTTTTGCTGATTATCGGTTTTTGCACCGGATTCCTATCCGTTATAATCGGGCTTCCATTTTCCCAGTATATGCTTGTATTAAACCCAGTAATTGCCTATTTCATACCGATTGTGCTGATCAGAAGGGAGGTCAAAAAAAGACAGGAGCAGATTAGAAGTGAGCTGCCTGATTTTATGGACACAGTCAGTACCAGTCTGCAAGCTGGTGTGAGTCTTGATAACGCATTAAGGGAGGTGATTCGATATTTCGATGGTCCCATCCGCGAGGAGTTTTCACGTTTCAATCAAGAAATTGATCTTGGGGTTCCACGTGAAAAGGCCTACCGTGAACTTCTGAAGCGAAATGATAATGAGGAATTCCAGTCATTAATTAAGGCCTTGATCCAGGGGATGGATCTCGGAATACCGATAGCGAAAACGTTCCAGATTCAAGCTGAAGAGTTGCGTGAAATTCGTCAGGAGCAGGTGAAGGAATTGGCGGCAAAAGCCTCGCCAAAGGTTACGTTGGTTACAACGTTCTTAATTGCACCTGTATCCATATTGATGATTGCCGGATTGATGATCATGAATATGCTGATGGGTGAAAACAGTATCTTTAATTTATTTTAAAAATGGAGGAATCGAAAATGAAATTTGTGAATGGCATTTACGCGAAGGCGATGAGTAAGATTGAAGAACTAAAGAAGGATGAAAGTGGTTCACAGACGTTGGAGTGGATTGGGATTGCAGCGGTGATTGTTATTCTTGTTGGGGTCGTTTCACAAGCATTTAGTGGTGGGGATTTTGGAGATACACTTGTTCAAAAATTCAATGATCTAATCACTCAAATCGGCAGTGGTGGTTGATGCAAATTAGAACTGAAGAATACACTTTGTAATGTAAGGAGAATTTAATTCATGGCAAAAAGGTTGTGCTGCATACTGTCAATCATTGCTGTGTTGCTTTTCATTACCAGTTGCAGTGATGATGAAAATGAAAACAATACATCAAGTGAGTCCGAAAATACAGCTAAACAGGAAACATCGAAGAAATCCATTGATGCTGCAAATGATGAGGGAAGTGATTCAAAAGTAAACGCGGGAACTAATACAAATGTGGAACAAAGTGCAATTCTGGAGGATGTGGAGCCAATTCCTACAGAAATGGCTGGATTTGTATCCCAAAATCAAGGTATGTTTGGCAATACAAGTGTTTATGACAACGAGAACGAAGTAAAAAAAGAACTGAAAAAACTTCCTCAAATGAGTGAAAACCCATCTGATGAAGAGATGGATAGTTACTTTCGATACATTTATTGGCTTGTTTCAAGAGATTTTCCAAATCCGCAAGACATGGTGAAAAAATGGGAGTTTGGTTCATTTGGCAATCCGGACTTACCCGATGCCCGCTACCAATTTAAAGAAAATTATAATGTTGAAGTCATTTTAGATGCCAGCGGCAGTATGGCAAATTATGCAAGCAGTAAAACTCGCATGCAGCTAGCTAAAGATTCGATTAATAAATTTTTGTCCAATGTTCCTGAAGAAGCCAATGTTTCTCTGCGTGTTTATGGGCACAAAGGAACCGGCTCTGATGCAGATAGGGAAATGTCATGCAATGCAATAGAGCAGGTTTATGGTTTTTCTTCATATAAAAAGGAAAACTTTCAAAATGCATTGGATAAATTTCAGCCAAGTGGTTGGACACCGATAGCAGGGGCTTTAAAACAATCTCAAAATGCGCTGAAAGAATTTGATGCAGAAAACAATACAAATCTGATTTATATGGTAAGTGATGGTATAGGTACCTGTGATGGAGACCCGGTTAAGGTTGCTGAATCTTTTTCTGACTCACAATCAAAACCAATCATCAACATAATTGGTTACCAGGCTGACGCTGAAGCACAGAAACAATTACAAAAAATGGCTGAAGTGTCTGATGGTATTTACTCAACTGTCAGCGATCCAGAAGGGCTTGAGGAAGAATTTAATCGTGCAGAAAAAGTCTTGGAAGCATGGCAGCAATGGAAGGAAGATGCATTGCAAGATTTAGACGCAATGAGTGTTAATAATAAAGTTGATATTATGGAAGTAACCAATGACTGGTACTTCAAAACTCTTGCACAGGGAAATAATTTAACGGCTGCAATTAACTTGGCTGAAGAAGTCGGTGTAGTAACTTTTGAACAGAAACAAAAATTATTAGAGTCGGTAAATAATGTTAAAAATAAATTAGAGCAAATGGATAAAGAAATTGAAAATAACCTAAAAGATATCAGTGCAGAAAATATTGACAAGAAGAAAAAAACAATTAAGGAAAAATTCAACGAACAAACTGAGAATTAACACCCAGTTGTAGCAAGGTAAAAGAGGGTGATAAAGATTGGTAAATGGTTAAAGAAAAGCTTGCTATTGGCTGTTATATTTTTAATAACGTTCTTTCCAGTAATAACTCCTACAGTTTATGCTGTTAGTTCCTGGAGTGGAGACACATGGGAAGGCAATACATGGAGGGGCGACACCTGGAACGGGAACCCATGGGATGGTTCCAATTTAAAATGGCAAGGTGAAACGTGGAATGGTGACACTTGGCAAGGTGAAGGTACTGAAGCTCCTCCCTCGGGAAATGAAGCTGGTGGAGGCTATGACTGGTCGCACATTCCTTGGTATTTAGAGGGATGGTATGCAGATGGGTGGTCACAGGATGGCTCTTCTGGCGATCCATGGTCACAATCCGGTTTTAATGGAAATGGAACTTCGGGTAACGAATGGGGGAAGAATGGATTTCAAGGTGATGGCACCAATGGTTATCCGTGGTTACAATCCGGATTCAACGGAAATGGAACAACTGGTGATCTATGGTCAAAGAACGGGTTTAACGGAAACGGTACGATTGGAAATGGAACATCAGGCCAAAGAACAGTCGGAACAGGCACCAATGGAGATGGAACTGACGTTAGTGCTGCGGATATAATGAAATATGTCACTACTGATATAATGGGCGGTACTGCTTTATTCGTCGAGGCTGGTTTAAAACATCAACGTTACCAAGACGTTGGGAGAACTGGTTCCGGTTTCGGTTCAACTGCCTCAAAAGCGTACGGGGGTATGCTAGTAAATGGACTGAAATTAGCAGGAGTGGATCAAAGGATAACAGATCCAGCTGAGGCAGCTATAAATCTTAACGAGGGAGTTAAGGGATATAGAAGCTTTCAGGATGGCAGAAAGGTAAGTACTGCTAAAAAAGGTGCTACTAATTTAAATAAAGCTAAGGACCTTGCAAATACATCAAAAGCTAATAGAGCTGTAATTGCCAAACCTTCTGTTGGAAAACCAACTGGAATTGAGAAGGCTTTGTCCAAGTTTAATGTAGCCACTGCTGCCGTGGGTACAGCATATTCAGGAGTTAAAACTTTTAATAAATGGCAAAATGCTTCTGACGTGATGGATAGTAATGCAAGTGGGGCAGAAAAAACTGCTGCAGTGGCTGATGTAGGAGAAAGCGCAGGTAACACATTGATGAGTGCTGGTGTTGTGACCTCTGCGACTCCCATACCAGGTGCAAGAGTGGCTGGAGGCGTAATGGTTGCTGGTGGAGCAGTCCTTTGGGGAGCATCAAAAGTTACTAAAGCCGTAGCCAAAAATTGGGATTCTATCAAAGACACAGGCAAGAAAGCCTGGGAAGGAACGAAAAATATAGCTAAAAAAGGCTGGGACGCTGTTACAGGCCTATTTAGTTAACAGAAATGAGCTATAGCTCATTTCTGTTAACCACATATTTAATGGTTAAAGGGGAGTGATTAATGTGAAATATAATGACCCACTTATTGAGAAAAAAGGAAAAAAGTACAAAAAGTTTTTCGAAACTTGCGATGTTAATCCAGGTTCTTATCTTATTAATGGAAATGAATATTTTATGGTGAATTATGAAAAAGGAAAACAGACTAAAGGTATTGCAATCATTTCGCCGAATGGCGAGGCTAGTAAAAATGACTATTTGAAAGCATTTGATGCACTATTAGAAAGAGCAGAATTAGGAACGTTGATTTTTACACACGGAGGAGAAAGAGCAAATATCAACATGAATTCATTTACTGCGATAAAAGATTTTTTGTCTGAAGTTTTAAAAAATAGTAATGAATATTTAGATCAAGAAACCAAAGAGGTCTTTGAATATTGTTTGGAAAGTACAAACAATATTTTGGAATTGCAGAAACGCTTGATTGATATATATAACGACTACTATAACAAAGAAATGAAGTATTTTGAGGGTGAATTAGAATCCTTTACAAGGAAGGATATTGATGAAGCGGCAAATTGCCTTGGTGAAATAGGCTATATTCAATATCAGCAATTAGTAGCAAATTATGAGTCTATACCAAAGTTCAAGTATATCAAGGAATTGAGTAATCCGGAAGTGAAAAAACATATAAATAGTACTGTTAAAAGATACTTGGATGAATTTTCTATAAACGCTAATAAACAGCGTAAAGTAATAGAAGATCTTACTTATCAACCAAATATGGCTGAATTGACAAAAGAAGAACATATCGAGGTGGAAAAAAGAGTTTTTTATGAAAGTCTATCGAAAGTTAATGCTTCTTTAAGGAAAGAACTGAGACATCCAAGCTAGGATAAAGTGGAAAAATTATAATTGTTATTAAAAGGTGACAAGGAGAATAGCATGGAAAAACCGCTTAAATACACATGGGATGTATACACAGGCAAATTCGAAAAAATATTAGTTCTAATGCTGACAACAACATTACCATTATTGATGGTGCATTCATTCGTTACCAATTACATATATGCAATTACACCAAGCGATTTAACTGTTTATTCAGTCGCAGACATTTATTACGGACTTATTACACTATTACTATATCTTTATGCGCAAATTCCCTATATCCGTTTCGTTTATAACGAATATACAGGGGTCGAAAACAATTTACGAAACTCAGTTTACCATTTTTTGGCCAATGGTTTTACAGTTTTCGTATTTGCATGTATCGTTTCTGTGGTCACCACCATTGGTTTTATGTTTCTTGTATTACCAGGATTAATTTTCCTTGCGTTAGTATTTCCAATTCCGTATATAAGTATTTTCGATGAAAAATCAGTCTGGAATTCGTTTAAAGAAGGTTTTCGGATTGGCAAAAAGAAATTTTTTAAGATTATGTTAATCATTATGCTGGCAGGATTAGCTGAACTTTTATTAGGTATATTTGTTACATATCAGTTATTTAACATTACGTCTTCCTTCGCTGCACAGGTAATCACCCAGATGACTCTCAATATTATTATTTATCCATTTATTATCATGCTTATGACATCTTTTATTCTCAAGTGGCGTGAAGTAGAGGGAGGATGTCTAAGTTGTCAATAACTAATCAATCATTTTGATGAAGCAAAAAATATAAGCAGTTTTTGGAAACATATAAAATTGCTCAGCACCACTTGCATTTGGATGGAAATGATTTTTATCTAGTCAACTATAAAAAGAAGATAACCGGAAAAGGGGGTACGGCTGTCATTTCCACCGCTCCTGACACCCAAACAGATCAATATCATACAGCTTACAAATGGATACTGAGTCTATATAATTATCTTTCCACTATTCGAAAGAATGGAAGTGAAAGACAAAACATCAATATGCAAGCTTACCATAAAATGCAATCTTTTTTGAAAACTGTTATGCAGACATCCGGGTTAACAGAAAAAGAAAGAATGAATTACCAAAAGTGTCTGGAAGCGATTCATTCCATTTTTGAATATCAAAATAGGCATATTGGACTGATGGACGGTTATCAAAAATTCATTGAACAAAAGATTGAAGAAGGTAAGAAATATACGATAGCAGATATCGAATATCTTCAGGAAATTTTACTTGAGCTGGATTACATTCAGTTCAGACAGTTGAATATCTCATTTGATATGGCAGACAACTTTGCTTTTATAGAAAAGAATGTAAAAGAAAACCCTGCTGTAAATGAATTATCTAATGTGGAGATTCAGAGGTATGCAGAAGAGTTTGCCGGCAGTAAAAAAAAGCTTAGGTCAGAGATTGTCAGAATCAGCTATGTTGAAGATATGGCGGATATAAGTGAAAGAGAATATTATAGGAAAGTTAAATCTTATTATCAGCAAATTCTGGATAACGATTATGAAAAACTTAAAAAGGATTTAAGGAACGCGTAAAAGATGAAGAATTGCTCTGTTTTCAGGTTGTCTTATCTTTTAAAGGATGATTTAAAATGAAAATCACAAACCAGGACCTGCAGATTTTGCTGCACAGGTAATCACCCAGATGACTCTCAATATTATTATTTATCCATTTATTATCATGCTTATGACATCTTTTATTCTCAAGTGGCGTGAAGCACTGGAAACGCTTGAAGCCAAGGTTCGAGGGCATATTGTGTAGGAAAGTGGGAGCGTACATGAGTAGGTGGCTAAAAAAGATATTAGTTTCATTGGCGATTGTTGTTATAGCTATCCAGCCAACATCATTCTTGGGCACTTTATGCAATAAACAATAATTTGGATTACCAGGAAAGACTTGTAGAATTAGTGGCGTAAAGGGTTTGTGGAAATTAGAAAAGGTTTACGGTATCCTCAACTATAACTAGATCTGGATCCTTTATAAAATTCCGAGGGGCAAGGAAAATCTAAAAGCGGCTCTGAACAAGCTGCTTATGTGGATAACTTGGAGAGTTTGTCAAAATCCAATTTAAGGAAGTAGTTCAGAAGGATAATATCAAAAGACAAACAGAGTCCAACAAGGCGTTAATCAAAGGGCTGAGATATCCTAATTTAAATTAAATTGCCATAATAAAAGGGTTCGTTTTTATATAAAAATCCAGGAGTGTCATTCTATGAAACTATTGAAAAGAAGGTTTAAAAATGAAGATGGATCAGCCACAATTGAATTTATAGGAATTCTACCCTTGGCTTTGCTTTTACTGATGATTATTTGGCAATTTATTGTGGGAATTAATGGTGTCCTGGTCACTCAGTCTGCGGCCAATGAATATGCTAAAGTTTATTCTATAACCCAGAATGCAGGTGAAGCAAGTGCGGCGGCAAATAACATTCTTTCGACTACCGGTAATTATCTGCAGAGTCAGGGAGTATCAGGGTCAAGCCTGGGGAGTAAAGAGTTCACTGCTGAAGCAAATGTAGAAATACGTTTGGTTTTTTTGCCAAGCGAATTATTTGGTTATACAATACCTTCTATTCCATATTCAGCAACGGCCAGCAGCAGGGTGATTGAATGAAGTTAATGAAACGATTTCAAAATGAAGATGGTAATATTGCCCTATTTGTGCTTGGCATGTTAAGTATTATTATGATCTTGCTGATTTTTGTTGTGAACCTAGGTGGGGTTTTGGCTACAAAGGAACAGTCTAGTACTACCGTGCAACAGGCTAGCATGGCTGCATCAAGTGTTTTGTATGAAGAAGTACGCCGTGTAGTGTATGAATATGAAGATGAAACGTTGGAGGGAGCACTTCAGGCATTCTTTGAAGATATTGAAGAAATGGTTGATGACAGAGCATCCGAATTATCAGGCTCAGAAAATTATGCTGACTGGACAGCTAATGAGATTGAACTGGAAGCGTTTGATCAGGTTTTATCGGAAGAACTTAATAAAGACGTGGTCAGAAGTAAGCTGAATGAGTTGCTTGCAGACGAGGATATTGAATCAAAGGTTATTGATAAAACAAGAAGCGCAATTCTTGCAAATGATGGTGTATTGGATGGAGCGGAGTTAGCAATAAAGGACGACCGCTTTTATGTACGTGCAGCCAATGAAATGGAATCAGTATCTTTTGATGGGTACATGGAAGGTATTAAGGAAAATGTCTATCAAGAGTCTGCTGGTCCTAAAATTGATTTTCTGGGTATTGTATGGGATGGTAATGAAGTGACTTCACTTAATTGATTTAATGATAAGGACTGATTTAATGGATCGGAACATAAAGCTGTTTATATGTTTTGCTGTGTTGCTGTTGCTGGCTGCCTGTGCTTCAGCGGAATCAGAAGAACTAGCGGACTACCATAATGGTTACGTTGAGAATGTGAACAGTAAATTGACGAAAATCGATACGCTAAACGAAAAATCACTCAGTTCGGCATCCTTTGAAGAAGCGTATACTGTCCAAAAGAATGAATTATTCCCAATCGTAAACGAAATAAAGGATTATATGGACTCACAGGAGCCTGAATCAAAAGTAGTGAAGGAGTACCATTCACTACGGGCTGACCAAGTTGATGCCTGGTATGATGCATTTCAAATGAAATATGACGTACTGGAAAAAATGGTCAATCAATCGATTAGTGAAGAAGAAGCGAATGAAATAATTATGGAGGCCGATGAAAAATATATCGAAGCTGGTGAGAAAGCACAAAAGGCCGATCAAAAGATGGAAGATTTGGCAGAGGAGTATAATTTTGAACTGGAGGATGAAGGTTAACCAACATTTTTGAAGGGAGAAGAGAAGATGTCTAAATCCGAAAAACGCTGGAGAAGGTTTTATCTGGTTTTAATGATTTTTATCTATGCCATTTTCGTACCAGTCACGGTTATTGAATGGCTGGCAGGTTCCGGAGGCTTTCCAATAACAGCCATAGTTGTCGGCTTGGGTCTTCCTTTAATGCGAAAAAATCATATGAATTCGATAAGGGTGAAAGAGGGTAATAATGCTTTTTAAAAAGGTAAGATTTGAAAATCAGCATCCTATCTTATTATCAAATGGCCTTAACAATCCCTCAATCAATGGGAATTTGAAATGGAGTATGAGGTCTCGTACTTCATTTCTATTTATTTGTAACAATACCTTCAAATACGCAACTTTTATTTTAAACGGAAAGGTATTACTTAAATAGTACTTGATGGTAATAGGGATAACTCTATCAGTATTTGCGACTGGGTTGCATTGTTTAAATGCCGGTTTCAAACCGGTTACTGAACAAGAATTAGATAATTGAAAGGATGTTATAGTCTTTTGTTATATGTTGGAATAGTGGCCATCATTTATTGCATCCCTTTTATCTGGATTATATGGTCCATGATTGATGTCAAAAATGGCAAAAGAGATCACGTCAATTGGAAAGGCCCATTAATATTGCTCATGGTGATAACTGCAGTCAGTTTAGCGCTAAATGTCTATCTTTTTTCTACCTACAATCTGGCATTCTTTCTAAACAGTTTTTCGAGTATTATTGGGCTTATCGCGGTTGGAGCACTGTGGGCAGTTATTGCAGTCATTAATATTATTTCTACAATAATTGCCCGCCGTAAAAATCTCCCGAAAACACTTCATAATCCAAAAGCAATATGGCTCTTTTCCGGTGTACTGGCTGGAGTGATGTTGTTTTTCTTTCTGTGGTTTGTACCAATCGGACAAAAAATAGCTTATGCAGTAACCCTAAATGATGCAGTGAATGCAATGGAAGACACACCAAAAAATGAAGATATTTCGTTAGTACTGGTTCGCTCTGAGGATAGTTGCTTAAATATAAGAAACTGTGATAAGAAATATAATAATGTGTTTTATGTTCGCAGTAATCTGGATGGTACCAAGGAGGTGCAGGTCAAGATTCGTGCAGCAAATAAAAACCAAGAAGAACTAAAAGTAATCGATTCTGAAATAATGAAATTGGATTCTGGTGAAATGAAAATGGTCGAGACAGAAGAGACAAGTGACAGTAAGGACGTTTGGGGGAAATACTCTTTTACGACTGAAAAACGAGTTTTTTATTATCAATATAATTATCGTTACAGGGATCCTTCATGACAGACCTTAAATCTGAAATTCAAATAATTTATAGAACAGGGGCTTGCTATGGCTCGCGGGAAAGCACCGCCGAAAAGTCCGAGAGAAGGCTTCTCAAGTCCAAAAGCCCCCCAAAAGTGGTCTAAAAAGTCCGAGAGAAGGCTTCTCAAGACCAAAAGCCATCCAAAAGCGGGCCTAAAAGTTCGAGAGAAGGCTTCTCAAGGCCAAAAGCCATCCAAAAGCGGGCCAAAAAGTCCGAGAGAAGACTTCTCAAGGCCAAAAGCCCCCCAAAAGTGGTCTGAAAAGTCCGAGAGAAGGCTTCTCAAGACCAAAAGCCACCCACAAGCGGGCCAAAAAGTCCGAGAGAGAGCTTCTCAAGGCCAAAAGCCGAGGCCACTGAAATACTTGCACGCGACGAGCGCCAAGTGTATTTCCGTAGTGGTGTCCACACATAAATTGTGCACTACGCCGCAGTTTATATCAACTACTCTGGATAAACATCAAAGTTACGAAAAAAGCCAAAAAAAACCTTTCCCATGATTTCCGTTTCAAACAGTGCTACCATATGGTTATAGTTGTTCATGATGGAAGGGATTTTATTGATTTACATTATTTGTACGATTGTTGCATTTACCGCTGCGTTTACTGGAAGCCTTGTTGGCATGGGCGGTGGTGTTGTATTAATTCCTAGCATGTTATTTCTGCACCATTATACGGATACATTTGCGTGGGCAACTCCGCAAGTGATTGTAGGAATTTCACTGATCGCGATGGTCTTTACGGCATTTTCGTCTACTGTTTCCTATTACAAAAATGACCGGATACATGTAAAAATTGGATTGCTCTTTCTGACGGGGAGTGTTCCCGGTAGTATATTGGGGGCATATCTGAATCAGTTTATCAACGCCGATTATTTCTCATTGTATTTTGGTTTCTTGATGATCACCTTATCATTTCTTTTTTTATTTAAACGGAATAAACATGAGAATGATGATAACACACGAAAAAAAACGCCAGCATTATCCGTATTTATCATTTCATTGATTGTTGGTGGAATATCGGGAATGTTTGGTATTGGCGGCGGTTCGATTATTGTACCGGCCTTGATTTTTCTTTTTGGCCTATCCATCCATACGGCTGCAGCAACATCTATGTTCGTGATTTTATTTATTAGTATCATCAGTGCAGGCACACACATTGTCTTGGGTCATGTTGCCTGGGAATATGTACTTTTATTCATTCTTGGCGCCTGGATTGGTGGGACACTGGGTGCAAAAATCAATCAGCTTGTGAAAGGCAATGTACTGGAGTGGATACTTCGGCTGCTGCTGATTGTCATTGGAATCAGACTGATTATTGAAGGAATGATGTAAGGAGCATTATCATGCAGGAGAAGCTTTACTTTTATTACACAAATGATTTACATAGCAACTTTGCCAATTGGCCACAGGTTGCCGGCTATTTAAAAGAGCAAAAGGAACGGATTCTGGAGAGGAATGAGTCGTGCTGGCTGGTTGATATCGGTGATCACGTGGACAGAGTCGATCCAATAGCGGAAGCGTTCATGGGAAAGGCAAATGTGCGTTTGATGAACGATGTTGGCTATGATTTGGCAACACTGGGGAATAATGAAGGAATTACAATGGCTCATGAGGATCTCCATCAGTTATATGATGAAGCAGCATTCCAGGTCGTTTGTGCCAATTTACACAGTCTGACAGGGGATGACCCTGGGTGGCTCCAGCCTTTTGTCCATACCCAGTCAGCTGGTGGTGTGCGAATTGGTGTAGTAGGACTGACGGCTCCGTTCAATGCATTTTATGAGCTTTTAGACTGGCATGTTTCAGATCCGCTAAAGACATTAGAAAAACGTGTGCGTCAGTTAAAGGAAGAAGTGGATATCATTGTGCTGCTATCCCATCTAGGCCTTACTGAGGATCAGGAGATTGCCCGCCGTATTGACGATGTTGATGTTATCATTGGCGGACATACTCACCATTTGCTGCGGACTGGTGAAACGATTAATAATACCGTCATCACAGCAGCAGGAAAGCATTGTACTTTTGCTGGTGAGGTTATTCTGACATGGGATCATACTAAACAGGAAATTGTAAAAAAAGAGGCATACACGAGCGATGTCAGTCATCTGCCTAAAGATATGGAGACCGTCCAAACTTTAGGTGCATTATCCGATAAGGCAGATACATTGCTTGAGCAGCCGATTGCCCACTTAGAAAAATCATTGGAAGTGAAATGGTTTCAGCATACGGAATTGATGGAGCGGCTTACAACTGTATTGAAGGAGTGGACAAATGCAGATACAGCTTTACTGAATGCAGGGGTTTTATTAGATCAGCTCCCTGCAGGTGATGTTACCAGCAAGGATATCCATCGTATTTGTCCGCATCCGATCAACCCATGTATGGTTGAATTGTATGGTGACGAATTAATGGAAGTTGTTCGTGTTTCCCTTACCAAAGATTTAACAGAGCTGAAACTGAAAGGATTCGGATTTCGCGGCGAAGTTATCGGAAAGATGATTTTTTCCGGACTTGATGTCGAAACGGTCACCAGGGAGGACGGCAATGAGTATGTCGAGTCAGTCCGATTTCAAGGTGAAAAGCTGGATCCTGATAAAATATATACTGTAGCAACAGCTGACACGTTTACATTTGGCCGGCTATTGCCGGAAGTTGCTAAATCCGAAGTGAAGCGGTATTTTCTGCCTGAATTTCTCAGAGACTTGCTCGCCCATACTCTAAGGAGATATTTTGGAACCTGACACAATGCGGTGACATAATCGCATTCCCTTACATAGGCTATTGTACAGTTTGCAAGGGAGGCGTTTAGTAAGATGATTACGGCGAATCCGTTAGAAATTGAAGGGATATATTTCACTGCCGTCACGGTGGAATTGCCGAAAACCAATTTATTAGTCATCTCCAACGATATTGGCTATATCATGTGTGCAGCTTTGGATGTGGACCTTTTCAATGATGCGCTTGCGGACAGGGGAGTGATTGCCGGCAGAGCAAGGGGTGTCAAAACGATTGATCAACTGCTGCATGCCCCGCTTGAAAAGGTAACTGATGCATCGAAGGAAGCCTATGGCTGGGAGCCAGGGATGACAGGCAAAGAAGCTTTGATGAAGCTGGCATAGCTAAATGACCAGGGAAACGGATGCTGTGGCAATCACCCGAATGCCTGAAGGTTCACTTAAGTGACGATTGGAAAGGCATTGTTGCCAGACACGACAAACAGCGCTGTGACCGTCCCAATATTAAAATCATGGAAGAAAAAAAGACTTATTCGTCGAACATCCTTATGTAGTGGACCTTGCCTTTTTTACGTTAATGTAATGATTGTTTCGTGCGACACGAAATAGCTGCGAATAATTTATTCTATCCCCCTTGGAACAAGCATATGCTGTTTCAAGGGGGGTTCGTGTTGCGAAAGGGAAAGGTATTCAGCAAAAAAAAGATAGCCCGAAAACCACCTTCTACCAAGAACATTTTTGCAGTGACACTTGTATTGTTCGTGGTAATGGTTTTCCTGAGTATTGTTATCATTAATAAAGGAATTCAACCGACGCTGATTGAGGTGGCAGAAGAAAAAACGACAGAGTTTGCCACCCGAGGCATAAACACAGCTGTACGGTTTGCCGAAAATTATAATTATGATGATGTGCTGAATATTAGTTACAGTGATGATGGCAATGTGTCAACAATTAATTGGAATTCTTCTATTGTCAGTGAGATTAATCGGGCTGCCACTGATCGCGTGGAGGAATATTTTCGGTATATGAATACAGGTGAACCGCCAGATTATGAAAATTCCCTGTTTGAACCAGAGGAATTTGAAGATACGACCCAAAATTTGCCGCAGAAAGATCCGACGGTTGTGGAAATTCCGATCGGGCAAGCTACTGGAAATTCCATCCTTGCTAATCTGGGACCGACGATACCGGTCAACTTTGAATTTGTCGGAAATGTCCAGACAGATGTCAAACGTGAAAGTGAAGAGTTTGGAATAAACGGATCCTGGTTTTCGCTGTATGTGGAAGTAAAAGCCGATGTACAAATTGTCATTCCATTTACAACGGACGTAACTACTGTAAAAACCAAGATTTATATTGACAGTGGGGCACTGATGGGAGACATTCCGGAATTCTATGGTGGCGGCAATGGAGAAAACCCATCCATTTCTGTGCCGAAAGAAGACATCCAGAAAGATAAAGAGAAATCACAATAAGCTATTCAGGATGCAACGTTCGAGGAAGGGCTTTTTAATTGCTGTTATTCGGAAAGCAAAGGCTTGCGGTAAAGAAAAGTGAATCTTATCAGCAGTGGAAATATGCTAGTCTCCCGCGCAGGTAAAAACCTTCAAGTCCTGTGACAACGTCTGTTATTAGCACGTCCTGTGCGTTGAAAGGGAGTGTATTTCCGCTGCGTTATTTGGTACAAAGCAATTTAACGAACTGAACATTGGGCAAGTTTGACTAGTTATGCAAAAAGTCTGTTAAACATTGCAGGAAACCTTTGACATAGTCTAAAAGTACCGTTATAATACAAACATAAATATCAGAAAAAAATAAACATTATAAAGATTCCTTATCATACTCTGTTAGTAAGGGGTAGGGGAAACTTAAGGGGGAGGTCTGACAATGGAAAATCGTTCTCAATGGGGGACAAGAGCTGGGTTTATATTGGCTGCAGTAGGCTCGGCAGTCGGGTTGGGAAATATTTGGCGCTTCCCGGCAACAGCATTTGAAAATGGCGGTGGTGCCTTTATGGTACCGTACCTTGTTGCATTGCTTACTGCGGGAATTCCGATTCTTATTATGGAATTCACCATGGGGCATAAATATCGCGGTTCGGCACCATTGACGTACAAGAAAATGAACAAAAATGTCGAATGGATTGGCTGGTGGGGTGTTCTGGTCGCATTCGTCATTTCGACCTATTACTCCGTTATTATTGCCTGGGCAATATCGTACTCCATCTTTTCATTTAATCTGAATTGGGGTTCGGATACAGAAGGGTTTTTATTCAATAATCACCTGGAATTGGTTGACCCTGGACAATTTGGCGGATTTGTACCTGGCGTACTTATACCTTTAATTATTGTTTGGCTGGTCGTTTTAGGTGTCCTCTACAGAGGTGTTAAAAAGGGTATTGAAATGGCCAACCGGATTTTTATCCCGACATTGATTGTTGTCTTTTTAATTATTGTTATCCGGGCAATTACACTGCCTGGTGCTGTTGAAGGTTTGAATGCGTTTTTTACACCGGATTTCAGTACAATAGCGAACCCGGATGTATGGGTTGCCGCATATGGGCAAATATTCTTTAGTATGTCAATTGCATTTGCGATTATGATTACGTATTCCAGTTATTTGCCGAAAAAGTCCGACTTAACAAATAACGCATTTATTGTCGGATTTGGTAACTCCAGTTTTGAATTGTTATGCGGAATTGGTGTGTTTTCGGTATTAGGTTTTATGGCGGTGCAGCAGGGAATTCCTGTTGATGAAGTTGTTACAGGGGGAGTCGGATTAGCATTTGTCGTGTTCCCGCAAATCATCAACCAATTCCCGGCATTAAATGAACTGTTTGGTTTCCTATTTTTTGCGTCACTTGTGTTGGCAGGTTTATCTTCCCTTATATCGATTATCGAGACTTATATTGCCGGCTTAGTGGATAAGTTTAAAATTTCCCGTGGAAAAGCGGTTGTTTTTGGTGGCGGATTTGCAGCACTAGTTTCCCTGATATTTTCGACACGGGGCGGATTGAACTTCCTGGACGCGGCAGATTATTTCATTAACCAATTCGGTGTCGCATTCGTCGGTCTGATTGAGGTTGTGCTGGTTGCTTGGATTCTTCGCAAGCTTGGGGAATTCAAAGAACATGCGAATGAAATTTCTGACATAAGGCTTGGTGGCTGGTGGACCATAAGTTTAGGTGTCATCACACCAATTGTGCTTGGTTATACCATGTATGGCCTGTTTAGACAAAATTTGTTGAAACTATTTGAAACAGATAACGGTAACTACGAAGGATATCCGGATGCATTTATCCTATACGGTGGGTGGTTTGTTGCAGCAGGCGCCCTGGTAGTCGGTATTATTATGGCACTGATGAAATGGAAAAAACCTAAAGAGAATGAAGCAATTAAGGAGGCGAAGTAGTATGACCGGAGGAGCTATTGCCTTTATGATCATTTCTATGCTGATTATTTGGGGCGGATTGGCCGCAAGTATTACGAACGCTGTGAAAAAAGCTGGAAACCGCAAATAGAAATGAAAAAGAGCCTTTACCTTTCAGGTAGAGGCTCTTTAATTCGTTTCTTTCGTCATTCGTTCCCATTTACTAAGATAAGGATATGGATCAAATGACCATTCTTTCTCTCCGTTATCCTGATACATCCCATAATGCAAGTGTGGCGGGAATTTGCCGGAAGTCCCCGGTGGTCCGTAGCCGGTTGATCCTACCTTGCCCAGGGTATCACCAGGTTGGACGACCTGACCGACTTTTATATTGTCATTATACGAGCTCATGTGTGCATAGTAATGATAAATATTGTTAATATCCCGTATGCCGATTCGCCATCCTCCATATAAATTCCAGCCTTTCAGTTCAACGACCCCGTATGTGGTCGCCTTTACCGGGGTCCCGTAGTCAGCAAATATATCGGAGCCTTCATGAATACGTACGCCTCCAAAGCCTCGACGGTCTCCCCAATTGTTGTTGTAGGTGTAATTGTAGTTGGTATCGACTGGAAATTCTCGGTCCGTTAGTTTGATTCGATTGAACTTTTTGAACACTTTTGCCGTATTCATAATGGTTTGCACAGTCAAGTCACGTTTATAATGATTCCAAAGTGCAATTTTCACTTCGTCTTTGGAGGGGCCATATTCAAGTAAAATATTCGCCATTGTATACAAGACGTCTTCTGGCTGTTCCGGGTCGGCTTTACCGTCGCCATTTCCATCTTTCCCTTTACCGTTAAAAAACGAAACGATGTGGCTATTTTTGATCATTGAGCTATTTCCTAGTCCAAACCACTGCTCGTCAGGTATCATTATGGAAACAAGCTGGTCATCGGAACTTGATTCATTGCTGTTTCGTTCATATTGATCGATGGCCGCTAGATAATACCATGGAATCTGAGTCATTGCTTCGGTTTTGCGGTATAGGGCCATGCGCTGTTCATAGACGGATGTGTCCTTTTCGTTTGCTTCCACTGTTCCCAAAAGAGGGATGCTCAACAAACAAATGACTGTCAGCATAAAGATACTTTTTTTCAGGATGGCGAAGCACCCCCTTTCATCAAGTGATAGCGCACTTACGGCGGATTCAATCTATTCACGGCCTTGTGGTGACTCCTGCATCCGTTCGATGATTTGATCAATTGTATTATCGTATTCATCGTCTCGGGTACTGGAATTGTGCAGACTTTGAATATCCTGCATGATCATTTCATTGTCAGATACGTATACATCAAAATAACCTGGCAAAATGGAAGTGGCTGTTTTATTTGCAATGTCTGCAGCTTTATCTGCTTCCAATGCATCTCCCTTCGCATAGGCAATTAGCGCTTCTTCATCTGTGACAAGTGCTGCCACTTCATCAAACCCATCATTACGTAAAATAATTCGGGCAATCATGTTGGCAAGCTTTGTACGGTCGATCGTAACATTGTGATCTTTTTCAGTGTTATTTTCGATTTGCTCTTTGCTGTACCGCACATATCCAATCTTGTCATCCGTTTCTGAATTGTTTGGAGCGTTTTCATTTTCCGGGTTCAATTCGTCAATAATCTGCTCCCGCTCATCCGCCGCATTATCGGTGCCGTTGCAGCCTGTCAGTGCAAAAGCGGCAATAAGGGGAAGAGCGACAAATAATTTTCTCATAGCTGTCCTCCTGTTAAAAATGGTTGTCTTTCTTTAGTTTGTGGTTTCACGGGAAAATCATACTGCAAATTATTGTAAAAATAGTGGTTGTATCATGCAGCAGTATGATAAAATCTATATAATGCAATTGGGGTGATGGCGATGATTGAAATACAAGGAAAATTTTATGAAGTTATAGAAAATGAAAAAAATGGTTTTCAGGAAGAAAAGGTCAATGAGCGATTTTCTGATATTTTATCCAAATATGATTTCATTGTCGGTGATTGGGGATATGAACAGCTGCGTTTGAAAGGGTTTTATGATGATCAGAATCCAAAAGCGGGCTTTGATACCAAAATAGGCACACTGGATGATTATTTGTACGAATACTGCAACTTTGGCTGTGCTTATTTCATCCTTAAAAAAATTGATTAGAAAACTTGGCTTATCGCCAGGCCTAAAATGGCGAAAGTCCTAGTTGCACTTATGCAGTAAGAAAGTATATATACTTTCTTAACTGCTAAATGAAGAGCAGCAGTCTTTGTCAGACTACTGCCCTTTATTTTTTTCCTCGGGATGCGCATCGCCGGGTTCATCGTGCAGCGGATGAGCACCAGGGGTTTGTCTCGGCAGATCATCATGCTGTTCTTTGTCCGGATAAACAAAAGCACTTTCCCGGCTCTGACCTTCCTCCCAAGGTGTTGATTTGCTTCCCTCGAGTTCTTCATCGTTAATTTCAGATCCAAAAGGCCCCTCCGGAAACTCTTCGGGAATGAGCGTATTTCGCTGGTTTTGCACGTTTGTGAAATCACTGTATTTTACTTTGTCTTTTTTAGACATTTTTTTCACCTCTTTCTTATAGTTATTTTCTCACATTGACCCATTATTATATCGCCAAAATATGGTAAAACCGCCTGTATCATTTCTTTCTTCAGTTTCTCATGTGGTATGATATAGACAGTATGTTACTGGAGGTATCACGATGTATTTCGTAGATCAGAAAAAAATAGAAGAAACACTGGTATATGTGGAACAAATACTTAACGAAGTCCATCATCAGAGGATTGATTCATTCAAAGATAAGTTATTTCTGGAACGTGCAGCAGAGGTGATGATTGAATCGATGCTTGATGTCGGAAATATGATGATTGATGGCTTTATCATGCGGGATCCGGGAAGCTTTGAAGATATTATTGACATACTAATTGATGAAAAAGTGCTTCCGGAAAGTGATGATGCAGGCTATAAAGAAATTATCGGACTAAGAAAAATGGTGGTTAAGGATTATTTAGCGGTTGATCATGCCTTGCTCGACAATACGCTGCAGCAGAATAGGGAACTGTTGGTCCAATTCAGTTCACATGTCAGACGCTATTTGCATGATGAATCTGGTGTGGCTAATGCTTTCTCCAATGACTAGATGGAAGCAGGTAATGAGTAAACAGACTCGTATGAAAAGTAGAGGGATTGCATGAAAAACTATGACGCATACTTAATTGACCTAGATGGAACGATGTATCGGGGGGACGAACCGGTTCCGTTTGCCAGTGCATTTGTCGAAAAGCTTGCTAAAAAAAGAATACCATACTTGTTTTTGACGAACAATTCGTCCAAAACACCACAACAGGTTTCTTCCAAATTGGAGGACATGGGTATCCGTTCACAGCCGGAGCAGGTTTTTACAACAAGTATGGCAGCAGCAAAATACATTAAACAGCAGAATGCCGAAGCCCGCTGTTATGTAATTGGAGAGGACGGCCTATTCGATGCATTGGAAAAAGAGGGTCATCAGATTGCCGAAAATGACTGCGATTTTGTGGTGGTCGGAATGGACCGGAAAATTACTTATGAGAAGCTGTCAAAAGCCTGTCTGGAAGTGCGGAATGGGGCAGAGTTTCTCTCGACAAATGGAGATGTGGCTATTCCGACCGAACGGGGACTTGAGCCCGGCAATGGCGCACTGACATCGGTCATTTCCGTCAGTACTGGGAAAAAGCCGGTGTTTATCGGAAAGCCGGAGTCAGTCATCATGGATCAGGCATTGGAGGAGCTGGGCGCTATCAAAGAATCGACATTAATGGTTGGAGATAATTATGATACGGATATCCTAGCCGGTATTCATGCAGGAATCGACACGTTAATGGTGTTCACAGGAGTTACCCCATATGATCATTATGCCACCTTTCCAGAGAAACCGACATACCATGTGCACTATTTAAATGAATGGCTGGCCCATATATAAAAAACTGCCCTGTCAAAGGGGCAGTTTTTTAACGTTTTCTTAGTCATCCAGCAGTTCGTCATCGGCGGTGGCGTGGGCAAGTCGGCTTGAAGCGGCCGCCGCAATGGCACCGACTATGTCATCAAGGAACGTATGGCATTTACCTGTTGATTTATCGTTTAAATATTCAAGAATTCCCGGTTTCTGTTTGTCGATATAACCGTAATTGGTGAAGCCGATGGAACCATAAACGTTGACGATAGAAAATGCAATTATCTCATCAATGCCGTACAGGCTTTCGTCCACTTCAATGGTTCGCTGCAGCGGCTCATCAAGCTCCTTCCTCTCGGCTAGAACATCCAGCTGAATGCCGGTCAGTATGGCATTCTGCACTTCCCTTTTAGCAAGCACCTGTTCCACATTATACTTACAGTCCTCCATGCTGAGGTCATCATGGTATTTTGCCTGCAGATAATGGACAAGCTCCGCGATGTCTTCAATCGTTACACTACGTTCTGACAGCCATTCTCTTGCCTTTACTTCCAGTTTGGTTTTATTTGTATTACTATCCATATTCATCACCTTTTCTATAAAAAATTATTAAAACGGAATGCTCTTACATATAGTGAATTAGAAGCGTAAGAAGGGAGCGACCACGTTGAAGGACTTTCTTGCCATGAATTATGGTATTCAGGCATATGAAAAAACGGTATTCGACGGAATGGAAGGATTCATGGATGATAATTATGTTTATTTTATCATTTCCGGAGAACAGAAGGAAATGATACATATGGAACAGGCAGCATTAGCTTATTATTTGCATGAAAACAAATGGACCCATGTGACGGTTCCCGTGCCTAACAACCAGGGCGGGTGGATGTCAGAACAGGACAATAATGGCTATATGGTGCTAAAGGGGGAGAAGCCATCGGGTACAGACAAAATTGCTCAGAAGCATGGGAAAAGACTGGCACAGCTGCATATGACTGGTACAATGTACGCTTACGAGCCAGAACTGATTTCCAGTTATGGGCAGTGGAAGGACTTGTGGATTGATAAGCTGACGGCATTTGAGCAGAAAGCAAATGAAGAGGCAAGAAAAAATCCGTGCAGCTACTACCGTGATTTAATGGATTTCATGCCTTATTTGTCCGGCATAAGTGAAAATGCGATTCAATACATGCAGGAAAGCGAATATGAATCACGATTCCATGAAACAGATCAGGGAACCATCACATTTCGGAGGTACCATGGGCAGTTTAGCAGACACCATCTTTGGCTGACGGATTTCGCTTATGATCACCCTGCAAGGGACTTGGCCGAGTTTATCCGGAATCAATTGCTGCAAACGGAAGATCCCATGGATGGGATACAGGCGTTCCTGGAAGATTACCAGCAGGTTAGACCGCTGTCCGTGTTCTCTTGGCGGCTATTATATGCACGACTCCTGTTTCCTATCCACTTTTTTGATGTCATGGAACGTGGATTCACGGGAGGATCTTATAGTTATTGCCACTCAGCTTTACATGATTTGCAGAAACGGCAGCCAGTATATGAACGAAGGTTAAGACGTTTCTTTGATTATGCAGGTATTTCGAGTAAAGAGTTGCAGATTCCTGTGTTACACTGGTTATAAGAGGTTGTTCAAAAAAGTCCGGTAAAAATGACACTTCGAATTTCTTCGTTGGCTTGCTTTTCCGTTGCTCATGTATTAAATAGCATACACTCTGCTACTCAAAGCTGCGCCGCCTCGAAATTCTTGGTCCTTTTTATCCTCCTTTTTGAACACGCACTATAAGAGGTTGTTCAAAAAAGTCCGGTAAAAGGATTTTGAACAACCCTTATAAGCATGAATAATGGAGTGATCAAAAAATGAAACCAGTGATTTATGTTACTCGAAAAATTCCGGAAGAGCTGCTTCAGCCATATAAGGAATATGCTGAATTCCGTATGTGGGAAAGCGAGACGGAACCTGTGCCGCGAGACGTGCTGCTTAAGGAAGCAAAAGATGTTGACGGTGTGCTGTGTTTACTGACGGAACAAATAGATAGCGATTTTTTTCGTGCTGCCGGAAAGTTAAAAGTCGTCGCAAATATGGCGGTTGGCTTTGATAATATTGATGTCCAAGCGGCAAAAGAACACGGGGTAGTTGTGACGAATACACCGGATGTCCTGACAGAAACAACTGCAGATCTGACATTTGCACTGTTGATGGCAACTGCCAGACGAATCGTGGAAGCGGCTGATTACATTCGGGACGGTAAGTGGGAAAACTGGGCACCATATTTACTTGCTGGGGCTGATGTTTACGGCAAGAAAATTGGAATTGTCGGTATGGGCAGAATTGGTGAAGCTGTTGCCAGACGTGCGAGCGGGTTTAATATGCCGATTCTGTATCATAATCGTTCACGGAAAGACACTGCTGAACAGGAGCTGGGGGCCAAGTATCTGGAATTTAATCAGCTGCTGAAAGAGGCCGATTTTGTTGTATCGCTCGTTCCACTGACCAATGAAACGAAACAGCTATTTAATAAGGAAGCATTCCAGCAAATGAAGGAGAGCGCTGTGTTTATCAATGCATCACGGGGTACGACTGTAGATGAGGGAGCACTTTACGATGCATTGCTGAATAGACAGATTCGTGCAGCCGGGCTGGATGTATTTGAGCGGGAACCAATTTCTCCTGACCATCCGCTTGTGCAGCTCGATAATACGGTTTGCCTTCCACACATCGGTTCGGCAAGTGAGGAGACACGTTCCAGGATGATTAACCTTTGTCTTGATAATTTGACAGCAGTATTGGGTGGAGATGCACCAATTACCCCAGTACATTAGAAAAACTCGGCATTTGCCTCGTCTTTTAGCAAATGCCGAAGTTTTACTTATAAGGTCAACCATAATTTATACTTTCTGACGCTAGAAATAAAAAAGGCAGACACAGCTTATGTCTGCCTCACTTCTATATAGGAATGTACTATGTCTAAAAGTTTAAAATACTTGTTCGATTTCAGTTACTCCAGGAACTTCAGCCATCAGCGCACGTTCGATACCTGCTTTTAATGTAATGGTGGAACTTGGGCAATTACCGCAGGCCCCCATCAGACGAAGAAGCACAATGCCATCATCATCAACATCAATTAGCTCCACATCGCCACCGTCACGAAGCAAAAATGGACGTAATTTGTTTAGCACTTCCTGTACTTGTTCTTGCATTATCCATCTTCTCCTTTCTGCCTTTATTATAAAATGAATTGCTGAAAAAATCTATCCTTTATTTTTTAGTTGCTATCCAGCGTTTATTTTATTTTATCTTTCATGAAGGTTTTTGTAAAATGAAAGTAACTAATTGGATAAGGGGGTTTTTATGATGGACGGAGATATCCTCATTACGGTTTACGGGGCCGAGCAGATTTGTGCCAGCTGTGTCGGTGCACCTGGATCGCGGGATACGTATGAGTGGCTTCAGGCTGCAATTGGCCGGAAGTATATAGATGACAGCATTAATTATGAATATGTTGATATCGATAATCCCCCGGAGATAGACAAGCATAAAGAATTCGCCAAGCAGATCGTGGAAGAGGATTGGTTTTATCCAGTTGTTTTAGTCAATGATCATGTGGTTGCTGAGGGAATTCCTAAGCTGAAGACAATTTACAAGGAATTGGAGAAAAATGGGGCTGTTTTGCAGTCGTGATGGAACTGGTCAGACGTGAAAATTCCATTTACCAAAATGCAAGGACTGGGAAATAATTATATTGATCTGTTTGAATTTGACATCAGTGAAGATTGCTGCCGGTACGTATTGGTTTAATGCATCTTAGTTGATGCAATCTGCCATAGTTTGTATACTGGAGAGTAACGAAAAATACTCATCTTACTAAAGAGGGGGATTCAAAATGGTTATTTCCATTACAGATGGAGCACGTGACCAAGTCAAAGAGATGATGAAAGATGAATCAGAAGGTGTCCGTCTGCGTTTTGGCATAAAAGGCGGCGGCTGCAGCGGTTTATCTTATTCACTAGGCTTTGAATATGATGTTAATGAAGAATTGGACATGGTTGAAGACATTAATGGCATTCCGGTCGTCATTCATAAACAGGATGCACCAATCATAGAAGGTACAACAATTGATTTTAAACAAAATATGATGGGCGGCGGGTTCTCCATTGATAATCCGAATGCCATTGTATCGTGCGGCTGCGGTTCGTCATTTAAAGCAAAGGAGCGCGAGGGCGCACCGGAAAAATGTTAGGGCAGTGGCTAGTTGTTGATACATCTTTATTATAGAAAAAAGCCAGGGATTGCCCTGGCTTTTTTCTTATGCAGACGGGAAAGGATAAATAATTCCTGTCCGCTAAGTGCAGTATTAGCCGGCATTCTATGAAGCGGATGTTTAAAACATTGCTGTGGAATGTTTCGGCTGGATGCGTGCTTTTGGATCAATATACTGCTTGGCATTGTTTATGGCGGTAGGGCCTTCTCCAAATCCGGTAGCGATTAGGTTCACTTTGCCCGAATAGGTTGTAATATCTCCAGCAGCATAGATTCCTGGAATATTCGTTTCCATCTTCGTGTTGACGACGATACTGTTTTTCTCAATTTCCAAACCCCAGTCTTTAATCGGACCGAGTGAGGAAACGAAGCCGTAATTACAAAGCACTGCATCAACGTTGATATCCAGTGTTGCATCACCTTTCGCCTCACTGAGTGTTACTGTTTTGATTCTGTCCGTCCCGCTGATTGACTCAGGAACGTAAGGGGTCAGAATCTCGACATTGGAATTCATTAGCTGTTCGACACTGTGTTCATGGGCCCGGAATTTATCACGCCGGTGGACGAGCGTCACTTTTTTGGCGATGGGTTCAAGCATTAATGCCCAGTCCACCGCGGAGTCACCGCCGCCAAGCAGCATGACGTTCTTGTCTTTATAGGCATTCATATCCTGCACATGGTAATGAAGATTAACACCTTCAAATTGGTCACAGCCTTCTAGATTTAGGCGTCTTGGCTGGAAGGCTCCGTTACCTGCTGTAATAATAATTGTTTTCGTATAATGGACTTCATTCGTATTGGAAATTAGTTTAAATGTATCATCTTCAAGCCGCTCCACCTTTTCAATGGCTTGGCCAAGTACAATTTCCGGATCGAACATGCCAGCTTGCTCCTCAAGATTGTCGATTAGATCCTGGGCACGGACTTTTGGAAAACCAGCAACATCATATATATATTTCTCTGGATAAAGGGCTGTCAGCTGCCCCCCGGTATGTGGTAAGCTCTCAATAATTTTAACGCTTGCCTGTCGCATTCCCCCGTAGAAAGCAGTGAATAGCCCGGCAGGACCAGCGCCAAGTATGGTCACATCATACACTTCTTCTGCCATGGATGTCCCCCCATTCATCATCTTCATTTAAAGTGCGTGTTCAAAAAGGAGGATAAAAAGGACCGAGAATTTCGAGGCGACGTAGTTTCGAGCAGCGGAATGTATGCATTTAGATACATGAGCAGCAGAGAAACAAGTCAACGAAGAAATTCGATGTGTCCTTTTTACCGGACTTTTTGAACAACCTCTTAAACACCATTTCTATCGTATCATAAATCGGATACCTATGTGTAATTATGCACATGCAGACCAATGCAATGGCAAAATTGGAAAAACTCGCAGCCCATACATAGGCAGTATTGGCTACTTTGCATTTCGTATAATTTGTTATAAAATGAATGCTGTATGTATAGGTGAAGGGAGATACGGTGTTGATACAGTTTGTTGTTTCGATTTTACTGTTTTTTGTTATATTTTTTGGACTGGCATTCATTTTGAATATGCTGCTGCGGCAAACTTGGCTGATGGCCTTTATTTACCCGTTTATTGTTATTATGATCGTCGATAATATTTCAACGGTAGAATATTTCACTAATCCGGGCAGTGCTTTTTCTGCAGCTTTCAGGAGGCTGGCGGAAATTACAATTGCTGATATTAGTATTTTGGGCGCCGGCTTTCTTGGGACTATTGTTTCCGGTTTTGTTATCCGCTTTTTGCGTAAAAGCGGCTATCGCATGTTTTAAAATGGAAAATGAATAAAAAGCTGGCAGAGTGGAGATGATGACATCCAGAGAGAGGTGTTATCATTGAAAAAACAGAAACTGTTACAAAAGCCAGCGATGTTTCTATTATTTGTAGGTGCTTTTGTCGCCACACTGTCATCCATCTCTAATATTACAGTCCCAGACGTGAAAGCATGGATGGCTCAGGAGTATGAGGCGCCCCCTGTAACCGTGGACAGTGAAGTGGGTTACAGCCAGGTCGGATTGGAAAAGAAAGAACTGAACGTCATGAAAAAGCAAAAGCGTTATATATCCAGTGAGCAGATTGAAGGGCCGAAAACGCTGGAAGAATATATCAACCTTGAACAATACCCTAGTACAACAGTTGTGGCTACGGGTTATACGGCTGGTGCTGAATCAACCGGTAAAACGCCTGACCACCCTCAATACGGAATAACGTATTCAGGGGTTAAGGTTAAGCGAGATTTATACTCTACTATTGCAGCTGATTTGGATATTTACCCGATTGGAACCATTATGTTCATACCAGGCTATGGGTATGGGGTTGTGGCCGACAAAGGCGGTGCCATTAACGGCAACAAAATTGATTTGTACTATGATACGGTTGAAGATGTGTACTCCGAATGGGGCAAAAAAGAATTGGAAGTTTACATTATCGAAAAAGGCAACGGTAAACTGACGGAAAAAACATTGACCAATTTGAACGAAAATGAAGCATTGCAAGTCTTTCGGGAGCAAATTACAGAAAGCTGATTAGAAAAGAAGACGTTCCACAGGTGGGACGTCTTCTTTGCTTTTTTTCGGTAGGGCGTCCTTAGGAATAGAGGAAAATAACAAAGACCTAATACCATTGATATAGTAAAAATGCAATCGCCACTCCTGACAGACCGCCGAAAAAGACCTCAATTGGCTGGTGCCCGAGCAGTTCTTTTAATTCCTTTCGTTTTTGAAATGCTTCTTTTTGATTCCAGTCTTTCGCTCCTTCGACAAAGGACTGAAAATCTTTGGCGAGCTGGTTAATAACAATAGCTTGTTCACCAGCTTGTCTGCGTACACCGGAAGCATCAAACATGATAATAACACTGAAAACAGCTGCTATCCCAAACATGGTGGAGTCAACTCCTTGCAGAATCCCTGTTGCTGTTGTCAGTGCAGCAACTGCAGCAGAGTGGCTGCTCGGCATTCCACCTGTCGAGAATGCCAGTCCTGGTTTGAATTCCTTTGCGGCAATAAGATGAATGGGAATTTTAATAACTTGGGCAAAGACAATTGCCGATAATGCAGCCCATAATGGAAAGTTTGCAAAAAGATCCATGACAGATGACATCCTCTCTGTTGCAGTTTCTTCATTCCAATCCCTATATGTTGGACATTGGAATTATTCTTAGGAAGTCATTTTATCACAAACCTTCATGCCTTTCATCTTTCTATAGGTAATTGATGCTGCATGGATAGCCATCTGGACGGCATGCGTCTGGAAAGGGTCACCATGAAAATGGCTGCTAAACAGGCCAGCCCTGTGTCTTTTAAGAGAAATGGAATCATACCGGCCCAGGCGGCAGAATAAGTAATCCCGAGTGACAACCATGTGTTCATTGCAATATACATATATGTAACCCCGATTCCGTAGTTCGCGGCAAGTCCGAACAAAGAAGCAGCTGTATAAATTGGAGCAGATGGTTTTCGGCTGCGTTCAGCAATAACTCCTGTCACGAAAGCAACGAATACAAAAGATAGGATAAAGCCGCCTGTAGGAGTAATGAGTGCCATTGGACCAGCCTGCATGTTTGCAAATACGGGAACACCAGCCGCGCCAACTGCAATATAAGTAAGCATGGCCATACTTCCAAGCCGTTTTCCGAGCATTAAACCGGCAAGTGTGGCAAAAAACGTCTGTAACGATAATGGAACGGATGCTCCACCAATGGGTATAGCCAGCATTGGGAACCAAACAGCAATATTTGCTCCGATTGCCATAAGACAAACAAATACTGCGCCAAACGTTAAATCAATCGGACGATTCCGTTTCATGAAAATTTCTCCCTTCCTTTTTTCATTATCATAGAGCATGTCCCTCTTAAATGTCAACCTGATATTTAATAAGTTTACATTTAAACAAAGAAAAACAGCCTTCCACTGGGGGAAGGCTGCTTGCAGAATATGGAAGGTATCTTATTGTTTTATGGCTGTATCAAGTGCTACTTCCATCATGTCATGGAACGTTGTTTGCCGCTCTTCCGAAGTGGTTTCTTCTCCGGTGAGAATATGATCGGATACGGTCAGTACAGTCAGGGCGTTGCGATCATACTTAGCTGCAAGCGTGTATAGCGCAGTCGTTTCCATTTCCACGGCCAGTACATTGTATGCGGCCAGCAGTTCATTCACTTCTTTCGCATCATCACGGTAGAATGTATCACTTGTGAACACATTGCCGACACGCAAATTTAAGCCTTTTTCACTGCCGACGTCATAGGCATTTTTAAGCAGTTCAAAATCAGCCAATGGCGCGTAATCAATGCCTTTAAATGTCATACGGTTCACTTGTGAATCAGTCGTTGCCCCTTGTGCAAGGATGACATCACGAACATTGACATCGCGCTGGATGGCCCCACAGGTACCGACACGGATCAATGTCTTTACATCGTATTCCTGTATGAGTTCATTTACATAGATGGAGATGGATGGGACGCCCATACCTGTACCCTGGACTGATATGCGCTCTCCTTTATAGGTTCCTGTATAGCCATACATGCCACGTACACTGTTGTACTGTGTTACATCCTCCAGAAATGTATCAGCGATGAACTTTGCCCGCAATGGGTCGCCAGGCAGTAAAATCTTATCGGCGATATCGCCTTTGTTTGCACCAATATGTACACTCATATAATTATTCCTCCCATAAAACATTATCAAGGTTACGTTATCATAACGACCGGGGAAAAACAAATTTCATGAAAATGACACAGGTTTCGTTGCGTTTCTGTTTCAAATGACACTGTTTTTGTATATAATAAGCTTGTATGCCATTTTGCCTTGATGGAGAATTAATTTTGGAAGGATGAGTATGATGCAGGAAAAAACGTTTACGATTACAGCAGATACTGGTGTTCATGCACGCCCGGCGACACTGTTGGTAAATAAAGCAGGTCAGTTTGAGTCAGATGTCCAAATTTCATATAAAGGAAAAGATGTTAACCTGAAGTCCATTATGGGAGTTATGTCGCTTGGAATCCCAAAAGGTGCCGAAATTAGTATTTCAGCATCAGGCAGTGATGAAGCCGAAGCTATTGAAGGCATCACAACGGTAATGAACGAACATTTGGGTGAATAAAACAAACAGAGCCAGGGAGATAATCCACTGGCTCATTTCTTTTAATGGTAGTAACTTTTGGTGTAGTCGTTCTGTTCTAAGTACTCCACTTGTTTGAGGGATGCTTTATTGAATTCCGTATCTTTTTTGGAAAGCTGTTCCTTTAGTGTGTCAATGGCATTCTGCAAGGAAGTCCTGTAATCAGGAAGTTCTTCATGAAAAGCTTCGGCAGCAGACTTGACCACATTGATCTTTTCATAGTGCGCAAGTGCTTTTCGTTCATGGAAGAAGACCCCTTCTGTTTCACCGGGATTATGCAGGTCGCCTTGCATCGGGTGTTTGACGACGGCATGTACTTTGACTAGATAGCGTTCGCCGCGATCCTCCAGAACTTCACCTATGTATTTGCCTGAATTGTATTTGACACGTACAATATCTCCAGCTGTAAACGCCATTTTGTTTCCCCCTTTTTTTCCATTGTGCCAGATGGCAGGGGATTCGGCAACTTCAGGCCCCTGATTTAAATACGACTCGTTTGATGCTATAATGAATGGAAAGGACGTGATGGATGATGATGGAATTTCTATACTTTCCGGAAGATAAGTCGGAATATATCCCAGCTGTTATTACATTAATCATATTTGCGATCGGTGCTGCCATAACCTTGTATTTTTTCCTAAGGGCTTCCAAAAAAGAAGCGAAAAAAACGGAAGAGCAGTACCAAGAGCATTTGAAGCCGAAAGAAGACGGCGACTGAAACGGATTTCTTTTCATCAGGAATCCGTTTAATTTTTTGCCTGACTGCGGATACTGAGAATAAAGCAATTGTAAAGGAGCACCACAGATGAGAGTATTCGTAATGATTGCAATGATTCTTTTGACGGCTTGTCAGGCGCCCGATGAGGAAACATCGCGGACAGTTGAGATGTATAATACTTCAGGGGACATGATTGGTACTGCCAAACTGACCGAAGCCGAGGGTGGGGTAAATGTCAAACTGAAACTGGAAGGATTGGAACCGGGATACCATGGCATCCACGTTCATGAATATGCCAGATGTGATGGGCCTGACTTTAAAACGGCAGGAAATCACTTGAATCCGACCGGAAATCAACATGGGCGGATGCATCCTGAAGGTGCTCATTTGGGTGATCTTCCCAACCTGGAGGCTGATTCAGGAGGACTCGTCGATGCGGAGCTGATGCTTCCAGAAGCTACACTCCTTGATGGTAAAAAATCGTTGTTGAAAGGGGAAGGCACGTCACTTGTCATACATGAAGGGCAGGATGATGGCATCAGCCAGCCCGGAGGCAATTCTGGTGCAAGAATTGCGTGCGGACTTATTGCGGAAGAGGAACAAAAGACATCTGAAACACCGACAGACCCAACCAATTTCAATGAGGAACAGGAACAATAGTGTGATCTGAAATGCCTGTTACCGAATGGCTATAGAAGTAAAAAATGGAGGTGGTCCAATTCCAGTTGGATCACCTCCATTTATTTCTATTGGTGGTTATTTATGGCTTTAATTATACGTTCGACCCCTACTTGCAGTGTTTCCCGCGGGCAGGCAATGTTCATGCGCATGAAAAATTCCCCTTCTTCCCCGTAATCGGCACCGGTATTGAGGCCAACTCCGGCTGTCCGGCTCATGAATGTTTTTAACTTCTTGCTGTTCATCCCCAGCTCACTGCAGTCAATCCATAGCAAATACGTTCCTTCTGAGCGGGTTACCTTCAGCTTATTTGTTTCCCCTTCAAGCCTTTCGATGACATAGGCTTTATTCTCCTTCAGCACAGTCCGGAGTTCGTCTAGCCATTCTTCTCCATACTGATAAGCCGCTTCAAGAGCTGTATTTCCCATCGCATTAATCATATGGTGTCCCTGGTTGTTCAATTGGTTGTCCAGGAGGTCTCGTTTTTGCTTATCAGTAGTAATAATGTACGACGCCTGCAATCCTGCCAAATTGAATGTTTTTGATGGAGACATGAATGTTATGGTCTGTGCTGCAATTTCATCTGAAAGGGAAGCAATGGGGGTATGTGTTTCCCCAGGGTAAATCAGGTCTGCATGTATTTCGTCGGATAGAATTATTACATCATGTTTCAGGCAGAGCCGGGCCATTTCCTTGAGCTCATCTTCTGTCCACACACGGCCGACCGGGTTATGCGGGGAACAGAGAATAAACGCCTTCACACCCGTTTTTAATTTTTCCTCAAAGTCGGCAAAGTCGATCTGATAGGAGCGATCGTTTTGCTGAAGCGGATTTTTCACAACCTTTCTGTCATGTGATTCAATGACACTGTAAAAAGGTGTGTAAACGGGTGTTTGAATGAGAATACCGTCGCCCGGTTCTGTAAATGCCTGTACGGCCATATGCAAGCTCGCGACCACACCAGAACTGAATGACAACCAGTCGCCCTGGATATCCCAGTTATGCCGCTTGGATATCCAGCTGATAATAGCATTTCTTACGTCATCATCAATTACTGTATATCCGTAAATCCCATGTTTTGCACGCTCGATTAATGCGTCATTAACCGCCTGTGGCGCCTGAAAGTCCATATCAGCAACCCACATTGGCAGAACATCATTGGCCTGGAATATAGTCTCCCGCAAGTCCCACTTGACGGAACGAGTATTTGTTCGATCATGCACCTTCTTGAAAATGCTCATTGCCCAACCTCCTGCTTTATGAAAAGTCGATATTCATTCCACTGCAATTATACTGGAAATAGCAAAAAGGTTAAACTTTAGTGCATACTGTCTATTTTGTATCAGAAAAACTTGGCTTTCACCAAGTTTTTATGGTGAAAGCCTAAAGCCTTAGGTTTATTTATAAGGTCATCCGTAACGTATACAAAAAAATAGCAAAGCGCTGCTGACGCTTTGCTTAACAGGGGGAATACGAGAAAGTCTTACAGTTATAGAATTACCCCTTTATCAAAAATTTAAACATAGGGTAGCAAAAAAGTTTATTTTTTTAGTCGCTTTTCAAGATTTTCTTTCTCATCCTCAAACCCAGGTTTGCCAAGAAGCGCAAACATATTTTTCTTATATGCTTCGACGCCTGGCTGGTCAAACGGGTTGACTCCCAGCAGATAGCCACTCATCGCACATGCCTTTTCGAAAAAGTAGACGAGATAACCAAATGTATACGCATTAAGTGCCGGTATTTCAATAACAAGGTTCGGCACACCACCGTCCGTATGTGCCAGCAGTGTTCCCTCGTAAGCCTTGTCATTGATTTCATGCAGTGTTCTTCCTGCCAGATAATTCAGGCCATCCGCATCTGCTTCATCGGCTTGTAGTGTCCAATCTTTCTTAGGCTTGTTTATATGCAGTACGGTTTCAAATAGGTCACGCCGTCCATCTTGAATGTATTGGCCCATCGAGTGCAAATCGGTAGTAAAGTTGGCTGATGCCGGGAAAATACCTTTTTGATCCTTGCCTTCACTTTCGCCAAAGAGCTGTTTCCACCATTCACTGAAATAATGCAAATTAGGTTCGTAATTAATAAGCATTTCCGTTGTTTTGCCTTTATCGTATAAAACATTACGGGCCGCTGCATATTGGTACGCCGGATTCTTAGCAAGCTGCGGCTCGTTCAGGTCGCTCATAGCTGCTTGTGCGCCATCAATAATCTCATCAACTGCTATGCCACTCACAGCAATGGGCAGAAGGCCGACTGCTGTCAGCACGGAATATCTGCCGCCTACATCATCTGGAATCACGAATGTTTCGTATCCTTCCGTGTCGGCAACGGTTTTCATAGCACCTTTCTCTTTATCGGTTGTCGCATAAATTCGGCTTGCGGCTTCCTCTTTTCCATATTTTTCTTCCAGGAAATTCCGGAAAATTCGGAAGGCAATCGCCGGCTCAGTTGTCGTGCCGCTTTTGGAGATGACATTAATGGATACATCTTTATTTTTAAGAACATCGAGCAAATCATTTATGTAAGTGGAACTGATATGATTTCCCGCGAAAATAATCTGGGGTGCATCGCGTTTGTCACCAGGAAGCAAGTTCTGAAATGAATGGTTCAGCATGTCAATTGCTGCACGCGCTCCCAGGTATGAACCGCCAATCCCAATCACAAGCAGCACATCAGAGTCGCTTTTGATTTTTTCTGAAGCGGTTTTAATACGGTTGAATTCTTCTGCGTCCATGTTTTCCGGTAAGTCCAGCCAGCCCAGATAATCGCTGCCTTGCCCCGTTCTTTCATGAAGTTTTTCGTGTGCCGTTTTTATATAGTCGCTCAGATAATTCAATTCTTCTTGTCTGAAGAAATGAAGTGCATTACTGAACGAAAAACTGATATGTGTCATATAATTCCTCCTTGTCCATTTTACTTTACCTGATTTCTAGCACCTGATTCAAGATAGAGCTATTTTTGTATAATATGTAACATAAATCGAAAACTACTAACAGTACTTGGAAAGAAAGGAGGGGGAGTCATGAGTGGTTTGCAGCGCTTTTGTCTGGCATTGACGATTATCGGTGCCATCAATTGGGGATTAATTGGATTATTTCAGTTTGATCTGGTCGCTGCCATATTTGGCGGCGGCGAACAAAGTGGTGCGATTGCGCGCGTCATTTATGCAGTGGTAGGGATAAGCGGTCTTGTTGTATTATCATTGCTGTTTAAAACCGATGAAGCATTTTCCGCGGATCGTAAACTACAGACAGATGAAAGCTAAAGATACAAAAAAAGAGGCAAATTCAAATATGCCGAATGCGTTAGTCATAGCACATATTTGAAAGAGCCTCTTTTTTTATGTTTCATTTTACTTTTCCGATTGTTTAATCCATTCTTCAAGTTTATCTTTTAGCGTGTTAAAACCGGCATTTTCGTTATCCGGCTGGCTGCTTTCAGCTTTTTTCTGGCTTTTAGCATTGTTTTTTGGCGGTTCCTGAGTCGCACGGATGGAAAGACTGACTTTATTTTTTTCTGCATCCACACTTAAAACTTTCACTTTTACCTCATCGCCAATGGCTAAATGTTCATGAACATCTTTTACAAAGCCATGTGTTATCTCAGAAATATGAACAAGACCCTGCGTTTCTTCGTCTAACGCCACAAATGCTCCATATGGCTGAATGCCGGTAACTTTACCATCTAAGATCTGACCTGCTTCAAACTTGTCTGACATGCTGAACAACTCCTATGTTAAATTCGATTCTTTTTACACAATAAAACATTTTAGCATATATTCCTGCTCCGGGCAAAAAATAGCTGGTAAGGATTATTTCGTATAGAGGTGATACAGCATGAATTCACCGCATTCTTCGGTAGAAAATAATATATATCCCCTGCATGTGTTGGAAGAACGGTTCAGGCCTGGTGGTTCCGTTATCCGGGCGAATTGGGATTATGAACGGTCAGCCATCGATTTAACCATTGAAGAAAAGGGAAGCCATTATTTCGTTCACATTCCATTTTATGCTGTACAAGGATCATTGGACTTTCCCGGGATAACGGTGCGGCTGGAGAAACCGTATTTTCTTGGACGTGACACATCAGAATTAGATAGTGTTACCCCCACTTTTTCTGTGGCTTCTCACGATTGGAGTGGGGCAGACAAGAGGGCAGGCGAGGTTATACTTCAAAAAGTGGCGGAACTGCTGTTACCAGGCTGACAGGAGGAGCAAGGTATCGTCCTTGTCAAGTTCCATATCATGCTGTGGGTTCATATGCCACTCGCCATCACGGATAACCCCGATAAGCAATTCGCCATTCTCTAGGAAAAACAGCACAGATTCTTTAAACGTGCTTCCATCCATCTTATCAGGAAGCGGAACATGGTTGAATTGCTGACTTTCCAGTAAATTCAGCACTGTTTCAAAAGGCCTTGTATGTTTTTTATGAAACAATTCATGGTAAAACAACGTACTCATGAAATCATTGGAACTAATGACGGTATCTGCTCCAGCCCGGATGGCATTGTCCACCTGGCTGATGGTCAGGATTTCCGCATTAATTGGAACATCCTGGTTATTTCCTCGGACAGCAATCGTTGCAAGGATAGTGTTAATATCCGCCTTTCGCTCGTCTATTGTTATATCGGCGGAAATTAGAACGGCATCTGCAGATTCAATCTTAGCCTGCACCAGCACGACGTCTTCACTTGGATCCCCATGGATGAAATGAACCGGATAGTGACGGTATGGCAATTTGTCCAAAGTCCGATCGATCAGCACCACTTCCTGGTTGGAATCTTTATCGGCTATCATGTCTGCCAGCTGTTTTGTTCGTTCATTCCACCCGATGACGACAATGTGATGACTGCCATTAAAAGATACTTTTCCCTCCGAAAGCTTATTTTCATGATTAATGGTAGTTGCGGCAAGTGTTGTGATATAAAACGTCAGCATTCCGCCGCCTGAGAGGAGCAGAAGAATGCCGATAATTCTGCCGGGAATAGTAAGTGGAACATAATCGCCATAACCAACTGTTGCACCAGTGATAAAGGCCCACCAGACGCCATCAAAAATGGATGGGAATTGATTTGGCTCCACAAGGTGGATGACAAGTCCAAACAAGAACATAAGCACAAAAATGGATAGGAGAAGTCTGACCGCTGTCGGCATCCGGAAATAAATATGTTTGAACACTTCGAGATTCATCTAGTTCACCTGCCCTAGTTTTCAATCTTCTTCCGGAATCACACATATAGTATTGGCAAAGGGCCGAACCCCTCATACGCTATAAACGAAAATACGGGAATGTCTGCGGTATGATGAAAAACTGGATTTTTAGCGAAGGGTCTGGGGAGTGGAGTGTCGAACAAGCAAAAAAACGCACCAGCAATGGGTGCGTTATACTACACGTTTAGGTTTCTGTTTAATTCCGATGTAATGCTTTCGTATACATCCTGCCAGAAATCGGTATTGTCACGGAAGGATTTGGTCATAAATCGATACATTTCTTTTGCCTTTTCCTTATGATCCTCATGATCGGCTGGCGGCAGCTTTTGTCTGGACTGGTCGACAAACTCCTGAATCTTTTCAGCTCTTGGCCCCCATACCGCCACTTCGTTTCCATTGCTGTTGATGAAAATGAATTTAGGAATCGAGCGGGAAGTTCCATTCGTTAAGTATTGATCCATCAGCTCAAGATTCTCATCACGGGGCAGGAATTTAACCGGCATGCCGGCTTTTTCCGCGATACGGATCAAAATCGGTATATTCAGCATGGCATCACCACACCAGTCCTCGGTCAGGATGATGACGCGAAGATTGTGCTCTGCCAGTGATTGAAAGAGTTGTTCATTCTCCGGTGGTGTGAAATGATCATAAATATGCAGCAGATTTTCTTTATTTTCCTGCATTGATTCAATATATGTGTCCGTGTCCATCCCTTTCGCAAACCATTGCTCAAGGTTCATCCGCCATCACTCCTTATTGTCATCGTTCCACTAAAGTGTAGCCGATTATAAAGCCCCAGTAAACTAAAGCAGCTTTTTGAACGGCGCTTTTCACCACGCGTTTTTGGAGAAAATCTGCTATGATGAAAGGATAGAATAATCAGGGAGGTTTTTACATGGAGCAAGCAAATAGAACGTTTCTAATGGATTTATTGCACACCCCATCCCCATCGAGTGATGAGGTGGCCATTCAGAAAAAATGGATTAGCTATGTGAAGGAATTTGCGGATGAAATCAGGACAGACAATGCCGGCAATGCAATTGGAATCCTTAATCCGGATGCTGAATTTAAGGTCCTTTTGGCAGGCCATTGTGATGAAATAGCCCTTGTCATTAACAGGGTGGACGACGATGGGTTCCTGCATTTTGATAAGATGGGTGGTATCAATCCGAAAGCTGCCGTTGGAATGAAAGTAACGGTGCTTGGCCAGCACGGGGAAGTGACTGGTGTTATTGGTGTCAATGCCCAGCACCACGGCGGCCTGAAAGATGACTTTGGCCTGGAGGATTTGTTTATTGACTGTGGTTACAAAACAAAAGAAGAGGCTGAACGCTTTGTGCAGATTGGTGATTTAGCTGTTTATAAAACCGAACCTGAGGTGTTGATGGACCGTTACATATCCGGCCGCGGCCTGGACAACCGGACGGGCGCATTTATCGTGGCTGAAGCCCTGCGGCGGCTTTCGGAAAAAGGATGCAAAGTCGGAGTCTATGCAGCGAGCACAGTGAATGAAGAAACAAACATGGGAGGTGCCTATTTTGCTGCTGCAGGCATCGAACCAACGATGGCGATTGCCTGTGATGTTACCTTTGCGACCGATTATCCAGGAGTGAACAAACATAAGCATGGCGATGTGAAACTGGATGGTGGGCCAGTTTTGGCAAAAGGGGCTCCAATTAACAGTAAAATCAACAAATTATTAGAGCAAACAGCCAGAAAACGGAACATGAACGTGCAATATGAACTGACACCGCGTATGACAGGAACGGATGCAGATCGTATGCGTCTGACTGGACCAGGCGTTCCAATCTCCTTGGTATCCTTGCCGCTGAGGTACATGCATTCACCGGTGGAAACATCCAGCCTAAAAGATATGGATGAAGAAATAGAGCTGCTTGTCACGATGATAGCTGAAATGACGGGGGAGGAAAGTTTGAACCCGCTGGAAGACTAAAACGGTAATTAGTTCAACGTGAATTAGGGAAAGGGTGGGATAGAGTTAACGTAAGATTGGAATAGATAGAAGGGAAAAACAAAAAATACTTGCGCATTTACTTTATTTTAGTTAAACTTAACTTATAAAATAATATCGATTCCATCTTCGGGGCAGGGTGCAATTCCCGACCGACGGTAAGAAGCAGCAAGCTGTTTCAAGTCCGTGACCCGTCTGCATGATGCAGCGGTGGACCCGGTGTGAGTCCGGGACCGACAGTTACAGTCTGGATGGGAGAAGATGACGAGCCGAAAACAGGTACATCCAATGTGCCTTGTTTTTCCTGTTACGTGTTACCCTAAAGCCCCGTAAAGGTTTTTAGGGTTTTTATTTTGTTTCCGAACGGCAGGGGAAGGCTTACCCTTCATCAGTGTAAGATGTGAATCGGTGAAGATGAGGGAGGAGACGAACGATGCAGTCTACTGCACAATCAACAAAATTAACAAAGCTTGTCATTCTGGCTTTATTAGGGACGATTTCACTGGTACTGTTTTTTCTGAACTTCCCGCTGCCATTTTTGCCGCCGTATTTAAAGATTGACTTCAGTGAAGTACCGGCGCTGATGGCTGCACTTATATTCTCACCAATGGCTGGTGTCATTGTGGAGGGAATCAAAAACTTGCTGTATCTGGCTGTGTCTGGAGCCGGCGATCCAATTGGTGTTGTGGCGAACTTCCTGGCGGGGATAATGTTTATCGTGCCAGTTGCTGTTCTTTACCACAGGTCCAAGGGTGTTAAGAGTGTTGTTTCCGGGCTGGTGACCGGCACTATTATTATGGCAATCGGAATGAGTGTGTTGAACTATTATATTATCCTGCCGGCATATGCCTGGTTTATGGGTGCCCCTGAAATGGCTGCAAGCACGGCAAAATGGGTGGCCGTTTCTGCAGGCGTGCTGCCGTTCAATATGATCAAGGGCATTGTTGTGGGTATTTTATTTGTCCCTGTATTTGTGAAGATGAAAGCATGGATCGAACAAAAACAAACGAATTTAGCATCATAAGCAAAGCGGAAGTGCCATCAGGCGCTTCCGCTTTTTACAATCATAAAAATCGACCACCCTGTACATAGGGTGGTCAACACTGTTCATTATTCGGTTACATCTATTTTTCTATCCATCCTACCTTTTTGGAACAACGCTGATGGTGCAGCGGGATATGCACAGCAGCTGATTCTGTTCATCGGTAATCCTGATTTCCCAGACCATTGTCCGCTTTCCTTTGTGCAGTGGTTCCGCCCGGGCAGTCACGGTGCCTTCGCGTTTAGATTTTATATGATTGGCATTGATTTCGATACCAAATACGTTGTGTGTTTCTGGGTCAACATGTTGATATGCTCCGATGCTGGCAGCAGATTCTGCAAGAGCAACATTCGCACCTCCATGCAGGAATCCTGCCGGCTGATGTGTGCGTTCATCCACAGGCATTGTCATGACAACCATATCTTCATCAAGTGATGTGATGCGGATGCCGAGTGATTCCATTAGAGTATTGGATAAATCCATGTCAAAACCCCCATATTAGAAAAAGTTGCTCACCAGTAGTGAAAAGCCTATCAAAAGCCCATACATGGTGTTTGTTTTGCCTGTGGCGGCCATAGCTGGCATCATTTCCAGGGAATTTGTCTTGCCGCGGAATTTGCGGATGACATCGGCCGCCTTGAAAATGCTTAGAAATGCCAGAACTGACCATGCCGGCAAGATTCCGGCTATCACATAGGCTGCGGTAAGACTGTATGCACTGATGAACATAAAAGCCAGAAATCGGATGGCATTTTTTCGGCCAAGCAGGATCGCTACTGTTTTCCGCCCGTTTTCTTTGTCCCCATCAAGGTCGCGAATATTATTGGACAGCATGATTGCCCCGATGAAAATAGCAACCGGTATCGACAGCCAAATGACCGAACCTGTCAGTACGGATGTCTGAATGTAATAGCTGATGCCAATAATGACCGTTCCCATAAAGAAACCGGAAAACAATTCGCCAAAAGGGGTATAGGCAATCGGGTATGGGCCTCCGGTATAGAGGTAACCAAATAGCATACATAATATGCCAATAACAGCGATCCACCAGCTGGATTCCATGCAAATATAAATGCCGAGAAGAATAGCTATGCCAAAAAAAGTAAGTGCCAGCCGGAGTACCGTTTTTGGTGAGATACCATCCCGGACAATCGTCCCGCCAATACCGACAGATTTCTCATTATCCAGTCCGAGGACATAGTCATAATACTCATTAAACATATTGGTAGCGGCCTGAATAAGAATGGACGCTAAAAGCATGGCTAAAAAAAGAAATAGATTTATCTCGCTCCTCGTCAGAGCAAACATGGTTCCAACGAATACGGGAACAATGGATGCTGTAAGCGTGTGCGGGCGCAACAGGCGCCACCATATCTGCAGACCGCTTTTTTCATTCATCGCCTCTTTAACGGATGATTGGTTTATGGAATTCACGGATTTTCTCTCCTTTATATCAGTTAAGGATTCTGCATTCATTATATCAATATAAGTTTAGGCAATTCGTGTCAGCGTGTCAATCACTCAAAATCACTTGATTTGTATAAATAGGACACCAATCCTTGAGGAACATGTGAAAAAAGAATAAAATAGATATGGTAAGCTGAAATGGTGGAAGGTATGGAGGATAATAAAGATGATTGAAGTAAAACCAAAATCATTTGAATCGCTGCTTTCTGAAGCAATCACGAAAGCGAAAACAAATAATGATACACAACTTATAAGCATGACAGAAGAAATACGGAAAGTGGACCCGGTTCGTTTCTTTGCGTCGGCCAGGAAGCTGTCAATGGACCGTGTTTTCTGGACAAGCACATCTGAACAGTTTTCCATTGCCGGTGTTGGCAATGCATGGAAAGTGGAGGCAGAAGAGAATCGTACCGAAGTAATAGAAAGCCGCTGGCAAAAATTGCTGGATGAGGCAATCGTCCACAACCCATATAAAGTGCCTGGAACTGGTCTGGTAGCACTTGGCGGTATGTCATTTGACCCAAGTGTACGAAAATCAGAACTCTGGAACAATTTCAGTCATGGTTCATTTCAGATTCCCATTTTGATGCTGACCAGGAGGGCTTCCCGTTATTATTTGACGACCAGTCTTGAAGTCAGGGGAGATGATGATCCAAACGAGCTGAACAAGTGGGTGGTGCAGGCAAAAGAAATGGTCATGGATAGAACGGAATGGCTTCCTGACAGCCCCGGCATTAATACGCAGCAGGAGATAGCCCCTGGACAATGGAAGGATACCGTAAAACATGCAGCAGATATGATAAAATCACGAGACGCAGAAAAAATTGTACTGGCACGTGAGCTCCGGGTGAGACTGAAGAAAGACGCATCTGTGGCTTCTATCCTGAAAAACCTGATGGCAGCACAGCCAAACAGTTATGTTTTTGCTGTGGAACGCGATGGTGACTGTTTTGTCGGTGCCTCACCGGAACGACTCGTGAAGCAAGAAGACGAACAATTGTTTTCCGTCTGCCTTGCTGGAACAGCCCCAAGGGGGAAAACGGATGAAGAGGACCGTGAAATCGCTCGGCAATTGCTGCACGATGAAAAAAATCGCAGTGAGCATGATTTTGTCGTGAAAATGATCAGGAAATCAATGGAGACTTGCTGTGATGCCGTTTACGTTCCGGACAAACCAGTGATTCATCCATTTAAAAATTTACAGCATTTGTATACCCCCGTGACAGCACGGCTGCAAAAAGGGTACAGTATTTTTGACATCATCGAAAAGTTGCACCCGACCCCTGCGCTTGGCGGCGTCCCGAGAGAGAAATCCATGACGTACATTCGGGAGCATGAACAGCTGGACCGCGGATGGTATGGTGCCCCTGTTGGCTGGATGGACAGCAACCGGAACGGGGAATTTGCTGTGGCTATCCGGTCAGGGCTTGTTCAGGGGAATATTGTGTCCTTATTTGCGGGCTGCGGCGTTGTCAGGGATTCTGACCCGGAGGCCGAATATGAAGAGACAAAGATAAAATTCAGACCGATGCTGTCCGTACTGGAGGACTGATCATGAATCATACAGAAAAATTGACACGGTATACAGCAAACTTTGTTGATGAACTTGTTGCTGCCGGGGTGACGGATGCGGTTATTTCTCCCGGTTCCCGGTCAACACCCATGGCAATGACGATGACCGAACACCCGGATCTTAAGCAGTGGGTTATTATTGATGAGCGATCAGCTGCATTCTTTGCACTGGGGATGGCCAAACAGACGAAGCGGCCAGTTGCCATCGTATGCACCTCAGGAACGGCTGCGGCCAATTACTTCCCGGCAATCGTTGAGGCGCACTACAGCCGTGTGCCGCTGATTGTTCTCACCGCTGACAGACCGCATGAACTGCGTGACGTTGGAGCACCGCAATCGATTGGACAGCTGGAATTGTATGGTGACTATCCGAAATGGTTTCATGAGATGGCATTACCGGAAGCCGGTGAGGATATGCTGGGCTATGTGCGAAACAAAGCCTCCCGGGCAGTCCAGACTGCTGCGCAGGGAAATGCCGGGCCGGTGCATTTGAATTTCCCATTTCGGGAGCCGTTAATACCGGATTTTTCACTTGAAGATTTGTGGGGAGATAGAGAGGGCGGCCCGTATCGCGCCAGAACAGAAGGAAAGCGCAGGCTCGACAGCCAGCAATTGGAACAGATTAGCAAGAAGCTGGCGTCATCCGGGAAAGGGCTGATCATATGCGGACCGCAAACGGATCCAGACCTGACTGAAGCACTCGCTGTCCTTGCCCGTGAATGGGAAGTTCCGGTATTGGCTGATCCGTTGTCACAGTTGCGTGCTGGGAGTCATCCCAAGGATTATATGATCGAAGGCTATGATGCATTTTTGCGGAGTGAGACAATCCGGAAACAGCTGAAGCCGGACTATATCATCCGTTTTGGGGCGATGCCGGTATCCAAAGCATATCTATTCTTTATAAAAGAGCATAAAGACATTCCGCAATTTGTTGTTGAAAATCATGGAGGTTACCGCGAACCTGCCGGGAATCATACTGAATTCATTGACGCTGATGCTGCCACTCTGTGCAGAGATTTGGCAAATCATAAGCCAGCCATTGCTTCCAATGATGCGTGGCTTGCAACCTGGAAACGGATGAACCGTATATCGAAAGAATGGCTACAGGAACAAGATGGAAGAAATGGACTTACCGAGGGTGGAGCAATCCGAAGTCTGATGCAAGTTATTCCGGACAACAGCAGTATATATATTGGCAATAGTATGGCTGTACGGGATTTGGATACCTTTTTTATGTCCACGTCTGCCTCCCTGGAAGTTCTTGCTAACCGAGGGGCAAACGGGATTGACGGAATGGTGTCCAGCGGTATAGGGGCTGCGGCGTCCGGCAAACCTGTCACGCTTGTGCTTGGGGATTTATCCTTTTTCCATGATATGAATGGGCTCCTGGCCGCAAAGCATTACGGGCTGAACATAACGATATTAGTTGTGAATAACAACGGCGGCGGTATCTTTTCTTTTCTGCCGCAAGTGAACCATCAGGATCATTTTGAGACACTATTCGGCACGCCGCTGGATATCGACTTCCAGCATGCGGTGAATATGTACGGCGGTACCTATCATCAGCCGGCAAGCCTTCCTGAGTTGGAAGAAACCCTTGAAAAAAGTTATCAGCATAGGGGACTATCGGTCGTCGAGGTGAAGACAGACAGGACGGAAAATTTGGAATGGCACCGGAACAAATGGCAGGCTATAGAAAATGAGCTGCTGCAGGACAGGGGATGAGTCAATGCATATTACCGTTGATGATGCCGTATACTGGTGCAGCTTGAGTGGGGACGGCGAACCAGTCGTGCTGCTGCATGGGTTTACCGGAACATCCGGGACATGGAACTCCGTTGTTCCGGATTGGCTGCCGTCCTTCCGAACTATCGCAATAGATTTGCCAGGACATGGAAAAACAGCTAGTCATCCCAACAATATGGAAGCGTTCTGCAATGATCTGTTAAACATTCTGGATCTATGGAAGTTGAAAAAAGTGCATCTAGTTGGCTATTCCTTGGGAGGACGTACAGCCCTGTCATTTGCGATGCTGCATCCGGAGCGGGTCGTGTCACTCACCTTGGAAAGTGCTTCCCCGGGACTGGATGATGAGGATCAGCGCTTGGGCCGCCGACATCGTGACGAAAAGCTGGCATCCTGGATTAAAGCAAATGGAATACACGCTTTTGTGAATTATTGGGAGGAACTGCCGCTGTTCAGCACACAGGCAACGCTGCCAGAGGATGTCCAGCAGCGGATACGAAGTGAACGGCTCTCTCAGACGGCAGAAGGAGTGGCTCAGTCACTTCTGACGATGGGGACAGGCGTGCAGCCGTCATGGTGGGGGAATTTGTCCTCCCTCCATTTGCCTGTTCTGCTACTGGCAGGTGAACAGGACGCGAAGTTTATTGCTATTAACCGTGCAATGGATGAACACCTGCCAGTAAGCCATTTACATATTGTGGAAAACGCTGGACATGCAATTCACGTGGAACAGCCGAACATTTTTGGTAAAATAGTAAATGCGTTTCTTCAATCCAATCAACGATACTGATAAGTAAAAAAGGAGGAGTTCAAGTGACTGTCCAATGGGAAGAGGCAAAACAATACAATGAAATTATTTATGAGAAGTACAATGGGATTGCTAAAGTGACCATGAACCGGCCGGAAAAGCGGAATGCTTTCACACCGCTTACCGTAAATGAAATGATTGATGCATTTGCGGATGCTCGTGATGACTCATCTATCGGTGTTATTATTCTGGCAGGAGCAGGAGATAAAGCTTTCTGTTCAGGCGGTGACCAATCAGTTCGTGGTCATGGCGGGTATGTGGGTGATGACCAGGTGCCACGTCTGAACGTGCTGGATTTGCAGCGGCTAATCCGCACGATTCCGAAGCCGGTTATTGCAATGGTGTCCGGCTATGCAGTCGGTGGTGGTCATGTACTGCATGTGGTTTGTGACCTGACGATTGCCGCTGATAATGCCATTTTTGGTCAGACTGGTCCGAAAGTAGGCAGTTTCGATGCCGGATATGGCGCAGGATTGCTGGCCCGTATGGTCGGCCACAAGCGTGCAAGAGAGATTTGGTATTTGTGCCGTCAATATAGTGCAGACGAAGCATATGACATGGGACTGGTAAACACGGTTGTCCCGTTGGAAAAACTAGAAGAGGAAACATTGCAGTGGTGTGAGGAAATGCTGGAGAAATCACCAACCGCACTTCGTTTCCTGAAAGCGTCCTTCAACGCAGATACAGACGGTCTGGCAGGTTTGCAGCAAATGGGTGGCGATGCAACATTGCTTTATTATACAACGGAAGAGGCAAAAGAAGGCCGCGATGCGTTTAAAGAAAAGCGGAAACCGGACTTCAAACAATTCCCGCGTTTTCCTTAATAGGTATGTAAGTGAAAATAAGTAGATTGGAAAACCTTTGCTTATGCTGAGCAAAGGTTTTCTAACGTCAGAAACTATAAATTATGGTTAGCCTTGTAAGAAATACTTCACAATATAGACTTGGTGAAACCCATGTTTTTCTAACATTGACTGAAGGGGGGATCCCAATGGCTGAAATCATGCCGCACTGGCTGACGAAACAGGCAGATTTGGCCCCGGAGGAAACAGCAATCGAACTGGAAGACGGTACTGTTTATACATTCCGGGAGCTTAAGGAAGCGAGTCAATCTTTTGCACGAAAACTGAAGCAGCTTGGTGTGCAGAAAGAATCGAATATCGGCATATCGTCCGCAAATCATGTGGATATGGTTGTTGCGATTCATGCCGTCAGTTACATTGGTGCTGTTGCAGTTCTTCTGAATACACGTCTGACGAGGTCGGAACTGAATTTTCAATTAAATGACGCAGGGGTTTCACTTGTTATTGGACAAACTGAATTTGATCCGGTTGATACCTACTTCCGCACCTTTCATGATGTCTGGAATTCGCCTGAGTCGTCGGCAGATTTAAAAAACGAAATCGACTTGGCTGATCCATTCACCATCATTTATACGTCAGGAACAACCGGATTTCCGAAAGGTGTTATTCATACCTATGGCAATCATTGGTGGAGCGCGGCTGGATCGATGTTAAACCTTGGGCTGAAAAAAACGGATAAATGGCTTGCTGCATTGCCACTATTCCATGTCAGCGGCTTGTCGATTCTCCTGCGCAGTGTCATCTATGGCATTCCGGTTTATTTGCTTGAGGCATACCAAAAACAGGCTGTTCACGATGCTATTATGGAGAGGGATGTGACGATAGCATCAGTTGTGACGGTTATGCTAAGGGATTTAGTTGGGTGTCTCGGAGAAATGCATTATCCCGCAACATTCCGGTGTATGCTGCTGGGTGGCGGTCCTGCACCCAAGACACTGCTTGAGCAGGCGAAATCACGTCAAATCCCGGTTTTTCAATCATATGGACTGACGGAAACCGCCTCACAGATTGTGACACTAAGCCCTTCCAATGCACTGGAAAAACTGGGATCATCCGGAAAACCTTTGTTTCCGGCTCAATTGAAAATTGATAAAAAAGAGGACGGCATTGGTGAAATTTTTGTAAAAGGTCCGATGGTGACAAACGCGTATTACAATAATGCTGAAGCCACCGAAAAATCATTCAGCGAGGGATGGCTGGCAACAGGGGATCTCGGGTATGCGGATGCGGAAGGTTTTTTGTATGTAGCTGACCGGCGAAAGGATTTAATTATTTCTGGCGGCGAGAATATTTATCCCACGGAGATTGAAGGCGTGCTATCCGCGATGGAGGCAGTTGATGAGGCTGGTGTCGTGGGCAAGGATGATGAAAAATGGGGGCAAATCCCTATCGCATTCGTGGCTGTGAATGACCCTTCTATTACAAGAGAAACAATATTGGAGTTTGCCGCACAACATCTCGCTGGGTATAAATTACCAAAAGAAATTTACTTTATTGATAAACTGCCACGTAATGCATCCAATAAATTAATGCGCAGCAAATTATTAAACGAGTATGGTAAATGATAAACGGCACAGGCCAATTTTGTGCTAAGAAAATATGAACGCTTAGTGATAATGATTCTCAAAGTCATTGACTTCTGCGTAAAAACCAAATAAACTGTAAGTATACTATATCGTATTAAGAAGGCTGGAGCATGTACATACGTATGTGCGGTTTCCGTCCAGATTATGCAACACGTAGGGAGAGATTCCGATGCAGACGTTATCAGCGAAGGATTTGACGCTTGGATATGGTGACGATGTCATTATTGATGACCTGAATATGGCAATTCCGCAAGGGGAAATCACTGTTTTCATTGGCAGCAATGGATGCGGAAAGTCCACACTGCTTCGTTCATTGGCACGGCTGTTAAAACCAAAAGGCGGGGATGTCGTCCTTGATGGGGAGGATATTGCCAATATCGGCACAAAAGAAGTAGCCAAAAAGCTGGCCATATTGCCACAAGGTCCGGCAACACCTGACGGGCTGAGCGTGAAAGAGCTTGTCAAACAGGGCAGGAACCCTTACCGTGGCTTTTTGAAGCAATGGTCAAATGAGGATGAGCAGGCTGTCTACCGGGCTCTGGAATCAACTAATATGCTCGACTTTCAGGACCGTCCGGTTGATTCGCTTTCTGGCGGTCAGCGGCAGCGTGCGTGGATTGCGATGACGCTCGCACAGGATACAGATACCATTCTTCTGGATGAACCTACTACCTATCTTGACATGACCCATCAGATCGATGTCCTTGATCTCTTGTTTGAGCTGAATGAAAAAGATGGTCGCACCGTAGTTATGGTCTTGCATGATTTGAATCTTGCCTGCCGGTATGCCCATCATATCGTTGCCATAAAAGACAAAAACGTTTTTGCACAAGGGAAACCGGAAGAAATCGTTACATGCAATTTGGTGCATGAAGTTTTCCAAATGAAATGTGATGTTACGTTTGACCCAATGTTCGGAACCCCTATGTGCATTCCGCATGGAAGAGGACGCTGCGTATTTGCTAATGAAGCCGATAAGCTGAATCAGTCCGGGACAGCTGCGAATTGAACAAACTGAACCCAACCCCCGTCAGTCATTGATTGACGGGGGTTTTTGTTAGAATGCCTTCGTTTTACTATAAGGTCATCCACAAGTTATGCGTTCTGATGTTGTGAAAAAACGAGTTGCTAATTTACATGCATGGTTCTCCTGTTTCGCGGCAGATTATAAACAGGAGGTGCTGTAGTGGATAAGAAAAAGTTTTATGTCAATGTAGGCAGTCATGAGATCTCACAAATCCGATATGACAATAACGATGAATTCACGATTTATGCAACACAGGATGAAGTGCAGACACTTCGCAATAAACTTGATAATATGAGCGATTCAGATACACGTGCATTTTTCCGTGCACATGTGCCGATTATGCCTTATCATAACGATAAGCCTAATGATGATTATGACAGTGAACTCACGGAAGCTTTTCGGATGATGTATGATTTAGGCGATAAGGAGACGAAACAGCATATTGAAGAAATAGGCATATTATCGGATAACCATCTGTAGGATAGTTCTCAGGAATAAGAATAAGTCTTATTCCTGTTTTTTGTTTAGGAAATTTGAAAAAAAGGAATAGATGAGTAGCACGGTGCTTATATATAGCAGCAAGAGGTGAAATGTATGCGAAGACGCAAATACTTGAATTATATACGTAAGTGTACAGGCTGTGCTATTATGCTCGCATTTATGACATTAGGAGGAGCCGGTCATCATTCGGCATCAGCCGTGGAAGACCCAGAGCACTCACAGTCAGAGAGTACAATATCTGAAAAAGAACAACCCCGTGGTAATGACAAAACAGGTAAGAGTTTATCACACGAACGCATTTTTTCTTTAAGCAGTCAGTTCAAGGATCTTCTCGTGCAGGAGACGGATCGGAATAATAAAGTCATGCATTATCATACAAAGGATGCGCTGCGCAAGGCATTTAATACTGTCTCGGCTAATGGGGCAGCATCGGAATACATTGATTTTTATTATGATGAACAGCCGGACGGGCTATATGTCAAGCCGACTGAGACACCGCCATGGTTTCATGAAGAAGAGGACTATGATATGATACGGAAGAATGATAACAGCATTGAAGTCGTCCAGACCAACCGCACAGATTTATACGGAACTTATACAATTAGGATTACATTTACTTATTCTAACCAATGGAAAATAACCAATATCAGCTATCAATAACTTGAAGTGCATGTTCAAAAAGGAGGATAGAAAGGACCGAGAAGTTCGAGGCGGTGCAGCTTTGAGGAGCGGAATGTATGTAATTTAATACATGAGGAGCGGAAAAGCAAGCCAACGAAGAAATTCGAAGTGTCCTTTTTACCGGACTTTTTGAACAACCTCTTGAATGGAATAGGAAAGCAGTTGAAATCATGCATATATTCAAAGACTTTTACCGCAATGAAGTAAAATTATCGTTTGACGATCATCCATTTTCCAAATACCCAAAACATGTATGGGTTATCTGCAAGTACAAAAATAAATGGCTGCTGACCAGACATAAAGATCGGGGACTGGAATTTCCCGGGGGGAAAGTAGAGGATAATGAGCACCCGAGTGACGCAGCCATCCGTGAAGTGTGGGAGGAGACAGGCGGTGTAACGGAATCCATCCACTACATTGGTCAGTATATCGTTGCTGGCAAAGGGGGAACGATTGTCAAAAACGTCTATACCGCATCTATAAAAGAACTTCTTCCGCAAAAAACCTATTATGAGACGCATGGACCCATTCTTCTCGATGCCTTACCGGCGGATGTTAAACAGCGGAAATCATACAGCTTTATTATGAAAGATGATGTATTGACACACTGTCTGGATTACATAAGCACCCATGCCCGGAACCGGAATGGCTGATGCCGTACGGTTCCTCCAGAAAAACGTTATTGTGTATGTTTTAGCAGTGTTTTTTCAATTCGCTCAACGACTTTGTACATCAGTGCTGCGAATATCGCAATGAGAATTAAACTGGACATGACGAGTGAGAAGTTGAATGCCTGAAACCCGTAAACAATCAAGTACCCAAGCCCTTCCCTGGAAACGAGAAACTCACCGACAACGACACCAACCCAGGACAGGCTGACATTGACCTTTAAGGTTGAAATCATAGCTGGAATGGCAGCAGGGAAGACAGCCTCTTTGAAAATTTGTCCTCTCGAAGCCTTAAAACTTTTCAATACTTTGATATAATTTGGGTCTACTTTCCGGAATGCTGAATAAACGACAAGTGTTGTAATAACGACAGAAATGATAGCCCCCATGGTGATGATAGATACGTAACCAGACCCTATAGCAACGATGATGATTGGGGCTAGGGCAACTTTCGGCATGGCTTTCATGACAACCAGGTATGGATGCATAATGCGTGAAAACCGTTCTGAGGACCACAGTATGGTGGCCATAATAATTCCGAGAATGGTGCCAATCAGAAAACCCGCAACTGTCTCCAATAATGTGACTTGCAAATGTATCAGCATCGTTCCGTCTGCAAATCTTTTTGTCAGTACATGGTAAACTTCAGAAGGTGAGCTGAAGAAAAGCGAGTCAATCCAATTCATTCTGCTGGCCAGTTCCCATAGACCAAAAACGGATACTAGCATAATCAGCTGACAGGCATAGACAACTCTTTTCTCCCGTTTTATTCTGCGTTTGTAGCTTTCAAACAGCTGCCGGTCTGATTCATGTTTCACCATTAGGATTCACCACCCTGGACTGTGGTGGAACTGACGCATCGTTATTCAATTCCCCCCATATTTTATCGAATAATAAATGAAATTTCGGGTGCCGCCGAACTAAAAAGGGGGTTTCATCCCGTAATTCAAGTGGAACCTCAAATGTTTTGGCAATCGAGCCGGGATTTGCATTCATGACGATAATACGGTCACTTAAGGCGATTGCCTCACCAATGTTGTGTGTCACGAGGATGGACGTTTTATGGTAATAGCGGAGGAGATCCCAGATCAGATCCTCCAGCTTCAATTTTGTCTGGTAGTCAAGTGCTGAAAATGGTTCATCCAATAGCAATATTCTTGGATTGGTGATTAATGTGCGCACGAGGGCCACTCGCTGGCGCGTCCCCCTGGAAAAGGAATCCGGATAATCGTCTGCAGTATTGGAAAGCCCAACCTGGTCAAGCAACTGGACAGCTTTTTCTTTTGTCTCCTGTGACTGATCACGATTGATTTTGGGTCCGATTAGAACATTGTCAATGATGGTTTTCCATGGGAACAAATAATCCTGCTGCAGCATATAGCCCATATCCAGATCCGAATCAGCCAATGGCCGGCCGTTCACATAAATGTTACCGGTAGTGTGCTCGATGATTCTGGATATGACGGATAGTATCGTTGATTTTCCACATCCACTGGGACCTAATAGGGCAACAGACTCACCTTCATCAACGGAAAATGAAATGTTGTCCAGTGCTTTTGTGTAATCCTTTTTGGAAAAATAATAATGCGATACCTGATCTAAGGTAAGAAATGCCATTGTTCCCCCTCCTTAGTTTTCAATTATTTCCTCAGCGATTTGTGTGTTCACAAGCTCGTCAAACGAGACACTTGGGCGGCTCCCCGGCTTTGCTGATCATCGTATGCGGCAAGCAAGAATGTGTGAATGCCCAGGCTGGGTGCCCACAGGCTGGGTGCCTGTCACGCCCCGAATTTTGTCGATTTACCAGCCAATAAAAAAACCGGTCTCCATTGTGGGACCGGTCTGCAGTATGAAACTGCATCTATTTTTCCTTCATATATGAAATCCTTTTGGGATGAGGAAACAAATTACTATTAGTTACCCTTGTAACTCGGGCCTGCACTGCGAATCGTTTCACTTGCCTGTGTGAACTTCTTGAAATTCTCGTGGAACTTCATTGCCAGTTCACGTGCTTCCTGTTTATAGGCTTCTTTGTCGTCCCAAGTGTTCATCGGGACAAGCAGATCGTCTGGCACACCCGCCACATGCATTGGTATTTCCAGACCGAAAATAGGATCTTTTACTGTTTCAATTGCGTTCAGTTCGCCTTCCAATGCCGCGTGCACCATTGCTCTTGTGTAGGAGAGCTTGATGCGTTCGCCGGTACCATAGGAGCCACCAGTCCAGCCGGTGTTGACAAGAAAGACATTTGCATTATGCTGATCGACTTTTTCACCAAGCAATTCGGCGTATGTGGACGGTGCCAATGGCAAGAATGGAGAACCGAAACAGGCGGAAAAAGTCGCTTGCGGCTTGGTAACGCCTCGTTCAGTGCCGGCCAGTTTGCTCGTATAGCCGCTTAGGAAGTGATACATTGCTTGTTCCTTGGTCAATCTGCTAATTGGCGGCAATGTTCCGGATGCATCTGCTGTCAGAAAGATGATCGTATTCGGATGACCGGCAACACTTGGTGACACAATGTTATCAATGTTTTCCAGCGGATATGCCGCCCGTGTATTTTCGGTTAGTGATGTGTCATCGTAATCAGGATCGCGTGTCTCATCATTAAGGACGACGTTTTCCAATACGCAACCAAACCGGATAGCATTGAAAATCTGTGGTTCTTTTTTCTCTGACAAATTAATGCATTTCGCATAGCAACCACCTTCGATATTAAACACGCCATTCGGGCTCCAGCCATGCTCATCATCGCCAATCAGACGCCGGTACGGATCAGCAGAAAGGGTCGTCTTACCTGTTCCAGACAGTCCGAAAAACAGGGCCACATCCCCCTCGCGTCCGACGTTGGCTGAACAGTGCATCGATAATACATCACGTTTTGGCAGCATGTAGTTCATGACAGAAAAGATGGATTTTTTAATTTCTCCCGCATATTCTGTTCCGCCAATCAGCACAATTCGTTTGTCGAACGAAATCAGAATAAACGTTTCAGAGCTAGTGCCGTCAACTTCCGGGTCTGCCTTGAACGTCGGGGCAGATATCACGGTAAATTCCGGCTGATGCTCTGCTAATTCGTTTTCGGTTGGCGTGATGAACAGCTGACGAGCAAACAGATTATGCCATGCATATTCATTAATCACCTGGATAGGAAGCCGGAAATTTTCGTCTGCTCCAGCAAATCCTTGAAAATGGAACAATTCATTTCTATCATGTAAATAGGCCGTCACTTTTTCCAGCAGATGATCAAAGGTGGCCTCATCGATAGACTGGTTGACATCCCCCCAGTCAACATCTTCACTAGTACCGTCACGAACAATATATTTATCTTTCGGGGATCGCCCTGTATACTCACCTGTATGGGCACTGACAGCTCCCGTTGCACTTAGAACGCCTTCAGAGCGTGACAAAACTTTTTCGACCAGCCGCGGTACAGTCAGGTTTGACTGCAAATGAGGGTGTGTCAGTAAATCCCTGGTCAGCAATGTATCTTCTTTTGTTTTCATTTGTGATACCTACCTTTTACACATATTATTTAAACAAAAAACGTTTGATCACCTGAATCTGCTTATTAGTATAACACATTTGAAAAATTAGTCCACACTAATCTTGGAATTATTTATATGAAATTTTTATGTCAATGTTCCTCCCAAGTGCGAAATAAGTTGACATCGGAAAAGGAATTCGATACGATAAAATTCGAGCGGATACTCTCTTATTCAGAGCTGGTGGAGGGACAGACCCAATGAAGCCCGGCAACCGTCACGATGCGTGAAAAGGTGCTAATCTGAAGCAAGGATAAGTCCTTGAACAATAAGAGCGAAAGGCCTCATTCCTTTCCTCATGATGCAGGAAAGGTTTTTTTGTTTGTAAATGATAAGTGCGTGTTTAAAAGGAGAATAAACCAGACTTTTTAAACAGCCTCTATAACTGAAAAGATGGAGTTCCGTACCACAATCCAAGGGAGGACATGGCCATATGGCTATTAAACGTCGATTATTCACATCTGAATCGGTGACAGAAGGCCACCCGGATAAAATTTGTGATCAGATATCAGATGCCATATTAGATGAAATACTAAAAAAAGACCCCAATGCCCGGGTTGCATGTGAGACAACTGTTACTACAGGGCTCGTGTTGGTTTCCGGAGAAATTACAACGACAACGTACGTGGATATTCCTGCGCTTGTACGTCAGACGATCAAGGATATTGGCTATACACGGGCTAAATTTGGCTTTGATGCAGAAACATGTGCAGTACTCACAGCCATCGATGAGCAGTCACCGGATATTGCCGATGGCGTTGACAATGCACTGGAAGCTCGTCAGGGGAAAATGAGTGACGAGGAAATTGCCGCAATTGGTGCAGGAGACCAAGGTCTGATGTTTGGCTATGCCTGTGATGAGACAGAGGAATTAATGCCTTTGCCGATTTCATTGGCGCACAAGCTGGCAAAACGACTGGCAGATGTACGTGAGGAGAACATACTGGAATATTTGCGTCCTGACGGAAAAACCCAGGTAACTGTTGAATATGGTGAAGATGGTGAGCCAATTAGGATTGATACGATTGTTATTTCAACTCAGCATCATCAGGATGCTGCAGTAGAACAGATTGAATCGGATATGATTGAACATGTCATCCGACCAGTCGTGCCGGCCCATTTGCTGGATGAGGAGACCAATTATATTATTAACCCTACAGGACGCTTTGTTATTGGTGGTCCGCAGGGGGATGCAGGTCTAACCGGAAGAAAGATAATCGTTGACACTTATGGCGGCTATGCACGTCATGGCGGTGGAGCTTTCAGTGGAAAAGACTCGACGAAAGTGGACCGTTCAGCAGCGTATGCGGCACGATATGTTGCTAAAAACATTGTAGCTGCCGACCTGGCAAAAGCCTGCGAGGTGCAGCTGGCCTACGCAATTGGTGTGGCAGAACCAGTATCAATCTCGGTGAATACATTTGGTACTGGTGCTGTGGACGAAGATACCCTTGCAGATGCAATCCGGAAAGTATTTGATCTTCGTCCGGCAGGGATTATCCGTATGCTGGATTTGCGGAAGCCAATTTTTAAAAACACGGCTGCGTATGGCCATTTTGGTCGGACGGATGTTCTGTTTCCATGGGAAAAAACAGACAAAGTGGATGAACTCGGAGCACTGGTAAAAAACTGATGATAGATACGGGAAAGGTGCAGAAAATTGTCTGCATCTTTTTTGTGTACAAAACACCTGTAATTTCAACATATTTTTAATCGTTATAATTGCTTTTAATGTGGTATAATCTGAAGGATGCAACATGATGAAAGTGAGGCAAACAAAATGTGCGGTTTTATTGGAATACTACGCGGCAGACCCGCTGCACCAGATGAAGAACAGAAAACAGCTTTTAAACAGCAGAATAACCTTATGACACATAGAGGACCGGATGATGAAGGGTATTATCATGACGCATATGTATCATTCGGATTCAGACGCTTAAGCATTATCGACATTGATAGTGGTCAGCAGCCGTTGAGCTGTGATAGTGAAACAATTTGGCTTCTGTTCAATGGGGAAATTTATAATTATGTTGAATTGCGGGATGAGCTGGCCGCAGAAGGATACCAATTTGAAACAGAATCAGACACGGAGGTTATCGCCGCGTTATTTAAAAAATACAGGGAAAAGGCATTTGAGCATTTGCGCGGCATGTTTTCCATTCTTCTTTGGGACAAGGAACAGGAAACACTGTACGGTGCACGCGATCCATTCGGTATTAAGCCGCTGTTTTACCGGGAAACAGATGAAGGAACAGCTTTCGCATCTGAAAAGAAAAGTATCTCCCTTATGATGGAAAATGAAGCGGTTAATACGGAAGCGCTGCAGCATTACTTAAGCTTTCAATTCGTCCCGGAACCAATGACGATGACAACTGGAATTCAAAAAGTGGAACCAGGTCATTACTTTGTACAAAAACCGGGCGAAAAGATCACTTTCCACCGTTATTGGCATGCGGAATTTCACCCTGTATTGATGGACAAGCAGGATTGGATTAAACGAATCCGGGATGTCATGTTTGATTCGGTCAACATGCATATGCGCAGTGATGTACCAGTTGGATCGTTTCTGTCCGGTGGCATTGATTCCACGATTATTGTAGCTTTGGCAAAAGAGTTCAATCCGGATATTAAGACATTTTCGGTCGGCTTTGAACGGGAAGGTTATTCCGAAATTGATGTTGCAAAAGAAACGGCTGAGAAACTCGGTGTGGAAAATATAGCGTACCGCATTACACCCGAAGAATATGTGGAAAAACTTCCGAAGATTATGTGGCATATGGATGATCCATTGGCAGATCCAGCCTGTGTACCACTATATTTTGTAGCGCGGGAAGCAAGGAAACATGTCACTGTGGTCTTATCCGGTGAAGGATCAGATGAATTGTTTGGCGGCTATAACATTTACCGTGAACCGGACTCACTGAAAATGTTTGATTCAATCCCGGCTCCTGCCAAAGATCTGTTGGCCAGAGTGGCAGATGTCATGCCGGAGGGGGTTCGCGGCAAAAGCTTCCTGGAGCGGGGAACAACACCATTGCGTGATCGCTATATCGGCAATGCCAAAATGTTTGAAGATGACGAGAAACAGGCATTCCTCAAAACGTTCCAAGACGATATATCCTATAGACAAATAACCGAAAAACTATATGACCGGGTAAGTGATTATCCGCTTGTAAATCAAATGCAGTATATTGATATTCATACGTGGATGCGCGGGGATATCCTGCTGAAGGCAGACCGGACAACGATGGCGAATTCCCTTGAACTTCGCGTCCCATTCCTTGATAAGGAAGTGTTCCGAGTTGCAAGTACACTGCCGCAAGATTTAAAAATTGCCAACGGAACGACAAAAAGTATCTTGCGCGAGGCTTCGCGTGGTATCGTCCCAGATCACGTGCTAGACCGTAAAAAGCTTGGTTTTCCAGTTCCAATTCGCCACTGGCTGAAAAATGAACTGCATGACTGGGCGAAAAAACTGATTCGTGAAAGCGAGACCGATCATTTGCTGCATAAATCGTATGTTTTTGATCTCTTAGACGCTCATTGTCAGGGAAAAGGCGATTACAGCCGTAAAATATGGACGGTACTCATGTTTATGCTGTGGCATCAGATTTTTGTAGAAAAGAAATTTGACATAAATGAGCTGAGTAAACCGGAACAATTGATTGGAACAGCAATAAAGGCTGATTAAAGGTTGATATAGGTTAAACAACAGGCGATCACGCTGGCTGAAAGCGTGATCGCCTGTTTGCATGAGGCGGGGATGTGCCGCTAAAAAATTAAGGATCTTTTGTTGTTTTCCAGTGCAGTTGATAAACATTGCGACTCACTGTGAAAATTGACAAAATACGTAATATGATGGCTAAAACAGAAAACAGCAGCTGGAATATGCGAGACTCCTGTGGGACAGCGAGCCTAAGAGACCCCACAGTGAGCGTTCTTTGCGAGCGAGGAGGCTCGTGGTGAGCCCACGGAAAGCGAGTATATTCCAGCTGCGTGGTTAGAAAGGCTCACTAAATACCACCAATGTTTTCCTTAGTTTACGTCGCAGTTTATACAAATTGTTAAGTAGAGTTTCATTCTCCAGAGTGAAGCAAAAAGCGACAGTAGAAAACAGCCAAAGTTAAAACGACTGGCCCAGATCGGTATGCTGTTTATAGTACTGCCCTTTGTCAACATAAGATTTCCGTACGCGCGCCATTTCCTCATAATCTTTTTCTGTCAGGGTACGGACAACTTTTGCTGGCCGTCCCAGTGCAAGGGAGTGGGGCGGTATTTTTTTGCCCGGCGGAACAAGGCTCCCCGCACCAATGAAGGCATGTTCACCTATTTCAGCACCGTCCAGGATAAGCGACCCCATACCAATAAGAGCGTTGGATCGGATGGTACATGCATGCAGTGTGACCTGGTGGCCGACCGTCACATCATCCTCTATCGTTACTGGCATGTTAGGGCTTTGATGCAGAAGTGACAAATCCTGAATGCTAACCCGGCGCCCGATTCTGGCCGGTGCTACATCTCCGCGGATAACGGTTTGGAACCACACACTGGAATCTTCCTGAATCGTAACATCCCCAATAATGTCAGCATCATGTGCAACGAAAACAGATGAGTGAATATCTGGCTCCATTTGTTTGTAATGGTGTATCATTTGAATCCCCCTAAAAAATATGGTGATATAAGTAGTATAGCCTTTGTGCACGAAGCAGACAAACCGGACGTTTACGTATCAGGCAGGAAGACACCCCGCTGCATACACAGTCATCGGCCGTCACGTCCTTGAAACAGAGAGGCACTTTTTCTGTGTGCATTGAACTGTATCGAAGTTTTCCTTGACCTATGATATTGCCTGCATTAGTACGTCGTGTTCGTTGTAAGGAGGGGATGGGGTGGGGTACAGCATACCAAAAACACCCGTGACATTAATGGCTGCGGTATACCGGAAAGTATTCCCTGCGGTCAGCAAGGAGTTAACATTTTGGAAAGAGCGGGCACAGCAAATACCGGATAATGAATTGCGGAACCAGGCACTGGCGAGCATTGAATCGAAACGGTTCCACTGTCTGGGTGGTGCCGTTTATGCACTTCTTTCCGGGTACAGATGGCAGGAAGCAATCCGTTTTATTGTAGCCTACCAGACAATCAGTGATTATTTAGACAACCTATGTGATCGGAGTACGTCTATGGATCCGGATGATTTCCGGCAGCTCCATCAAGCAATGACAGATGCACTAAGTCCGGCAAATCCGATTAAAAATTACTATGCTTTCCGTAATGAACAGACTGATGGCGAATATTTAGCTGACCTGGTCCGCACATGCCAGAAAACGATGCGGAATCTGGAATATGACGTCATTAAAGGATATTTGTCCAAATTAGAAACACTCTATAGCGATCTGCAGGTACATAAACATGTCCGGAGGGATGAACGAGTCGGTCGTCTGTCGGCATGGTTCCGTGATAATGCAAGTGCATCACCTTCTCTTTATTGGCATGAATTCTCGGCCGCCGCCGGGTCAACCCTGGGCATTTTTTGTCTTGTTGCCTATGCACTAAGCGGCAGAATGAACGAAAAAATGGCAGAACAAGTTGTCGAGAGTTATTTTCCGTTTATGCAGGGGTTACATATTTTACTGGACTATTATATTGACCAGGAAGAGGACAGGCGGGAAGGTGACTTGAATTTCTGCAGCTATTATGAAGGTCATGCACGTATGAAAGAACGGTTTACCTATTTTATCAGGCAGGCTGATACACACGTGCAGCAATTAATGGACAGGCCATTTCACAAAATGGTGCACCATGGGCTTGTTGGACTCTATCTGGGTGATCCGAAAGTAAAGCAGCTGCCCGGAGGCACGGATATGACAGGTGCGTTGCTTCGTGAAAGTGGCAGCGCGGCGTCTTTCTTTCACTGGAATGTCAAACTGTATCACTTTATCCGAAAAACAAAAGCCCGGCCGCCTGTTCCCGAAAAGGGAGAAAACAGGGAAAGCAGCCAGGGGGATTGACAGGTCACCGCCTTTTTTGAATGGCTAAAATGAACGGTGGATCGTTTTTCTGATTGATGAATCCATAATATAAAACATGATACAGTTTCTGATCGAGCTGACGCACATATTGCAGGAGGTGTTCTTTTTCCTGGTCACCGCCTTCATGCCCGTGATAAACGACAAGTACGATAAGCCCGTTCTGCTTCAGGTGGGACAGGATTCCTTCCATTGCCAGGACAGTTGTCTCACTTTTTGTGATAACCGATTTGTCACTTCCGGGCAGGTAGCCAAGGTTAAAAATGGCACCGCCGAGACGTGTGAGCCGGTCAACCGGAATATGATGGATGAAGTTACTGTGACTGTCGTTGATTATTGTTGCGTTGGTTAGCTGCTGCTCAAAGAGACGTTTCTTTGTATTGATAATGGCCTGTTCCTGTATATCAAAGCCATACACATAGCCACCCGCGCCGACAGTATTGCTTAGAAAAACAGTATCATGTCCATTGCCACACGTGGCGTCAATAACTGTATCACCTTTATCAATGGCCTCCCCGAGTAAATGATGTGCATAATTGAGAATTCCTTTTACCATGAATGTTTGTACTCCTTTATGTAGCATGCTATGATTAGTTTAGCATGAAATAGAAACAGTGGGAAAGCTTACGCGCCTTTACCTTGACAAAGGCTTGTGCATTGACTACAATTCGATTTACATAGCTGACCGGCGATGCGAAGGAGCAGTAACGAAACCTTCTGGGTAAAGCGAGGCAGTGGCTGGTGTGAACTGTCCCCGGGGGTTCGTGAACTCACCTTCAAGCTGCATGGATGAAATATCACTAGTCCATGCCGTCCATCCGCGTTAAGGATACAAGTGAACGCATATACTGCGTTAAATTGGGTGGTACCGCGGGAGTAAAGCTTCTCGTCCCTTACATAGGGATGAGTGGCTTTTTTATTGGACAGAAATGATGAATGCAAGCATGTTTAAAAACTTGCTGCTGTCAGTAAAAAAAGAATAAGGAGGACAAGGTGATGAGCTTCAATCATCAGGAAATCGAAAAGAAATGGCAAGAATACTGGGATCAACATAAAACATTTAAAACTGATACATTTTCGGACAAGGAAAAAGTGTACGCACTGGATATGTTTCCGTATCCATCCGGAGCCGGCCTTCATGTCGGACACCCGGAAGGTTACACAGCAACGGATATTTACTCCCGGATGAAACGGATGCAGGGCTATGAAGTGCTTCATCCAATGGGATGGGATGCATTCGGGCTGCCGGCAGAACAATACGCGCTTGATACCGGCAACAGTCCGGCCGCCTTTACAGATGAGAACATTGCGACATTTAAACGACAAATTCAGGAGCTCGGTTTTTCCTATGACTGGGATCGTGAAATTAATACGACGGACCCAAGTTATTATAAATGGACACAATGGATTTTTACCAAATTGTATGAACATGGATTGGCTTATATGGATGAAGTTCCGGTTAATTGGTGTCCAGCACTTGGTACCGTTCTTGCCAATGAGGAAGTCATTGATGGAAAGAGTGAACGCGGCGGCCACCCGGTGGTACGCAAGCCAATGAAACAGTGGATGCTCAGGATCACCGCCTATGCAGACCGTCTCCTGGATGATTTGGAGGATGTTGACTGGCCGGAAAGCATAAAAGAAATGCAGCGAAACTGGATAGGCAGGTCAGAAGGTGCTGAAATCACGTTCGATGTGGATGGCTATTCCGAACAGTTCACTGCTTTCACTACCAGACCGGATACACTGTTTGGTGCGACATATGCCGTTTTTGCACCGGAGCACCCACTCGTGGAAAAGATTGTGACACCAGAACAAAAGGAAAAAGTTGTTGCATACCTGAAGGAAATTGAGACAAAATCGGATCTTGAACGCACAGATTTGGCCAAGGAAAAAACAGGCGTATTCACAGGTGCCTATGCCATTAATCCTGTAAATAATGAGAAAATGCCAATCTGGATTGCCGATTATGTATTAATGGGCTATGGAAGCGGAGCCATTATGGCAGTTCCGGGCCATGATGAACGCGACTATGCATTTGCCCAGAAATTTGAATTACCGATTAAGGAAGTTGTTGCCGGCGGCGATCTATCTAGTCAGGCTTATACGGAAGATGGTGAACACGTCAATTCCGATTTTCTAAACGGACTGTACACGGATGAGGCGATTACGAAAATGATTGATTGGCTTGAGAAAAACGAAATTGGGACTGGTAAAATAACATATCGCCTCAGGGACTGGCTGTTTTCAAGACAGCGTTACTGGGGAGAGCCGATTCCGATCATTCATTGGGAAGATGGGTCCATGAGTGCCGTTCCAGAGAACGAATTGCCGCTGGAACTTCCAGATATGGATGAAATAAAGCCATCCGGTACAGGGGAATCCCCACTCGCAACAAGTGACTGGGTCCATGTTATGGATCCGGAAACTGGAATGAAAGGCAGACGAGAAACGAACACCATGCCGCAGTGGGCAGGGAGCTGCTGGTACTTCTTGCGGTTTATCGATCCAGATAATCCCAACAAGCCGGCTGACCCTGAAGCACTGAAAGAATGGCTTCCGGTTGATATTTATATCGGCGGTGCTGAGCACGCGGTTCTTCATCTTCTGTACGCACGGTTCTGGCATAAATTTTTGTATGACATTGGTGCAGTACCGACGAAAGAACCGTTCATGAAGCTATTTAATCAGGGTATGATCTTAGGGGAAGGCAATGAAAAAATGAGTAAGTCCAAGGGTAATGTCGTGAATCCGGATGACATCATCTCAACCCATGGTGCAGATACCTTGCGGCTGTATGAAATGTTCATGGGTCCTTTAGATGCTGCCGTTGCCTGGTCAACGAATGGTTTAGACGGAGCCCGGCGCTTCCTTGACAGAGTTTGGCGCCTGATTGTGAATGAACATGGGGAGCTGTCTGAAAAGATTGTTGATACGAATGATGCTTCTCAGATGGATAAGGTCTACCATGAAACGGTAAAAAAGGTAACGGAGGATTTCGAAAACCTTCATTTCAATACTGGAATTTCCCAGCTGATGGTTTTTATCAATGAAGGGTACAAAGCTGAAACCATTCCAAAAGCGTATATCGAAGGATTTGTTCAATTGCTTTCACCGGTAGCACCACACCTGTCAGAAGAAATGTGGCAGATTCTAGGGCACAACGAAACAATCAGTTACGAAAAATGGCCGGAATATGATGAAGGTAAACTTGTTGAAGATGAAGTGGAAATCGTCCTCCAGGTTATGGGCAAAGTCCGAGCTAAAATGAATGCGCCAAAAGACATATCGAAAGAAGAGTTGGAAAAACAAGCTCTTCAGCATGAAAAAATCCAGGAATTCTTGGAAGGGAAAACAGTCCGTAAAGTGATTGTTGTACCTGGAAAACTAGTCAATATTGTAGCAAATTAATTCCATCTGTAAGGAATGATGGTTAACGTAAAAGGATCTCACCCTATTAACGGGGTGAGATCTTTTTAGGATAAGCGGAATAGTGGCCAAAGTGAGATCTCGTGATGCGGATTCTCAGTCGGCCGGAATCCATTCGGTTTTCAGGATAATCCACTGTTCTTTTTCAAAATACCACAGCGTTTCCACTGTTCCGATATGATTGTCTCGGTACGCACCACTGATCCGCTGCCTACTTTTTAACCCGTATCCTTTTTTATCATTGACTTTAACAGGTTTGAATGATGCAATTGGATGAATCATAGGGGACGTTTTCTCAAGCAGCTCCCCATTCTGATGGTAAATGCCGAGCTCAGCATATTTGGAAGCCTGGTCACTAATATCAACGGTGGAAGGTTCTTTATCAGGCGCAATTTGCACTTTCACCCGAAAATCATCCTTGAATTGGGCTTTGATGAATTTTTGTTCAGGAAGATTCATTTGTTCCATTTGGCCGTTGCTTAACGTGTGCAGCTTATAATCATGCAGGCCGGCACTTTTGTTTGATAAACTCTGGTACAGAACATCTTTTATGCCATCATGGTTTAAATCGCGAAAATGTATTTGTGGTTTATAACCGCCTTCATACTGGATTTCCCATTCTTCTCCATCCTTTGAGGCTAAAGAAGCCCACGTATCAACATAGTATTGTGTGTTGTCTGCGAAGAGTAATCCTTTTAATTCAATGGTTTCCTTCTCCGTGTTACCAGTTACATCCTCATTATACGCGGCAATCTGCTGAGGGGATGGCTCGTTGTTTTCCTCCGCTGCGACTGCAGTTAGAGGTAACAACAGGATAAGCCCCAGCAAACGGACGAAATGCTTCATTCATATTCACCTCGGCTTCTGGTTGTGTTATTTTGTGACATATTATTGCGTGTTATGTATGGGAACCGTTATAGTGGAATGAAAGTTTTTATGGAAAAGGGTGGTATTAATGGAGCAAATCAATAAAGTAACACCAAAAGAAGTCGAGCAGTTAGTGGAAGAAGGAAAAAATACAATTATCGTGGATGTGCGAGAAGACGATGAAGTGGCACAGGGCATGATAAGAACGGCGAAACATATACCACTGGAAAAGATTCCACATTCATTGGACGAGTTGGACCAAACGAAGGACTATATTGTTGTATGCCGTTCCGGAAATCGGAGCATGATGGCTGCTTCTTTTATGGATGAACGTGGTTTCAATGTATCGAATATGGAAGGTGGAATGCTGGACTGGGAAGGGGAAGTTGTACTGTGATCACTTATGTAAGAAGGAAGGGTCAGGGCCAATTTCCATTATATTCCTTGTGTTTTTCTTATAAAATGTCGTTGACTTTTTAGGTCTGTGATAGTATTATTGTTCTTGTCGCTGAAAAACAGCGCAAAAGTATTAACCATTTAAGTACACGGCAACAAGAACAAAAAAGTTATTGACAGCCAATTGCAATGGTGATATAATCAATTTTGCTGTCGGGAAAGGCAGCGATAAATTCGCTCTTTGAAAACTGAACAAAACAGCCAGTATGACAAAACAGATGTCAAAGGTTGGAAGTCAGATGCTTTAGCATCCGACAATAACTCCAGCCCCGCGATGTCAAATTGCAAGCTGAGATAATAGATGAAACCGATCGGTGTCGGTTCATCGCGACGGATCCGAGAAGTGGACTAATCTGCTTTTTGGGTGCCGCTCCAACTTTTTTGGCAAACAAGAATATGCAAATATTCTTGTTTGCACAAGTGTAACTACACTTTTGAAAGAACCAAAAGTGAGTTTTCTTTGGAGAGTTTGATCTTGGCTCAGGACGAACGCTGGCGGCGTGCCTAATACATGCAAGTCGAGCGCGGGAAGCAGGTAATCACCCTACGGGGTGTGCGCCTGTGGAACGAGCGGCGGACGGGTGAGTAACACGTGGGCAACCTGCCTGTAAGACTGGGATAACTCCGGGAAACCGGGGCTAATACCGGATGATGTCTTTCCTCGCATGGGGGAAGGCTGAAAGACGGCCTTTGTGCTGTCACTTACAGATGGGCCCGCGGCGCATTAGTTAGTTGGT
>NZ_JBHUNA010000014.1:0-1138 GCF_042685205.1 Lentibacillus juripiscarius
GCTCGACTTGCATGTATTAGGCACGCCGCCAGCGTTCGTCCTGAGCCAAGATCAAACTCTCCAAAAAAAGTTGGAGCGGCACCCGAAAAGCAGATTACTCCACTTCTCAGATCCGTCACGATGAACCGACACCGATCGGTTTCATCTATTATCTCAGCTTGCAATTTGACATCATGGGGCTGGAGTTATTGTCGGATGCTAAAGCATCTAACTTCCAACCTTTGACATCTGTTTTGTCATACTGGCTGTTTTGTTCAGTTTTCAAAGAGCAAATTTATGCGTTGTTTCAAATAACTAACGTTATTATTGTATCAAATTATCAATTGAAAGTCAATAACTTCTTTGGCCTTTTTGTTGAATAATGTTGAATAATGACACCTTATAACGAAGTGAATTACAAGCATAGCATGAATCAATCAATAAAGTCAATAGATAGATTCTACAAGAGATAAATCCAAAAAGGATTAGTTGTTTTTTAAGACAACTAATTAAGTTTAACATCCAACGTAATGAATGTCAACAACTAAAACCAATCCATTAACATGACTGCCCACATCCCGCTAGTGGGATGATTTAATATCCATCCCTGCCCCGACCACAATTTGATCTTTGTGCAGATACCGGGCAAACAGTCATATCCCAGGAAATGACTCGGAACAACCAAAATATCCGTTATAGTTGAGAAAGACCGAAACACAACTGAATTGTATTCCGGCCTTTTTGCCTGGCGGCGTCCTACTCTCGCAGGGGCAAGGCCCCAACTACCATCGGCGCTGGAGAGCTTAACTGCTGTGTTCGGCATGGGAACAGGTGTGTCCTCTCCGCTATTGCTGCCAGACCTGAATTTGTTAATGGTTTTGCCATCCGCAAGGTAGAAGTGAGTAGTCAAAGCCACTTCCGTAACCAAGTGATCGGCTGATTTCTTCGTGCCAATAAACATTGTAAAGGTTTTTTAGAAAAAATCAAGGGTAAATTTTAAAAAGTTACACCCTAAAAACTAAATAAGAGCGTTGTTCAAGCGACATAATGATTAGTTAAGTCCTCGATCGATTAGTATCCGTCAGCTTCACGTGTCACCACGCTTCCACCCCGGACCTATCAACCTCATCGTCTATGAGGGATCTTACTCACTCGAAGT
>NZ_JBHUNA010000015.1:0-970 GCF_042685205.1 Lentibacillus juripiscarius
CAGTTAAGCTTTCCAGCGCCGATGGTAGTTGGGGCTTTGCCCCTGCGAGAGTAGGACGCCGCCAGGCACTTCATCTGTGCCGGAGGATTAGCTCAGCCGGGAGAGCACTTGCCTTACAAGCAAGGGGTCGCAGGTTCGAACCCTGCATCCTCCACCATTAAAAGTATATAGTAATTTAGATTATTTTCTTTATTCGCCGGCCTAGCTCAACTGGCAGAGCAACTGACTTGTAATCAGTAGGTTGGGGGTTCGAGTCCTCTGGCCGGCACCATCCATTAGAGCCATTAGCTCAGCTGGCAGAGCATCTGACTTTTAATCAGAGGGTCGGAGGTTCGAATCCTCCATGGCTCATCTCTTTGCGGGTGTGGCGGAATTGGCAGACGCGCTAGATTTAGGATCTAGTGTCTCGCGACGTGGGGGTTCAAGTCCCTCCACCCGCACCATGTAATATATTATATGCGGAAGTAGTTCAGTGGTAGAACACCACCTTGCCAAGGTGGGGGTCGCGGGTTCGAATCCCGTCTTCCGCTCCAAAAATGCCAAACAAAACCGCGCCGGGGTGGCGGAATTGGCAGACGCACAGGACTTAAAATCCTGCGGTAGGTCTACTACCGTGCCGGTTCGAGTCCGGCCCTCGGCATCAGAGGCGCCCGTAGCTCAATTGGATAGAGCGTTTGACTACGGATCAAGAGGTTAGGGGTTCGACTCCTCTCGGGCGCACCATTCTACCGGGAAGTAGCTCAGTTTGGCAGAGCACATGGTTTGGGACCATGGGGTCGCAGGTTCAAATCCTGTCTTCCCGACCATTCTCGGGGCCTTAGCTCAGCTGGGAGAGCGCCTGCTTTGCACGCAGGAGGTCAGCGGTTCGATCCCGCTAGGCTCCACCATATTTAATGATTCGTTCTTTGAAAACTGAACAAAACAGCCAGTATGACAAAACAGATGTCAAAGGTTGGAAATCAGATGCTTT
>NZ_JBHUNA010000016.1:0-33230 GCF_042685205.1 Lentibacillus juripiscarius
CAGTTAAGCTTTCCAGCGCCGATGGTAGTTGGGGCTTTGCCCCTGCGAGAGTAGGACGCCGCCAGGCAGAATAGAGAAGAGGCTGACCCATGAATCGATGGATCAGCCTCTTTATTTTTTAATTTTGGGATGAGCCGTGCTAATCATATCTTTGTCTGAATGGAATGCTTATCGTCCAGCATATGGGCTGCAAAGGGCTGGAGGAGGCGAGTCCTTCAGATTCGGTATTTTGTATCGGGATCAAATCCTAAATAATGTTGGAACGGCCTGCTGCATTATTTTGTGTCATGTCATTTTAACATGATGGGTAACTATAATAGTGAAGGGGGAGTGTGACATGGCGGAATACTTTGATCAGCTTATAGGGGATCATTTTTTGACTATCATGCTGCGTATTGTCATTGCCCTAATTTTATCAGGGTTAATTGGCTTTGAACGAGAACTAAAAAATCACTCTGCCGGGTTTCGTACTCATATTCTGGTTGGAGTGGGCGCTTGTTTAATGATGCTGCTTTCATTGTACGGCTTTGAGTCGTTAATCGATGCTTACGACAATGTCCGGTTTGATCCGACCCGTATTCCCTCTTATGTGATTAGTGGCATTGGGTTTCTGGGGGCTGGGACTATCATTGTAAACGGGATGACGATACGCGGGCTGACAACAGCTGCTTCCATATGGACAGTTGCAGGACTGGGACTTGTCGTTGGGGCAGGGATGTATGCGTCTGCTGTATTTACAACGGTTATCATTTTGTTAAGCCTGGTATTCTTAAATAATTTTGAGCGGCTATTTAAAAAGGGAAAGACATCTTACTTAATTGAGGTCACTGCGCTGCCCGGGTTGGAGATCAATAATGTGGTAGCTGTTTTTGAGAAGCATCACCTAGCGATAAAACAGGTTGAAATTAACCGGATGGAGGATAAGCAGAGGAATATATTTATTACGATTGAGCCTGACAAAGGGTTTGACCGTGTATCCCTTTTTGAGGATATAACAAAACTTGATCATGTTAAAAGTGCCAGTGAACGGCAATGATTGAACACCTTGTGATTGTCACAGGGTTTTTTTCGTTTCCATAAGTGCTGGCCTTTCGGAATGATCATCAGAGGGTATTAGAATTCCCGCGGCATTTTACCATTTGGGGTTAGGACGCTTTTCAGATGTTTCTTTTTTCGCCGAATTGTCTACAATAGGGATAGATTTTTCTTGCATCTTTGTGTGTATATCGTATAATGAAGGCAAAGTCAAAGATAGTCAAAGTCAAATAAGGTAAATGAAGGTAAAAATAATAATGTTCGCTCATATGGTAGAAGAGGAGGAGGGTTTATGCGGAACATTTCGGATATTATAGAGGAATACCTTAAGCAGGTTCTTGACTCTGGCGGCAAAGATGCAATTGATATTAAGCGGAGTGAACTGGCTGATCGGTTTCAATGTGTTCCGTCACAGATTAATTATGTGATTAAAACTCGCTTCACTGTGGAAAAAGGGTATATAGTGGAAAGTAAGCGTGGAGGCGGCGGCTATATCCGCATCATGAGGATTAAACACCAGGACTGGGCGGACTTGATTGATGATATTATTGAGATGATAAACCCAACCTGTTCACAGCAAGCTGCCCTCGATGTAGTGGAAAGACTGCTGGAGGAGGAACTCGTTACCAAACGGGAGGCCAGAATCATGCTCAGTGCCATTGACAGAGAGACGCTTGCCTTTCAGCTGCCATTGCGTGATGAAATCCGTGCCCGAATTATGACATCAATGCTCACAACACTAAAATATCTGAATAAGTGATAGGGGGGAGTACCATGGAGTGCCAGGAATGCCATAAGCGCCCGGCTACACTTCATTTCACCCAGGTTGTCAATGGTGATAAAACGGAAGTGTATGTATGTGAAGTGTGTGCAAAGGAGAAGGGATATATGACCTATCCGGAAGAGGGCTACTCATTGCACCACTTATTGTCGGGATTATTCAGCCCATCATTCGAAATCCAACAAGACACACCACGGCAAGAGACAGAAGAATTGCAATGTCCAAAATGCGAAATGACACTGTCCAAGTTCAAACAGGTAGGGAAATTTGGCTGTTCACAATGCTATCAGACATTTGAAGAGTACCTTGACCCGATTTTCCGCCGTGTGCACAGCGGCAATACAGCACACCACGGGAAGATTCCTGCCCGCAAAGGCGGAGATATGCGTATCAAAAAACAGGTTGATGCATACAGGGAAGAATTGCAGCGGCTAATAAAAAATGAAGCATTTGAGGAAGCCGCGACCGTCCGGGATAAAATTAAGGAGCTGGAAAAGGAACTAGGGAGGGATGATGCATGACACTGCAGCAATTTATGAATGAGGCAATCAGCCCGTGGATGCGGGAGGACGGACCTGACAGTGACATTGTGCTAAGCAGCCGGATCAGGCTGGCACGTAATTTTTCCCAATATTCCTTTCCAATCCTGGCTGATGAAGTTGATCTCGAACGTATTTCTTCGTTTATCCAGGAGGAATATGAGAACCAGTCATTCCAGAACTATGAGTCGTTTTCGTTCATACCCATTCAAGAATTAACACCGGTGGAACGGCGTGTATTAGTCGAAAAACATTTAATCAGCCCGCATCTGGCGGAACAGGGTCAATCATCAGCTGTACTGATATCTGAGAATGAACAGGTATCCATTATGGTGAATGAAGAGGATCATCTGCGTCTGCAGCTTTACTTTCCAGGGTTTCAGCTTTCGGAAGCACTCGGAGAAGTATTTGAACTGGACGATTGGCTGGAAGAAAAGGTAAATTATGCGTTTGATGAAAAGCGCGGATACTTAACAGGCTGCCCGACAAATGTTGGAACAGGCATGCGTGCATCGGTCATGATGCATTTGCCGGCATTGGCATGGACACAGCAGATTAACCGAATGATACCGGCAATCAACCAGCTCGGACTTGTTGTGCGCGGCATATACGGTGAAGGCAGTGAGGCGACGGGTAATATTTTTCAGATATCCAACCAGATCACACTGGGCAAATCGGAAGAGGATATTGTAGAGGATTTGCAAAGTGTTGCCCGTCAGCTAATCGAACAGGAACGTAAAGCGCGTAACAGAATTATGGAACAGTCAAGCAAGCGACTGGAAGACCGTATTTACCGTTCGTATGGAATATTGGCATACAGCCGCATTATTGAGTCAAAAGAAGCAGCAACATGTTTATCTGACGTGCGGCTTGGGATTGACTTGGGTGTGATTGAGAATGTATCCAGAAGCATTCTGAACGAGTTAATGGTGCTGACACAACCAGGATTCCTGCAGCAATATGCCAAAAAATCACTGACACCGAGTGAGCGTGATGTATTAAGAGCTTCACTTATTCGTGAACGTATACAGCTGGAAAATTAGTTAGGAGGAGAAATAACTATGATGTTTGGACGTTTTACAGAACGGGCGCAAAAGGTGCTGGCGCTTTCCCAGGAGGAAGCGGTGCGGCTCGGACATAATAACATAGGCACTGAACATATCCTGCTCGGTCTCGTCCGTGAAGGAAATGGGATCGCAGCGAAAGCACTGGAATCACTGGGGCTGGAAGTTGCCAAAATTCAGGAGGAAGTGGAGAAACTGATCGGAGCCGGCAAACAGCCAATGCAGACAATCCATTATACCCCGAGAGCTAAAAAGGTTGTGGAATTGTCACAGGATGAGGCTCGTAAGCTCGGCCACTCCTATGTCGGCACGGAACACATCCTGCTTGGACTTATACGTGAAGGTGAAGGCGTTGCAGCACGTGTCCTAAACAACCTTGGTGTCAGCCTTAATAAGGCACGTCAGCAGGTGCTGCAGCTTCTTGGCAGCAACGAATCCCAGGCAGGGCGCCAGGGCCGCGGCGGCCAGTCATCGAGTGCTAACACACCGACATTGGACTCCCTTGCGCGGGATTTGACAGAGACTGCAAAAGAAGGAAATGTTGACCCTGTCATTGGCCGGAGCAAAGAAATTGAACGAGTGATCGAAGTCCTTAGTCGCCGGACAAAAAATAACCCGGTCCTGATTGGCGAGCCCGGTGTCGGGAAAACGGCTGTAGCAGAAGGCTTGGCACAGCAAGTCGTTCAGAATGAAGTACCGGAAATACTTCGTGATAAACGGGTAATGACTTTGGATATGGGAACTGTTGTAGCTGGAACGAAATACCGTGGTGAATTTGAGGACCGGCTGAAGAAAGTGATGGAGGAAATTCGTCAGGCGTCCAACATCATTCTGTTCATTGACGAACTGCATACATTGATTGGTGCAGGCGGCGCGGAAGGTGCAATTGATGCATCCAACATATTAAAACCAGCATTGTCGCGTGGTGAATTGCAATGTATTGGTGCTACTACGCTGGATGAGTACCGGAAATATATCGAAAAAGACGCAGCACTGGAGCGCAGGTTCCAACCGATTCAGGTTGATGAGCCAACATTGGATGAAACTGTCCAAATTTTACAAGGCCTGCGTGACCGCTACGAAGCGCATCACCGTGTGTCAATTACCGATGAAGCAATTGAAGCGGCAACCTCATTGTCTGACCGCTATATTACGGAGCGTTTCCTGCCGGATAAAGCGATTGATTTAATTGATGAGGCCGGCTCCAAAGTACGGTTGCGCTCTTATACCATACCGCCTGATTTAAAGGAACTGGAGCAAAAACTGGGGGATGTACGGAAAGAAAAAGATTCCGCTGTACAAAGCCAGGAGTTTGAAAAAGCCGCCTCATTGCGAGATTCGGAACAGCGACTGCGCGAGGAATTGGAAGAAACAAAAAATCAGTGGAAAGAAAAACAGGGTCAGGAATCATCTGAAGTAACAGTGGAAGATATAGCGAAAGTTGTATCCACGTGGACTGGTGTGCCTGTTTCCCGGCTGACAAAAGATGAAAGTGAGCGACTCCTGAACCTGGAAGAGACATTGCATAACCGGGTTATTGGTCAGGAAGAGGCTGTAGATGCCGTGGCCAAAGCTATCCGCAGGGCACGTGCCGGGTTGAAGGATCCCAAACGCCCGATCGGCTCGTTTATTTTCCTCGGACCAACTGGTGTCGGGAAAACGGAACTTGCAAGAGCACTAGCAGAGTCGATGTTTGCCGATGAGGAAGCGATGATTCGGATAGACATGTCCGAGTATATGGAGAAACACGCCACCAGCCGTCTTGTCGGTTCACCTCCAGGATATGTCGGGTATGATGAGGGTGGTCAGCTGACGGAAAAAGTGCGGACGAAGCCATATTCCGTTGTTCTGTTGGATGAAGTGGAAAAAGCGCACCCGGAAGTGTTCAATATCCTGCTTCAAGTACTGGAGGATGGCCGATTAACGGATGCTAAAGGCCGTGTCGTCGATTTCCGCAACACCGTGCTGATCATGACATCCAATGTTGGCGCAGATGAGCTGAAGCGGAACAAGTATGTCGGATTCACGCTTGATGATGAAGAACAGGACTATAAAAACATGAAATCAAAAGTCACCGAGGAATTGAAAAAAGCATTCCGGCCTGAGTTCCTGAACCGGATTGATGAGACTATTGTGTTCCATTCACTGGAAAGAAAGCACATGAAGCATATTGTCCAGCTAATGATTAAACAGCTGCAAACCCGGCTCCAGGAACAGGGCGTCGAGTTTACGCTGACAGATAAAGCTGTTGATAAGATAGCCAATGAAGGGTTTGATCCGGAGTATGGGGCTCGCCCACTCCGCAGGTCCATCCAGAAAAATATCGAGGATATGCTGTCAGAAGAATTGCTGAAGGAAACTATAACAAAAGGGGAAAAGGTCAAAATCGGCCTGAATAATAAGGGAGATTTTACTCTTCTTTCCTAAAAAGCTATATTCATGAATAACCGGCAGCGAAAAGCTGGAAGGCAAACGTCCTTCCAGCTTTTTAGCAGCGTCAGAAAGTGATTATGCCAAGACTTGGTGAAAGCCAAGTCTTACGAACACGAGGGACCGGCAAAGCGGAAACATGTTATACTAGGAAGTGTGGAACAAATATGGGAATTTTTTTATTGAATTGATAGAAGCTTGTAACTTTCATGCATTGTATTTCGTATATAATAGAGGGTACAGTAAAGGGGAACGATAGCATTGGCAAAACGCAAAAAGAAATATGTGTGCCAGGATTGTGGCTATGAATCTGCCAAATGGATGGGCAAGTGTCCTGGCTGCAGCAGCTGGAATACACTAGTGGAAGAATTGGAAGCATCATCCATTCATTCAGGGCATACAATAGGCAGGGATGCGAAAACTGCCAGCAAGCCAGAAAGCATTACGTCCGTCGAAACCAAAAAAGAACCGCGCATCACAACATCAATGCGGGAGTTTAATCGGGTACTCGGGGGTGGGGTTGTTCCCGGTTCGTTGGTGCTGATTGGCGGAGATCCTGGCATAGGCAAGTCGACATTGTTGCTGCAGGTATCATCCCAACTTGCTGATAAAGAATTGCCAGTATTGTATATTTCCGGTGAGGAATCCATTAGACAGACGAAACTTAGGGCTGACCGTCTTGGTGTTACCTCAGATCAGCTTTATGTGTTATCCGAGACCAATTTATTTGATATTGTCAGTCAAATTGAACAAATCAAGCCGGCCTTTGTTGTGATTGATTCGATTCAGACTGTTTACCGGGAGGAAGTAACAAGTGCCCCTGGCAGTGTTTCACAGGTGCGTGAGAGCACAAGCGAATTGATGAAGCTTTCCAAATCGAACGGGATCCCCATTTTTATCGTTGGACATGTTACGAAGGAAGGAGCGATTGCCGGACCGCGGATGCTTGAGCATATGGTGGATGCAGTTCTTTACTTTGAAGGAGAGCGGCACCATACATACCGGATATTACGCAGTGTCAAGAATCGTTTCGGAAGCACGCATGAAATGGGTATTTTTGAAATGAAGGAAGAGGGTCTCCGGGAAGTGATGAATCCGTCTGAAATCTTCTTGGAAGAGCGTCCCCAGGGTGCAGCTGGATCCACTGTAGTAGCCTCGATGGAAGGAACCAGGCCTGTACTGGTTGAAATCCAGGCACTCATTTCACCGACCAGCTTTGGCAATCCAAGACGAATGGCTACTGGATTTGATACGAACCGTGTTCCGCTTTTGATGGCGGTTCTGGAAAAACGTGTCGGTCTGCTTCTCCAGAATCAGGATGCATATATTAAAGTGGCTGGCGGTGTGAAACTGGATGAGCCCGCTATCGATCTTGCAGTGGCTGTCAGCATCGCATCCAGTTTCCGTAATAAACCGACAAGACCGGAAGACATCTTTATCGGGGAAGTTGGGCTCACTGGTGAAATACGGCATGTCTCCCGGATTGAGCAGCGTGTACAGGAGGCGGCTAAGCTTGGATTTGAACGCGTCTTTTGTCCGAAGAAGAATTTGGACGGCTGGACACCCCCGACAACCATTAAGGCAATTGGTGTCAGTAACGTCCGAGAGGCATTGGACGAGGGGCTGATGGACTAAATGCCGGAAAATAACTGATTGACAGACTTCATTAGGTGTGCTAGAATATTACGTTTGCAAAATTGACTAATTTTTACAAATGTGCTAGACTTTAGGTATGATTATATATTTTATCAGCATTAACGGGCTGTAACACCCTCACCTCTAAGCGTGGGTAAGTCAGAGACGTGAAGGTGGGGATAAACAGCCCGTAAATCCCTGATTCGTTCAACTAACGTTCGGTGGGGGGAAGAAGAGATACCCCCACCGAATGAAGTTTCACTTTATCTGGAATTATAGCGGTTATTTTATGAAAAATGGGTAATAATAGATGATAGGAGGTGACAGTGGTGCTGAATAAAATTGTTCATTTATTTTTTATTATCAGTGGAGGTACCATTGGATTTTTATACGTCCCGGATATTGTTAACTTGCTGGATTTTACTGATGCCAGCTGGGCTGCATCCCCTTATTTGGGAATGGTGCTAGGTGCAATTATATTATTTGGTCTCTCTTATTTTGTCACAGATTATATTGTTGGCTTTTTAAGATGGATTGAGGAAGCACTGATTAAGATTCCGGTTGGTGATTTGCTGTTTGGCAGTCTGGGGCTGATTGGTGGCCTGGTAATCGCGTACTTAATTAATATTCCGCTTACGGATATGGAAATTTATCTCGTATCGAAAGTTTTACCGCTCTTTATAACGATATTATTGGGGTATTTTGGTTTTCAAGTTGCTTTTAGACGGCGGGATGAATTAATGAATCTGCTCAATTTCAACCGAAAAGAACGGGATAAAAAACAGCCAGCGGAAGAAGAGGTGACGGAAAGGAAGAAGCCGAAGCCTAAGATTCTTGATACCAGTGTCATTATTGACGGCCGTATCGCGGATATCTGTCAGACTAACTTTCTAGAGGGGACCATTGTTATTCCACAATTTGTGCTTGGCGAATTGCAGCACATAGCCGATTCTTCAGATGTACTGAAACGCAACCGGGGACGCCGGGGGCTGGATGTACTGAACCGGATACAGAAGGAGCTGCCGGTCGATGTGGAAATCTATGAAGGTGACTTTGAGGATATTCCGGAAGTCGACAGCAAGCTGATCAAACTAGCCAAGGTGATGGACGGCATTGTGGTGACAAATGACTTTAACTTGAATAAAGTCTGCGATTTGCAGGGTGTACCTATTCTGAATATCAATGATTTGGCAAATGCCGTAAAGCCAGTGGTTTTACCGGGAGAAGAATTAAATGTGCAAGTGATTAAGGATGGCAAGGAGCACAATCAGGGCATCGCATACCTGGATGACGGAACGATGATCGTTGTCGAGGAAGGTCACGACTATATCGGCAGGAAAATAGAAGTGCTGATTACTAGTGTCCTGCAGACATCAGCGGGCCGGATGATTTTTGCCAAGCCGAAATTACTTGAAAAAGCGCTGTAAAAGCGGTATAACTTATAGAGAAGGAAAAGTGATAACAGGTACGTTATCACTTTTTATTGCGTTTGACGCTCAAGGATCGCATTTTATTACGCTTTAACGGGTTATAGTACCCCCGCTGATGAAGTTTCACTTTATTTAGAAAGAAAGGAGCCCCACCATGACAAATCAAGTTCGTGTACGGTATGCGCCAAGTCCGACGGGAAATCTGCACATAGGAAATGCGCGCACCGCTTTATTTAATTACTTATATGCCAGGCATTTTGACGGGAAGTTCATCATCCGGATTGAAGATACGGACGAAAAGCGGAATGTAGCTGGCGGTGAAGAAAGCCAGATGACATATTTAAAATGGCTCGGCATCGATTGGGATGAAGGAGCCGACGCCGGTGGTGATTATGGTCCCTACCGACAGATGGAAAGGCTCGATATTTACCAGCAATATATTGATGCATTGCTGGAAAAAGGGTTGGCCTATAAATGCTACATGACCGAAGAAGAGCTGGACAAAGAACGGGAAGAGCAGCGAGCAAAAGGACAAGTTCCGAAATATTCCGGCGCTCACCGTAATCTGACGCAGGAGCAAATCGAGGAGTTTGAAAAAGAAGGACGTAAACCTAGTATCCGCTTCCGTGTCCCGGACAACCATACTTATACATTCCATGATATTGTGCGGGGAAATATAACGTTTGAATCGAGTGATTTTGGTGACTGGGTTATCGTCAAAAAGAGCGGCACGCCAACCTATAACTTTGCAGCTTCGATTGATGACCATTTGATGGAGATTACAGATGTTCTTCGCGGCGAAGAGCATATCTCCAATACGCCAAAACAAATGATGATTTATGAGGCATTTGGCTGGGAACCGCCAAGATTTGGTCATATGACACTCATTATGAATGAAGAACGTAAAAAATTGAGTAAGCGTGATGAGCATATTATGCAATTTATTGAGCAGTACCAAAACATGGGTTATTTACCTGAGGCTCTGTTCAACTTCATCACCTTGCTAGGCTGGTCGCCGGTCGGTGAGGAGGAAATCTTCAGTCAGGATAAGCTGATTGAAATTTTTGATCCGGAACGGCTGTCAACGTCAGCTGCCATATTTGACCGCCATAAATTGAGATGGATGAACAACGAATATATTAAGACTGTGGATCTCGACAGGGTCATTGATTTGGCCATGCCGCACCTGATAGACGCTGGCAAACTGCCGGAGGATATGGATGCAGCAACAAGGGAATGGGCAGAAAAGGTAATTGCTCTGTACCAGGAACAATTGCATTATGGTGCGGAAATTGTCGAACTTACGGATCTCTTTTTCCGGGAATCCATCACCTATGATGAAGCGGCCATGGACGTGTTGAACCAGGAGCAGGTTCCGGAAGTGCTGCAGGTTTTCACAGACAAGCTAATCCACCTGGATGAATTCGAAAAGGATGTTATCAAGCAGCAAATTAAAGCAACACAAAAAGAAACCGGGCATCGCGGTAAAAAGCTGTTTATGCCTATCCGGGCTGCGACAACCGGGCAGACACACGGACCAGAATTGCCACTTGCCATTGAGCTTTTGGGCAAGGACACTGTCCTGAGCCGTCTGGACAGTCTGTTGAAGCATCTTGGAGCCTAACCGGTTCACAATTGCGTGGAAATGTAATATAGTAATAACACAATCACAAGGATGATTATATAGCCTTCGGAGCGTTGACAAGGAGAAGTAAAAAACGCCATGCTTAACCAGAGAGAATCACCACCGGCTGCAAGTGATTCGAAGCACCGTTTTTGAAATGCACCTTGGAGCCCGCTATGGAAATCGGAGTATATAGCGGCGGCACTCTGCCGTTACCAGAGCCAAGCTGGAAGAATACATGTTCTTCAAACAGAGTGGGACCGCGCAAACAAGCGTCTCTGTGTCTTATAGCACAGGGGCGCTTGTTTTTTATTTGCAAAGAGAGTGATGAAGCCAAGTTTCTTATGTTACTTTAAAAGACTATTAAAAGAGCAGGTAATTGCGTTGTTACTATTGGACACATATAGAAAGGAAGAGAGGGGGAATCAGGACAATGGGTATTTTTAAGCGGATGAAAGAGGATATGGATACCGTCTTTGAACAGGATCCGGCAGCACGCTCGTACACGGAAGTGTTGCTGACTTACTCAGGTCTGCATGCCATCTGGGCACACCGGCTGTCCCATTTCTTCTTTAAGCGCCGTTTATTCTTCATTGCCCGTGCCATTTCACAAGTAAGCCGCTTTTTTACCGGCATCGAGATTCATCCGGGTGCCATTATTGGCAGGAAGTTTTTTATTGACCACGGAATGGGCGTTGTAGTAGGCGAAACATGTGAAATAGGGGATAATGTCACCATCTTTCAAGGAGTGACACTCGGTGGTACGGGTAAAGAAAAAGGAAAACGGCATCCAACCATTAAGGATAATGCCATGATCACGACCGGTGCCAAAGTGCTTGGCAATATAACTATCGGAAGCAGTTCCAAGGTAGGGGCTGGATCAATTGTTTTAAAAGATGTTCCCGATTATTCCACGGTTGTCGGTGTTCCGGGACGGGTTGTTATACAGAATGGGGAAAAAGTGAAGAAGAATCTGGATCACCAAAAATTGCCGGACCCAGTGGCAGACCGCTGTGACCGGCTGCAAGAGGAAATTGATGTGTTGCGTGAAGAAATAGCAAAGCTTAAGGAAGTGAAACAAAATGACAATCACCATTTATAATACATTGACAAGAGAAAAGGAAGCGTTCCAGCCAATGGAAGAAAACCGGGTGCGCATGTATGTTTGCGGCCCGACAGTCTATAACTATATTCATATTGGGAATGCCAGGCCAGCAGTCGTGTTTGATACCGTCAGACGATATTTTGAATATAAAGGCTTTCAGGTCGACTATGTGCTTAATTTCACTGATATCGATGATAAAATCATTCATGCGGCCAATGATCTGGGAGAGGCGGTTCCGGACGTAGCCAATCGTTTTATTGATGCTTATCTGAATGATGTTGGGGCACTGGGGGTTAAAAAGGCAACTTGGAACCCGCGCGTGACGGAAACGATGGAAGACATTATCGCGTTTATTCAAGGCTTGATAGAGAAGGGGTATGCTTATGAGGCGGATGGAGATGTTTATTTCAAACCGCGCTCATTTGCAGACTATGGCAAACTGTCTCACCAATCGATTGATGAACTCAGATCTGGTGCACGTATTCAGGTAGGCGAGAAAAAAGAAGACCCGCTAGATTTTGCCTTGTGGAAAAAGGCAAAGGACAGTGAAATCGCGTGGGATTCCCCGTGGGGCCAGGGACGTCCCGGCTGGCATATTGAATGCTCAGCCATGGTTAAGAAATATCTTGGTGAAACCATTGATATTCATGCGGGTGGTCAGGACCTCACATTCCCGCACCACGAAAATGAAATTGCCCAATCAGAGGCAATGACCGGCAAAAGTTTTGCTAATTACTGGATGCATAATGGGTACATTAATATTGATAATGAAAAAATGTCCAAATCACTTGGCAACTTCGTATTGACGAAAGATATCATTGCACAGCACGACCCGCAGGTGATCCGCTTCTTTATGCTGAGTGTCCATTACCGTCATCCGATCAACTTTACAGAAGAACTGCTGCAAGGGGCGAAAAATAGCCTTGACCGGGTGAAAAATGCATACAGTAACCTGGAACACCGCAAGCAGGCCAGCATGGATACTGATAAAGCGGCTAATGAATGGATGGGAACCATCTCGGCGCTGAAGAAGCAGTTTGAAGAAGCGATGGACGATGATTTTAATACCGCTAACGCTATCGCTGTCTTATTTGATATAACAAAAGAAGCCAACCGGTACCTTGAACAGGAACATACCTCTGTTCGTGTTATTGAGGCATTTCAGACTAGCATCGAAACATTGCTCGATGTACTGGGTGTTCAGCTGGAACAGGAAGAAGAGCTGCTTGATGCCGATATTGAAGCACTGCTAAAGGAGCGTGAAGAGGCACGGAGAAACCGCAATTTTGCCCGAGCCGACGAAATACGTGACAGCTTAAGGGAGAAAGATATTATTCTCGAAGACACGCCACAGGGAACAAGATGGAAGCGGGCCGACGATGGATCTTGAAGTCAAACAAATGAAGAGCCTGGCACTGGCCTATATGGGAGATGCCGTGTTTGAGGTTCATGTCAGAGAACATTTGCTGAAGCAAGGGACAGTGAAACCAAATCAGCTCCACAGGGAAGCCGTTACGTTCGTATCAGCAAAGGCACAAGCGTCTGTTGTTCTGCACTGGCTGGAAGCGGATCTGCTAAACGGTGAAGAGGCACAGATTGTTGCCCGGGGCAGGAATGCCAAGTCTGGAACGGTTCCCAAAAATACAAGTGTACAGACGTACCGGTATAGCACCGCATTCGAGACGCTCATCGGCTACCATTACCTGCTCCGGAATGAGGCGAGGCTGAACGAACTGATGGCGGCAGCGGTAGCGTTTGTAGAAGGGAGGGATAGCTGACAATGGAACAGGAAATGATTATCGGCAAAAATCCCGTTATCGAAGCACTGACAGCGGGAAGGCCGGTCAATAAAGTGGTCGTCTCCGATCAGCTGAATAAATCACTGACAGGAAAGTTAAACCATCTTGCAAAAGATGCCGGAACCGTTTTGCAAAAGGTGCCAAAAGTAAAGCTTGATCAATTGGCCTCCGGAAATCATCAGGGTGTTGTCGCTTATGTTGCCTCTTATGCGTATGCTTCGCTGGATGATTTGTTTGCTGAGGCAGAAAAGAAAAATGAAGCACCTTTTTTCGTTATTTTGGATCAGCTGGAGGACCCCCATAATCTTGGGTCCATTCTAAGGACAGCCGATGCCTCCGGTGCCCATGGGATTATTATTCCCAAACGCCGTTCTGTCGGCCTTACCCAGACGGTCGCCAAAACGGCTGCCGGGGCATTGGAGCATGTCCCGGTTACGCGTGTCACGAATATTGCTGGCACGATTGATGAACTGAAAGAAAAACAGGTTTGGGTTGTCGGCACGGATGCAGATGGCACGGAGGATTACCGGCAGCTGGACGGCGGACTCCCAATAGCCATTGTGATTGGGAATGAAGGCAAAGGTATAAGCCGATTAGTACGGGACAAATGTGACTGGACGGTAAGCCTTCCTATGAATGGACATGTGTCATCTCTGAACGCGTCAGTTGCCTGCAGCCTGCTTTTGTATGAGGTATACCGAAAAAGATTTCCGGCAGGTGAGCGGTGATGAATGTTCTGGTAGTGGACGGCTACAATATCATCGGCGCCTGGGACGAATTAAAGCGATTAAAGCTGGAGGATATCGGACAAGCGCGTGACCGGCTAATTGAATTGCTGGCGGACTACCAGGCATTTTCGGGCATGCGTGTCATTGTCGTTTTTGATGCCTATTATGTGAAGGGAATGGAAAACAGGCACAAAGAATACCAGGTTGAAATTATTTATACCAAAGAGAATGAAACGGCTGATGAATGCATCGAACGGCTGGTGAAGGAATTAAAGAATGTATTGAATCAAGTGTATGTGGCCACATCGGATTACGCCGAACAGCGTACCATCTTTGGCCGTGGTGCGCTTCGCAAATCAGCACGAGAACTGTATATCGAATTGAACACGATTGACAGGGAGATAGCGGATAAAATAGAGGAAAACTGGCAGAGCGGACGCCCACTTAAAATTCCTCTTAAGAAAGATGTTCTGGACAAGTTCGAAAAGTGGAGGCGCGGGGACGCATAAACTAGCTGGTATGATGGTAAAGGCACTTTTTGTAAACGCTGGTGTGTTTCCAGCGCAGGTGATATGAACTGCGACGTAGTGAAAAAATGTGAGTGCTATGATCCCGCTCCGGAAATACACTTCGCTTTCCGCGGGCTCGCGCTGAGCCTCCTCGCTCGCAAAGAACGCTGTGTGCTCGTCGCTGTGGGGTCTCACCGTCTTCGCTTTCCCGCTGGAGTCTTCGTGTATTTCCTGCGCTAGCGTAGTGCTTGATTGGAGCCGAGGGCAGTCGACTCCTGCGGGAAAAGCAGCAGCTGAAGATCCCGCAGGAAGCGGTTTTTGCTTCCGAGGAAGCTGAAGCGTTGCCCGCGGTAAAGAAGACACTACGAAAGCGAACGAAGAGAGCTTGAGTAGATGTCGCGCTTATGCCCTGGGGTGAAAGCGACTGCCCGGAGCGAAAATAACATTGTAGCAGTAGTGTCGCAGTTTATAGAAATTTTTTGGTAGGGTTTCATTCTTGGAGTGACACAAAAAGCAACAGTCTTTTAGAAAACAGCCCACACTAAAAGCCAGCTAATATATCCATCTGCGAGTCCTTCACTTTTCTATTCTATGTTGACTATTAGGAAACGCTTACTGTATAATACGTTTAAATTGACTACAGTTTTGTCGGGGGGTCATTTTTGGTGAGTGTCGAGCTGGTAGAGACAGACAATGAAAGCCTGGAGAAGCTAGAAGATGATGAAATTATTCGTCTGATACACTGCGGAAACAGTCAGGCACTGGACTTTTTGATAAACAAGTATATTAATTTTGTACGAGCAAAAGCACGAACCTATTTTATCATCGGTGCGGATAAAGAAGACATTATTCAAGAAGGCATGATAGGTCTGTACAAGGCTATCCGCGATTATGACGGGGACAAACTCTCCTCATTCAAGGCATTTGCCGAACTGTGTGTCACCCGGCAGATAATCACCGCTATTAAAACAGCCACAAGACAAAAGCATACCCCGCTCAACTCGTATGTTTCGCTGGACAAGCCAATCTATGATGAGGAATCCGACCGCACGCTACTTGATGTTATAGGCGGCACCAAAGCAATCGACCCACAAGAGTTACTGGTAAACAGAGAGAACTTTTTTGATATGGAAGGAAAATTATCCGAACTTCTGAGTACGCTTGAGAAGGAAGTGCTTCGCCTGTATTTGGACGGATGCACCTACCAGGAAATTTCCGTTAAACTTAAACGGCATGTGAAGTCGATAGATAATGCTTTACAGCGGATCAAGCGCAAATTGGAGCAGCTGCTGGAGGCAAATGGGGCAAGCACCCGGCAGGTACGTTGACACTTGCAAGAGGTCATGCTACATTGGTAAAGGCAAAAAACCCTCCGATGGGGTGGGATATAAATGAAACGAAAAGTAGCATTGGCATGTGCTATCTGTTCAAATAGAAACTATGCGACAAGCAAAAATGCATCAGTCAGTGAACGGCTGGAAATGCAGAAATACTGCAAAATATGCGGCAAGCACACGTTACACCGCGAAACAAAATAATGGCGCATTTTTAGTGGGTTTCTGAGTCTGGGGAGGGACAAGCTGTGAATATCATGAAGTTCTTTAAGAATGTTTCCAGGGAAATGAAAAAGGTCAGCTGGCCAAAAGGCCGTGAACTGACAAGCTATACAATCACCGTCATAACAACTGTTGCCTTTGTGGCCGTGTTTTTTGCACTCATCGACTTGGGCATTTCGCAATTTCTTAATTTATTATTTTAACAGTGTTGAATAAATACACTATAATTATGCTATAATGGAATATATACTATTTCGATTTATAAAAACCCGGGTACAGCGGGTTTTTTAATATTGCATTTTTTAAGTTAGAAGCGGCTTGGGCGTAGGCAAGAGATTGATGATAAGGGAGGGAAGGGCGGACGGACTGCCCTGTATAAATGGAAAAGAATTGGTATGTAATCCACACTTATTCCGGTTACGAGAATAAGGTGAAAACGAACTTGCAGAAGCGTGTTGAGACAATGGACATGGAGGATAAAATTTTTCGTGTTATCGTGCCTGAAGAAGAAGAGACGGAAGTGAAAAATGGCAAGAAAAAGGTTGTTAAAAAGAAATTCTTCCCTGGCTATGTTCTTGCGGAAATGGTTATGACCGATGACTCATGGTACGTTGTTCGTAACACACCGGGTGTAACCGGTTTTGTCGGATCAAGCGGCCATGGAACGAAACCAACGCCCTTACTGCCCGGTGAAATAGAGACTGTACTGAAGCAAATGGGTGTAAAAGAGGCTGCACCACAGATTAATTTTGAAATTAAGGAAAATGTGCACATTACAGATGGGCCTTTCACTGATTTTACAGGTACGATTGAGCATATTGATGCGGATAAGCAGAAAGTGAAAGTGCACGTAAATATGTTTGGCCGTGAAACCCCGGTCGAGCTGGATTTCACCCAGATTGAGAAGCTACAGTAACTGCACTATAGTATGTCCTGGAAAAATAAAAACCCAGAAAACCTTGCATTATTTTATGATTCATGCTAGAATTCTTTTGTTATTGACGTCCTTCGCGAGAGAGTGGACAGGTAACGCTGAGTGGGAGGGGATTTCCCTATTACCACATCACGGACTTTAAGGAGGTGTGTCTCGTGGCTAAAAAAGTAATCAAAGTAGTGAAACTGCAAATCGAGGCCGGCAAAGCAAATCCAGCGCCACCGGTAGGACCGGCATTGGGGCAAGCTGGTGTAAATATCATGGGATTCTGTAAAGAATTCAACGCCCGTACACAAGAACAGGCTGGCATGATTATTCCGGTCGAAATCACAGTATTTGAAGACCGTTCGTTTACATTTATTACAAAAACCCCGCCTGCTGCTGTACTGCTGAAGAAAGCAGCCGGGATTGATACTGCATCAGGTGAACCAAGCCGTAATAAAATCGCTTCGGTTAAGCGTGATCAAGTGAAAGAAATTGCGGAAACGAAAATGCCTGATTTGAACGCGGCTGATTTGGACGCTGCTATACGCATGGTCGAAGGAACCGCACGCAGTATGGGCATTGACATTGAAGACTAATGCCGGCGCAAGCATGAATAGAAACAGGTTGCGATAATGGGTCACCATATCTCGCAACTTTTTTCATGAAAAATGCAGCCCGCATTTTTCGAGTGGGAGGTCTTACCGCTATAAACCACAACCTGAGGAGGAAGTATAATGGCAAAACGAAGCAGAAAATATCAAGAAACTGCTAAACTTGTTGATCGTTCGAAAGCATATAGCACAGAAGAAGCGGTCGAATTGCTGAAAGAGACTGCGAAGGCGAATTTTGATGAAACGGTTGAGGCTGCATTCCGTTTGGGTGTAGACCCGAAAAAAGCCGACCAGCAAATCCGTGGAGCAATGGTGCTGCCGCACGGAACTGGTAAGACACAGCGTGTATTGGTATTTGCAAAAGGGGATAAAGCGACTGAAGCTGAAAATGCTGGTGCCGATTATGTTGGTGATCAGGATTTGATTAGCAAAATCAATCAGGGCTGGTTCGAATTTGATGCAGTTGTTGCAACACCTGATATGATGGCTGAAGTCGGTAAACTCGGACGTGTTCTGGGACCAAGAGGATTAATGCCGAACCCGAAAACAGGCACAGTAACCTTTGAAATCGAAAAAGCTGTCAATGAAATCAAAGCGGGTAAAGTCGAATACCGTGTTGACAAATCCGCAAACATCCATGTTCCATTTGGCAAGATTTCATTCGATAGTGATAAACTGGTTGAGAACTTCGAGGCTATTGCCGATACACTTGTAAAAGCCAAGCCACAAGCGGCAAAAGGTGTGTATATGCGCAACGCTTCCATCACATCCACAATGGGTCCTGGAATCAGGATTGATGTATCACCATATCGTGGCTAATAATTAATTAGGATGTACAGTTTCGTTTCCGGCTGATCCGGGTGTTGACTTTTCGCTGGTAATCGGATATACTGTTATCCGTCATTAATAGAATACGTTGTACCGTAGACAGCAGGTGCGTTTGTCGCTTAATTTCCTGCCGAGGTGTTTGATATACAGATGGTCAGTCCTGATTGGGATACCATTTGATATGAAAAAGCCTCCATGTCTGCATGGGGGCTTTCTTGCTTTGGAACAGGAGCAATGTCATCATTCCGGCCGGACGAGGCCGGGTACGGTATAATGAAATGTTTAATAGGAGGTGGAACAATGTCCAATAGCACTATTATCGAGCAAAAGAAGCAGATTGTTCAGGAGATTGCTGATAAATTCCGTGACAGTAAATCTACAATGCTGGTGGATTACCGTGGCTTGGATGTAGCTGAAGTGACGGAATTGCGGGAACAAATGCGCGAAGCAAATATTGATTTTAAAGTATACAAAAACTCAATGGCCCGCCGTGCTGCAGACGCAGTAGAACTTAGTGACCTGAATGATACATTGGTTGGACCGACAGCAATTGCGTTCAGTAATGATGATGTGGTTGCCCCGGCCAAGATTCTGAATAACTTCGCTAAAGAACATGAGGCGCTGGAGATTAAAGGCGGCGTGATTGAAGGCGAAATTGCAACGCTTGATCAGATTAAAGAGCTTGCGGACCTGCCGAACTACGATGGCATGGTATCCATGCTGCTTAGTGTACTGCAGGCTCCAGTGCGCAACTTCGCGTATGCTGCTAAAGCCATTGCAGATCAGAAGGAAGAACAAGGTGCGTAAATCGATGTCGCTGCGCGCGGCATAACGGGATATAAACTAACTCAAAAAAATGGAGGAATAACAATGGATAATCAGCAAATCATTGATGCGATTAAAGAAATGTCTGTATTGGAACTGAACGATCTTGTTAAAGCAATTGAAGAAGAATTTGGCGTAACGGCTGCAGCACCGGTTGCTGTTGCAGGCGGAGATGGCGGCGGAGAAGCTGCTGAAGAGCAAACAGAATTCAACGTAGAGTTGACGGACGCTGGCGATTCTAAAATCAAAGTTGTTAAAGCTGTACGTGAAATCACAGGACTTGGCCTTAAAGACGCGAAAGAGCTTGTTGACAACGCTCCTAAAGCAGTTAAAGAAGGCGCATCTAAAGAAGAAGCTGAAGAAATCAAAGGCCAGCTGGAAGAAGCAGGCGCAACTATAGAAATCAAGTAATTGTACCATAGAAAAGCTCGTCGGGATACGGCGGGCTTTCTATTTATCCATCCAACTCTCAATAATAAACATTAAAAGCAGGTGCCTATATGGCTGATCATTACTTTTCACACAATCCTCAATCCAAAAGTTCACCGAAGAAATGGAAGTACCAGTTACGAGGCAAGGATTATACGTTCGAAAGTGATTATGGCGTTTTTTCAAGAAATGAGATTGATTATGGATCGAAGCTGTTAATCAACCGTTTTGAAGAACCGGATGCTGCAGGTGATGTTTTAGATCTTGGCTGTGGCTATGGCCCAATTGGAATTGCTGTTGCCGACAATTTTGGGAATAGGCATGTTGTGATGTCAGACGTTAACGAACGTGCTGTGGCTCTCGCTCGAAAAAATGCCGAGCTCAATCGTGTTGACAATACGGAAGTAGTCCTAAGTGACCAATTCAGCAATCTTGTCGGCCGGCAATTCGCATCCATCCTGACTAACCCGCCAATACGGGCAGGTAAAAGAATTGTCCATCAGATGCTAGAAGACAGCCGAAATGCGCTGCTGCCGCAGGGCCAGCTTTGGGCTGTTATCCAAAAGAAGCAGGGAGCCCCGTCCGCATTGCGCAAACTGGAAGACCTGTTCAAAAGCGTGGAAGTTGCTGCCCGCAGCAAAGGCTATTACGTGTTAGTGGCATTTAATGGTTGACCTCTAATAGCAGGTGTGATAATATAATAAAATGCTAATATGGGACTTCTTTTGTCAAGAGAAATTTTAATTGAATAAACAATGTATAAATTATTGGCAATCGGAGACAATGATAGAATCGACTAATTTATTTTATGGGCTATAGAACCCAGCTATGCCTTTTGCCGATTCTTTTTAGACAGTAGTTTAAGTGCTATTGTTCTTTTGCGCTACATGGGGATTTTTCCAAACTCCATCAGGTAAAGGGTCAAACGCCGGCCAAACCACGTTCATTCATTTGGCCCGGATAGTGACTGATATATTTACCTAAGAGCCAGATTTAAAAATGACTGATGCATATATCAGTTGTTTTTTCAAATATTATAGTCATTTTTCTAAGCCCACGTGGTAAGAAATCTATGAAAAATGCTTGATTTGAGGGGTGAAGCAGTTGACAGGTCAACTAGTTCAGTATGGACGGCACCGCCAGCGCAGAAGTTATGCGCGCATCAGCGAGGTGTTAGAGCTACCGAACCTAATCGAAATCCAAACCGCTTCCTATCAGTGGTTTCTGGAAGAAGGGATTCGGGAAATGTTTCAGGATATTTCCCCGATTGAGGACTTTGCGGGCAACTTATCACTGGAATTTGTCGATTACAGTCTCGGGGAGCCCAAATATCCTGTGGACGAATCAAAGGATAGGGACGTCACCTATAATGCCCCGCTTCGTGTGAAAGTCCGGCTGATTAATAATGAGACCGGCGAGGTGAAAGAACAGGAAGTATTTATGGGGGACTTCCCATTGATGACAGATACCGGCACATTCATTATCAATGGTGCGGAACGCGTAATTGTTTCCCAGCTTGTCCGGTCGCCTAGTGTCTATTACAGTGAAAAATTTGATAAAAATGGCAAACGCGGTGTAACGGCGACCGTCATTCCGAATCGTGGCGCATGGCTTGAGTTTGAAACAGATGCTAAAGATGTCGTCTATGTAAGGATTGACCGCACGCGCAAATTACCAATCACCGTGCTTTTGCGTGCCCTTGGTTTTAGTACGGATCAGGAGATTATTGACCTTATTGGTGATAACGAATACCTGAAAAATACGCTGGAAAAAGACAATACGGAAACAACGGAAAAAGCATTGCTTGAAATCTATGAGCGTCTCCGCCCAGGGGAGCCGCCTACTGTAGAAAACGCAAGAAGTCTGCTTGTTTCCCGCTTCTTTGATCCGAAGCGTTACGATCTGGCGCACGTGGGTCGCTATAAAATCAATAAAAAATTGGACATTAAAGACCGCTTGTTTAATCAAGTGCTGGCAGAACCGATTGTCGATCCGGAAACCGGCGAAGTGATCGCCCAAAAAGGGGATAAACTCGAACGCCGGCTGCTGAACAAAGTCATTCCTTATTTGGAAAACGATGAAAATATGGCGGGTGAGAAGAACGTTGAACCGAACGAAGGGGTTCTCGATGGTTCAATCCGTCTGCAGTCAGTAAAAATTATCGACCCGACTGATCCTGACGGTGAACATCAGCTGGAAGTCATCGGTAATGCGAATGTGGATGACGACACGAAGCATATCACACCAGCCGATATTCTATCAGCAATAAGTTACTTCTTTAACTTGCTCCACCGTGTTGGTGGAACGGATGATATTGACCATTTGGGCAACCGCCGTCTGCGCTCTGTGGGTGAATTGCTGCAAAACCAGTTCCGGATTGGCCTTTCCCGGATGGAACGGGTTGTGCGTGAGCGTATGTCCATCCAGGATACGTCGAGCATAACGCCACAGCAGCTAATTAATATTCGTCCTGTGATAGCGTCCATAAAAGAGTTTTTTGGAAGTTCACAGTTGTCACAATTTATGGATCAGACAAATCCATTGGGAGAACTGACACATAAACGCCGTCTGTCAGCGCTTGGCCCTGGTGGATTGACTCGTGAACGTGCCGGCTTTGAAGTGCGTGACGTACACTATTCCCACTACGGCCGCATGTGTCCAATCGAAACACCAGAAGGACCGAACATTGGTCTAATCAACTCGCTATCCAGTTATGCGAAGGTTAACAAGTTCGGGTTTATTGAAACACCGTATCGTCGTGTTGATCAGGAAACAGGGAAAGTGACAGCCGAATCCGATTACCTGACAGCGGATGAGGAAGATAACTATATTGTTGCACAGGCGAACGCTCGGCTGAATGATGATGGTACGTTTGCCGATGAAGAAGTTATTGCCCGTTTCCGCGGCGAAAACACGGTTGTACCGCGTGAAAAAATTGACTATATGGACGTATCGCCAAAACAGGTCGTTTCGGCTGCGACAGCATGTGTTCCATTTCTGGAAAATGACGACTCTAACCGTGCATTGATGGGTGCAAACATGCAACGTCAGGCAGTGCCGCTGATGGAACCGGAAGCACCAATCGTTGGAACTGGAATGGAGTATGTTTCCGGTAAGGATTCAGGGGCCGCTATCATTTGCCGTAATGAAGGTATTGTGGAGCACGTTGAAGCAAAAGAAGTACGTGTCCGCCGCATTTCAGAAGTTGATGGTAAAGAAGTCAAAGGCGACCTTGATGTTTATCGTATGCAGAAATACATCCGCTCTAACCAGGGGACCTGTTACAACCAGCGTCCAATTGTCAGTAAAGGCGATCGCGTGACCAAGGGCGAAATACTGGCTGACGGGCCATCAATGGAAGATGGAGAATTGGCTCTGGGCCGCAACGCGCTCGTTGGCTTTATGACCTGGGAAGGTTATAACTATGAAGACGCGGTTATCATGAGTGAACGTATGGTGAAAGATGATGATTTCACATCGATTCATATCGAAGAATACGAATCAGAAGCTCGTGATACAAAACTTGGTCCTGAGGAAATTACACGTGATATCCCGAACGTTGGCGAAGATGCATTAAAGGATCTTAACGAGGACGGAATCATCCGGATTGGTGCGGAAGTATCTGATGGTGACATTCTTGTCGGAAAAGTAACACCTAAAGGGGTAACAGAACTGTCCGCTGAAGAGCGGCTTCTCCACGCTATCTTTGGTGAGAAGGCGCGGGAAGTTCGTGATACGTCATTGCGTGTACCGCACGGTGCGGGCGGCATCGTACTGGAAGTTAAGATTTTCAACCGTGAAGACGGTGATGAATTGCCACCAGGAGTCAACCATCTGGTACGTGTTTATATCGTTCAGAAGCGAAAGATATCAGAAGGGGACAAAATGGCTGGAAGGCACGGAAACAAAGGGGTTATTTCCAAAATACTTCCCGAGGAAGATATGCCGTACTTGCCGGATGGTACTCCACTTGATATTATGCTGAATCCGCTAGGCGTCCCATCAAGAATGAATATCGGACAGGTGTTCGAACTGCACTTGGGTATGGCAGCGCGTCAACTTGGCTTGCATATGGCAACGCCGGTCTTTGATGGTGCAACAGAAGAAGATGTCTTGGAAACAATGCAAGAGGCAGGAATATCAAAGGACTTTAAAACGGTTCTTTACGATGGAAGAACAGGCGATCCATTTGATAATCGTGTTTCTGTCGGCGTCATGTACATGATTAAGCTGGCCCACATGGTTGACGACAAATTGCATGCCCGCTCTACCGGCCCATACTCCCTAGTTACCCAGCAGCCGCTGGGCGGGAAGGCACAGTTTGGCGGACAGCGTTTTGGTGAAATGGAAGTTTGGGCTCTTGAAGCATACGGTGCTGCGTACACGCTGCAGGAAATTCTGACGGTGAAATCCGATGATGTTGTCGGTCGTGTAAAAGCGTATGAATCAATCGTGAAAGGCGATAACGTTACGGAGCCGGGAGTACCGGAGTCATTCAAAGTGCTTATTAAAGAACTGCAGAGCCTTGGAATGGACGTGAAGATGTTATCCAGTGATGAATCTGAGATTGAAATGCGGGAACTGGAAGAGGAAGAGGATGCACAGGCAGCAGGTAAATTGAACCTGGAAGCTGAAGAGAGCTCACAGTAACCGGACATTTGTACAGGGCGATGAACAGCGCGGGATGGACGAAATTGGCCATACAGCCGATTTCTTCCCCCGGCCTTCATCTTGTTTTCAGATTCATAGGGAAATCGGACACTAAAAAGGGAGGTAGACCCTTGCTGGATGTAAATAATTTTGAGTATATGAAAATCGGGTTGGCTTCATCGGAAAAAATTCGCTCATGGTCGTACGGTGAAGTCAAAAAACCGGAAACAATCAACTATCGTACACTAAAGCCGGAAAAAGACGGGTTGTTTTGCGAACGGATCTTTGGACCGCAGAAAGATTGGGAATGTCACTGCGGAAAATACAAACGTGTTCGCTATAAGGGAGTTGTTTGTGATCGGTGTGGTGTAGAGGTCACCAAGGCAAAAGTGCGCCGTGAACGCATGGGGCATATCGAACTGGCTGCACCTATATCCCACATTTGGTATTTTAAAGGGATTCCAAGCCGCATGGGGCTCGTATTGGATATGTCACCGCGTGCATTGGAAGAGGTCATTTACTTTGCTGCATACATTGTCACGGAACCTGGCGACACGCCGCTTGAAAAGAAACAGCTGCTTTCTGAAAAAGAATACCGGGCATATTATGATAAATATGGTGCTACGTTTAAAGCGCAAATGGGAGCAGAGGCAATCCGCAAGCTTCTGGAGGATATTGACCTTGAAAAAGAAGTCGAGACACTCAAAGAAGAATTGAAAACAGCACAGGGGCAACGCAGGACCCGTGCCATCAAACGTCTGGAAGTTCTCGAATCATTCCGTAACTCCGGAAATGATACATCATGGATGGTTCTAGATGTGCTGCCGATCATCCCACCGGAAATCCGTCCGATGGTCCAGCTTGATGGCGGCCGTTTTGCAACATCAGACCTGAATGATCTATACCGGCGTGTTATTAACCGCAATAACCGGCTGAAACGGTTGCTTGATCTTGGTGCACCAAGCATTATTGTGCAAAACGAAAAGCGCATGCTGCAGGAATCAGTTGATGCATTGATTGATAACGGACGCCGCGGACGTCCTGTAACAGGACCTGGCAATCGTCCGTTAAAATCCCTTTCTCATATGCTGAAAGGGAAACAGGGACGTTTCCGTCAGAACCTGCTCGGTAAACGGGTGGACTATTCCGGTCGTTCCGTCATTGTTGTCGGCCCAAGCCTAAAGATGTACCAATGTGGTTTGCCGAAAGAAATGGCACTGGAACTGTTCAAGCCATTCATCATGAAGGAATTGGTCGAAAAAGGCTACTCACACAATATCAAATCAGCTAAGCGGAAGATTGAACGCATACATCCGGAAGTTTGGGATGTTTTGGAAGAAGTGATCAAAGAACATCCGGTGTTGCTGAACCGTGCACCAACCTTGCATCGTCTCGGGATCCAGGCATTTGAGCCGGTGTTGGTTGAAGGTCGCGCTATCCGATTGCATCCACTGGTGTGTACAGCTTATAATGCTGACTTTGACGGTGACCAGATGGCTGTTCACGTACCGCTTTCTGCAGAGGCGCAGGCAGAGGCACGCGTCCTAATGCTTGCTGCTCAAAATATCCTGAATCCGAAAGATGGCAAACCAGTTGTGACACCATCACAGGATATGGTTCTGGGTAACTACTATTTGACCCTTGAACGTGCCGGGGCAATTGGTGAAGGAAGCCGGTTTAAAGACACGGCGGAAGCATTGCTTGCCTACCAGAATGGCTATGTTCACTTGCATACAAGAGTTGCGATTAAAGCATCCAGCTTGAATAAAGAGTCGTTCACGGCAGAACAGCAGGAGCAAATGCTTATAACAACCATCGGTAAGCTTATTTTCAACGAGATTTTGCCGGAATCATTCCCGTATATCAACGAACCGACGAAACACAATCTGGAATTGGAGACGCCGGATAAATATTTTGTTGAACAGGGGTCTGATATCCCAGAAGAAATACGCAAGCGTGAGATCGTTCCTCCGTTCAAAAAAGGTATATTGGGTGACGTCATCGCAGAGGTGTTCAAGAGATTCAAGATTACAGAAACGTCAAGAATGCTTGACCGCATGAAGGATCTTGGCTTCAGTTACTCAACAAAAGCTGGTATGACTGTCGGTGTTTCCGATATTGTTGTTCTCAAGGAAAAAGAAGAAATACTTGATGATGGACAAAGTAAAGTGGATAAAGTACAGAAACAATTCCGACGCGGTCTGATTACGGAGGATGAACGGTATGACCGGGTAATTGCAATCTGGTCGAAAGCCAAAGACGATATTCAAGAGCGTTTGATGGAGTCACTGGATAATCGAAACCCAATCTTTATGATGAGTGACTCCGGTGCAAGGGGTAATGCGTCCAACTTTACGCAACTTGCAGGTATGCGCGGCCTGATGGCTAACCCGGCAGGAAAGATTATTGAACTGCCGATTAAGTCCAGCTTCCGTGAAGGACTGACAGTACTCGAATACTTTATTTCGACACACGGTGCACGTAAAGGTCTGGCTGATACAGCGCTGAAAACAGCAGACTCCGGATATCTGACACGCCGTCTTGTTGATGTGGCCCAGGATGTCATTATCCGTGAAGATGACTGTGGAACTGATCGCGGTTTGACCGTTTCTGCATTGAAAGAGGGCACCGAGATGATTGAGCCGCTTGTCGACCGGTTGGTTGGACGTACTGCATTTGAAAATGTACATCATCCAGAAACAGGCGAAATTATCACTGAGAAAAACGAAGTAATGTCTGAAGATCAGGCTAAACAAATAACTGAAGCTGGAGTCGAGGAAGTTATTATCCGCTCAGCGTTTACGTGTAATACAAAACACGGTGTCTGTAAGAAATGCTATGGACGAAATCTTGCTACAGGTGATGAGGTTGAAGTAGGTGAAGCAGTAGGCATTATTGCCGCACAATCCATCGGTGAACCTGGTACACAGCTAACCATGCGCACATTCCATACAGGTGGTGTAGCGGGAGACGATATTACACAGGGTCTGCCGCGTATTCAGGAACTGTTTGAAGCGCGCAATCCGAAAGGGCAAGCTGTCATCAGTGAAGTCCATGGTACGGTAGAAGAAATTAAAGAAGGAAAAGACAAACAGGAAATAGTCATACAGGGTGAAGTGGAACAGCGTACTTACCCGGTTCCTTACAACGCACGCTTGAAAGTAACTCCAGGTGATCAGGTGATTGCCGGACAGGAGCTTACGGAAGGTTCGGTCGATCCGAAAGAACTTCTGAAAGTACAGGGTATCGAAGGCGTACAGCAGTACTTGCTGCGTGAAGTGCAAAAGGTATACCGCATGCAAGGTGTTGAAATAGGAGACAAACACGTCGAGGTAATGGTCCGTCAGATGATGCGTAAAATCCGTGTCGTTGAATCTGGTGACACAAACGAACTCCCAGGCTCATTACTGGAGATCCACCAGTTCAAAGAGGCGAACCGCACTGTATTGCAGGAGGGAGCACACCCGGCAGTTGGTAAACCGGTCTTGCTTGGAATTACGAAAGCATCCCTGGAAACGGACTCCTTCTTATCAGCTGCATCCTTCCAGGAAACAACACGTGTGCTGACAGACGCTGCTATTAAAGGCAAGCGTGATGAACTGTTAGGGTTGAAAGAGAATGTCATCATCGGTAAACTTGTTCCGGCCGGCACCGGCATCCAGCGCTACCGTGGATTGGAAACAGCGACAGATGAACCGGAGGAAGATACGGAAGAACCGGAAGAGACAGAAACTGTACAATAAATTGCTATGAAAATAATCGGAAGCACCCAAAAATTAAATGCAAATAACATTGACATTAATAAAAGAGAATGGTAATATATCCAGGGTGCTTCCGATTACATTTGTTGCTTTGGAGGATATGCGAATGTCTTATGAAAAAGTAACCCGATTTCAGGCGAATCTTGTAATCGGAACAAAGCAAACACTTAAGGCGATGAAAAACGGTGCTGTAAGTGAAGTGTTTATTGCTGATGATGCAGACTGGCAAATCACGCAGAAGGTAGAGAACCTGGCTGATGAGCTGGGAATACCATGCCGCCGTGTGGACTCAAAGAAAAGACTTGGTTCCGCATGCGGAATTGATGTGGACGCATCAGCTGTGGCAGTAAAACAATAGAAGTTTTGGCGAATTCATTCGCGAAAGCTTTGTTTTTTGCAAAAGGTTGAACACCTGGGTGTGTGGGATTACAAAACTGGCAATCTCGTGGTGTTCTCAAGATCTTTAATCATTCACTTTTGAAAGGAGGAAAACAAGAATGCCTACAATAAATCAGCTTGTAAGAAAAGGCCGTGTAAGCAAGCCGAAAAAGTATGATTCTCCAGCATTGAACCGGGGATACAATAGCTTCAAAAAGGAATTCACGAAGCTTAACTCACCGCAAAAACGGGGTGTCTGTACACGTGTCGGTACATTGACACCGAAGAAGCCGAACTCAGCACTTCGTAAATATGCGCGTGTACGTCTGTCTAACAGCATGGAAGTAACGGCATATATACCTGGAATTGGCCACAATCTCCAAGAACACAGTGTTGTGCTTCTTCGCGGCGGTCGTGTAAAAGACTTGCCAGGTGTGCGTTACCACATTGTACGCGGTGCATTGGATACTGCAGGTGTGGAAGGTCGTGCCAAAGGTCGTTCAAAATACGGCACTAAGAAGCCTAAGGCCAAAAAGAAATAACTGATTCATGATACAGACACAGGAAAGGAGGGGGACATATGCCACGTAAAGGACCAGTACCTAAACGCGATGTCTTGCCGGATCCGCTATATAATTCAAAACTAGTGACCCGTCTGATTAACCAGATTATGATTGATGGAAGACGAGGCAAAGCTCAAAAGATACTTTATAAGGCATTTGAAATCGTTTCTGAACGAAGCGGCCAAGATGCAATGGAGGTTTTTGAGCAGGCTATGAAAAATGTTATGCCTGTATTGGAAGTTCGTGCACGCCGTGTCGGCGGATCGAACTACCAGGTGCCGATGGAAGTGCGTCCAGAACGCCGTCAGGCTCTAGGACTTCGCTACATTGTCAACTATTCACGTCTTCGTGGGGAAAAGACAATGGAAGAACGGCTGGCAAACGAAATTATGGATGCTTCCAACAACACAGGTGCATCTGTTAAACGGCGCGAAGAATTGCATAAAATGGCAGAAGCCAACAAGGCATTTGCGCACTACCGCTGGTAATAACAACATTATAAAAGTATACAACAGAAAGGAGAAGAATACATGGCCAGAGAGTTCTCCTTGGAAAAGACGCGAAATATTGGTATTATGGCTCACATTGACGCAGGAAAAACCACTACTACCGAGCGTATTCTTTTCTATACAGGACGTATTCACAAAATCGGTGAAACCCATGAAGGGGCATCACAGATGGACTGGATGGAACAGGAGCAGGAACGTGGGATCACCATCACTTCCGCTGCTACCACAGCCCAGTGGAAAAATCACCGTATAAATATTATCGACACGCCAGGTCACGTGGACTTCACCGTTGAAGTTGAACGGTCACTGCGGGTACTTGATGGTGCAGTTACTGTTCTTGACGCTCAGTCGGGTGTGGAGCCCCAGACCGAAACGGTTTGGCGCCAGGCAACAACGTATGGTGTACCACGTATTGTGTTCATTAACAAAATGGACAAAGTGGGCGCAGACTTCATGTATTCGACCAATACACTAAAAGAGCGTCTTGGCGCCAATGCACATGCGGTCCAGCTGCCTATTGGAGCCGAAGATAACTTCGAAGGTATCATTGACTTGGTAACCATGCAGGCGTTCTATTATGAAGATGAATTAGGAACACGTGCGGAAGCCCGTGAGATTCCCGCTGAATACAAAGAAAAAGCCGAAGAACTTCGCGCAGAGCTGGTAGAAGCTGTTGCAGAACTTGACGAAGATTTAATGATGCAATACCTTGAAGGGGAAGAAATCTCCAACGAACAGCTTAGAAAGGCTATCCGCACAGGCACACTGAACGTTGAATTCTATCCTGTCTACTGCGGTTCTGCCTTTAAGAACAAAGGTGTTCAACTGGTATTGGATGGTGTCATTGACTATCTTCCGGCACCAACCGATGTACCGCCGATTGAAGGCTTTGTACCTGGAACGGAAGAAGAAACAACCCGTCCATCCGATGATAATGCACCTTTCTCAGCGCTTGCATTTAAAGTCATGACAGACCCATATGTAGGTAAGCTGACGTTCTTCAGGGTTTACTCTGGTACACTTGATTCCGGATCATACGTCCAAAACTCTGTAAAAGATAAGCGGGAACGTGTCGGACGCATTTTGCAAATGCACGCAAACTCCCGTAAAGAGATTAAGACGGTTTATGCCGGTGAGATTGCAGCCGGTGTAGGGCTGAAGGACACTTCTACAGGGGAAACGCTTTGTGCTGAAAAAGATCTTGTTGTGCTAGAGTCCATGGATTTTCCAGAGCCAGTTATCTCTGTTGCTATTGAGCCGAAAACAAAAGCAGACCAGGATAAAATGGCAATTGCACTCGGCAAACTCGCAGAAGAGGATCCGACCTTTAAAACAGAAACGGACGTGGAAACAGGCCAGACTATCATTTCCGGGATGGGTGAGTTGCACCTTGACGTTATTGTCAACCGCCTGAAAGTTGAGTTCAAAGTGGAAGCACAAGTCGGTGCACCACAAGTCGCTTACCGTGAAACATTCCGCGAATCGGCTGAAGTTGAAGGTAAATTCATCCGTCAATCCGGTGGACGCGGTCAGTACGGCCATGTCCTGGTTGAATTTGAGCCAAATGAAGAAGGCGCTGGATTTGAATTCAACAACAAAATTGTCGGCGGTGTCGTACCACGGGAATATATTCCATCTGTTGAAGCAGGAATCCGTGAAGCATTAGAAAACGGTGTCCTTGCCGGTTACCCGCTTATTGATGTTAAGGCGACGCTATTTGATGGAAGCTACCATGACGTAGACTCCAACGAGATGGCATTTAAAATTGCCGGGTCCATGGCCCTTAGGGAAGCGAAAGCCAAGTGTAAACCTGTTCTTCTGGAACCAATGATGAAAGTTGACGTCGTTGTCCCTGAAGAATACATGGGAGATATCATGGGTGATGTGACATCTCGCCGCGGACGCGTAGAAGGAATGGAACCACGCGGACCTGCCCAGGTTGTCAGAGCTTTCGTACCACTGGCTGAAATGTTTGGTTATGCAACTTCACTTCGTTCCAATACACAAGGCCGTGGAACATTTACAATGCATTTCGATCACTACGAAGAAGTACCGAAAAGCATCTCTGAAGAAATTATTAAGAAAAATGCAGGAGAATAATTGATTTTTCCTGACAACTGACGTATAACATTTATTGAAGGCTAAGGATAAGCGCCATTGTTTTTCCTTGCTTGATATAAACCCATACTATACTTTTATTTTACTAAAGGAGGAACTATACATGTCTAAAGAAAAATTTGACCGTTCGAAAAGTCACGTTAACATTGGAACGATTGGACACGTTGACCATGGTAAAACAACACTGACTGCAGCAATCACAACGACGATGCATACAAAATCCGGCAAAGGTACTGCAATGGACTTCGATCAAATCGACCATGCACCGGAAGAAAAAGAGCGCGGAATTACAATCGCAACATCTCACGTTGAGTATGAAACAGAAACACGTCACTATGCACACGTTGACTGTCCAGGCCACGCTGACTATGTTAAAAACATGATCACTGGTGCCGCACAAATGGACGGCGCTATCCTGGTTGTATCTGCAGCTGACGGCCCAATGCCACAAACACGTGAACACATTTTGCTTTCACGTAACGTTGGTGTTCCGGCAATTGTTGTATTCTTGAACAAAGTTGACATGGTTGATGACGAAGAGCTTCTTGAATTGGTTGAAATGGAAGTTCGCGACTTGCTGACAGAATATGATTTCCCTGGAGATGATATTCCAGTGGTTAAAGGTTCGGCATTGAAAGCACTTGAAGGCGATGAAGAGCATCAGGGCAAAATCATGGAACTGATGACAGCAATCGATGAATACATTCCAACACCTGAGCGTGACCATGAAAAAGCGTTCATGATGCCTGTTGAGGACGTCTTCTCCATCACAGGACGCGGAACGGTTGCAACTGGCCGTGTTGAGCGTGGAACTGTTAAAGTAGGGGACGAAGTTGAAATCGTTGGCCTTGCTGAAGACCTGAGAAAAACAACGGTTACTGGCGTTGAGATGTTCCGTAAGCTTCTTGACTACGCTGAAGCTGGAGACAACATTGGTGCGCTTCTCCGTGGTGTAGCTCGTGAAGACATTAACCGTGGACAGGTTTTGGCTAAGCCAGGATCTATTACACCACATATGCAATTTAAAGCAGAAGTTTACGTATTGTCCAAAGATGAAGGTGGACGTCATACACCTTTCTTTGCTAACTATCGTCCGCAATTCTATTTCCGAACAACGGACGTAACTGGTGTTATTGAACTTCCTGAAGGTGTAGAAATGGTTATGCCTGGTGACAACATTGAAATGAAGGTTGACTTGATTTCACCGATTGCCATCGAGGACGGCACCCGTTTCTCCATCCGTGAAGGTGGACGCACAGTGGGATCTGGCGTTGTTTCAACAATCATTGAGTAATAACTCCAATAGGAAAACAGACAGCGGCATACGCTGTCTGTTTTTTGTGCGACGGGCAGTCGCACCTAGTGTAGATTACTACACTGAACTAACTTTTAAAGGATTGGAGT
>NZ_JBHUNA010000017.1:0-86879 GCF_042685205.1 Lentibacillus juripiscarius
GAAGGCCAAAAGAACATCCTGTTTTAAAGTTAAAAGGACTTAGTTTGGAAGTATGAATAATTCAGGTTTAGATTCTTCTGTTGATATGGATAAGCAAGTAAAAGGTTTTGCTGAACAAGACGTTGCGCCCTTAGTCAAAGTTTATGAGTCAGCTACAAGTGACTTTGGGGAATTAACACTGTATAAAGAATTTAAATTCAAGGAATATGAGTGTGATTGTGAACAGTAGCACGTTATTCCAGAATAGGGCGCTTATCGCGAATAAGGTAAGTGCCACTTTTTATAGAAAAAAGATTGAGTTAATTCTTGGAATTTGAAATAATTGGTATCAAGTTAAAGGGCTATATTGTGTAGGAATCAGTTATTCTTGGAATTAGTTTTTATACTATAATATTAAGAAAGGAGAGTTTAAATATGTCTGATATGTCTTTATTTATCATTATCATAGCAGCTATGGTTATATGGGTTGCGGTGTCCCGTGAGACTGTAAAACCTTCAAAAGAGATAAACTGGCGAAAAACAATAACTTTAATGTCCACAGGTTCTTTACTAACACTAATCTTGATGATTTCACTCTTTCAAGAAGTTCCATTTTTAAAATAGTGCTTGTTTAAGTTGCCACAAAAGGGCGCAAGAAGGGAATAATAATTACGACTTTTCTTGGCTTATCGGGCCATTAAATAATGTTGGTTATGACGTCCAAGTTGAAGGAAAAAGGGGGTGTAATAATTGAACTGGGCAGTACTAAAAGACGCAAAATGGTGGTCATTAACAGCAACGTCTTTATTATTAGGGGTTATTGGCATAGTGTTGGCGGTATACAATAATAGCTACTGGGCGTATTTTGTTATTATTTCAGCAATATTCACGCTTTTAGGCTCGAATAGAGGAGATCAATTAACGGGTTTGTAAAGCAAACGGGCGCTTTTCCCTAGTAAGGATTAGCGCCATCCTGGATTAATAAGTTTTGATAAGACTACGAAAAACAGCGCAATTCCACGACTGGGACTGCGCTGTTTTTTGATGTCCTCCACGGATAAAGTGTGAAGTTCACTTGACGTACAACAAACTTTACATTATGATAATAATAAAGATGAATTTGACAGAAGGAATGAGCCAATTGAAAAACATTTTGAAAGACCTAAGGAAAGAATACGGTTATTCCCAAGATGGTCTTGCTGAGAAATTGGGTGTTTCCCGACAGACCGTAATATCCATCGAGAAGGGCAAATACAATCCTTCTTTGCCACTTGCATTACTTATTAGTCAAATCTTCAATACAACAGTTGAGAGGATTTTCTTTTTAGAGGAAGACGATCTAAAAAAATAAATGGGGTGATAGAAATGGGTTATCGGAAGGCTTACCTCTTTTTTGGTTGTATTTTTATTATTTTTGGAGGATTTCATACAACAATATATATCATTGCTGAAGAAACCTTTCCAGTGATGGGGTATACGTATATTGCCTTAATCATTATGTGTTTTTGTTTAAGCTACCTTGCCCCACAATTTCAAAGAAATGATGAACGGACGAAATTCATTAGGCATAAAGCAATGTTATATTCTTTTTTCTCAATCATCGTTTATTTAATTGTTCTAATGGCTCTTCTTAATTTGAATGTTATTGCTTTATCGGCGTTACAAGTAGTTAGTCTTTTGCTTGCTTTGTCGTTTATTACGGTCTTTCTTTCAATGGTTACTTTGTCAAAACTTTATTAAAGGAGCAAAAATTTATGGAATATTTTTTTCCTGTTGCATCAGTTATTTCCTTTATTGTTCTTTTTCTTTTAATTCGTAAAGACAAGAACGAAGATGGTTCATTAACCAAAAAAGGATGGAAAAAGTTCTGGGCTGCCCTTATAGTTCTTTTTCTTGCATCAATTGCATTTTTATTTATTTCAGATTTTGTTGTGGATTAACTCTATTAATCAGGAGTATAGCGTATTCCAGAATAGGGCGCTGTTCCGGAATAAAAGCAGCTTCCAAATTACCATTGTAGAGCCAGTTTGCGAAAAAAGAATATCGTCATTTGTTCAGTTTAAAAGGGGGATGAGAGAATGTCTGAAACGCAATAAGTGAAGACGCTTTTTCTTCTTCTAGTAAAGTGAAATAATAGCAAGTAAGGTAATATTTTAAAGAGTGAATTGAGTAAGATTTAAAGGATGGTTTTGATGAAAAATCATATAAAGGTGAATGGAAGGCTTCTTCAGACAAACAAACGTTTTAAACAATTGAAAGAGAGTCAAAAGAATTGGATTGTTCCTGAGCTTTATAATCTTTATCACAAAAAAATGGAGGAAATACGTACAACAAGAAAACTTCCTCCACACCATCGTGATACGGTTATTTCATCTCTATATGAACAGATTAGGGATAGAGAAATATGGATTCCCTATGATGAAGTCAAAAAATACACCTTTGGTAAAACCGCAAAGATGGTAAAATCGTTTAAGAAACAATTTCCTGAGCTGAGTAAAGAAATAGAAGCCGAGCACGCTAAAAAATAGAATGAATTTTGCATGCTGTTTAAAAAAGGCAGGCTATTGTTAAGTCCACTGTTCCGAACAGAAAATTTCGTGATTACTCAAGGATTTTATTTTGTTATACATTTCGATTGTTGAATAAAGATTATGTAAAAAGACCATACTAGAATCAAATTAATTGATTCATAGTATGGGAGCGTGAAATATATGTTGCTGTCGGAAGCATGGGAAAAGTACCAGTCCGATAAAAAAATCGAGGGTTATTCTCCTCTTACTTTGAAGATGTATGGCTTTCAACGTGATCTTTTACAGCGTTATTTCGGTGATATCAGAATGAGTGATACTACAACGGAAAATCTAAAACAATACTTGGGCGAAGCTGGAGGACATTTAAAACCATCTAGTTTGGGGCATCGAGTACGATTTATTAAGTCGTTGTTTAAATGGACACATGAGGAAGGTTTTATTGTAAAAAATCCAGCTGCCAAATTAAAAGAGCCTAAGTTAGGTAAGCGAATTCCAAAGTTTCTTTCCGAACATGAAATTGAACATCTTCGAGAAGGATGTCATACATCGATGGAGAATGCTTTGTTTGAATTTTTTTATTCGACTGGCTGCCGGATAGGAGAAGTTGCGAAATTAAACCGAGACGATATTAATTTCGCAGGAAACTCAGTAATAGTACATGGTAAAGGTGATAAGGAAAGAGAAGTTTACTTTAATATACGATGTGCGATTTGGTTAAAAAGGTATTTAGATGAACGTGAGGATGACGAACCCTGTTTATTTGTCACAGAGCGTAAACCCATAAGACGTATGAGTGTAGATACTTTGAGATACATTATTAAACGTATTTCTAATCGTGCTGGAATCAAACAAACAATTCACCCCCACCAATTACGTCACAGTTATGCTACACACATGGTAGATAACGGTGCTCCCCTTGAAGTAATTCAGAGCCTTCTTGGTCATGAAAAGAGTGAAACAACCAGGATTTATGCTCATCTCAGCGGGAAATTAAGACATGATTTCTATAGCAAATATTTTTAAAGGGAAAAGCGCATATTCCTGTATGGCAAGAAAGGGATTCAAAAACTGTTACCTTCCTAGTTTAAATGATGCAATGATGTTCCGGAACCTCATTACTGTGTTATAATAGAGGAAATTAAAAACGTAACTTTTGAGGTGATCGATAATGAGACCGTTAAGCAAAAATGCAAAGGAAGAGCTAGCAAATGCCATGAATAATCAAAATTCAGCGATGTTTGTTGTCGATGGAAAACTAATCTCTTTAGAGGCACATGATTCACCTTCCAAGGATGAAGACCCCGATAATTTGGCACAGGAAATCGAAGAGTACCCGGAATTAAAGAAATCACTGCAACGTTTTCTTGACAATCCGGATATGAGACGCTATACCGCAGAAGAGTTAAAGGAGTCACGGCATGACAGAAGATAACCGGAAGTTCTCGGTTTATTTTACAGAAGAGTTTAACAAGAGCTTGGATCAAATCCAAGCTTTCTTTTCGGAGCAAGGAGAAGATGTGCTTGAATGGTGGTTTACTAAAGAAGATAACATGATTGATGAAATCGATCAACTGTTATCTTCTTTTCCATATGCTGGAAAGATGGTTGAACAGGGACCTTTTAAAGGTTTGCGTTGTCTTACATACGGAAAAAGCCGTCACCGAATGTTAAATTATTTGATTTTTTATGCAGTTTATGAAAAAGATTACGAGATTGATGTCATTAATATTTTGCCCGCACGTTCAAAGCGGAAGCGGAAAAAATAGTTCCCGAATAGGGCCAGATTGTTCAAAACTGTAAGGGGGTTTTGAAGTGAGACCATTAGGGTGGATAACGGTAGGATTTTTAGTAATCGGACTTATTTTTTATGTTTATCTGCAGTTTTTCACAGAATTGACGACTCAAGGAAAAGCTTGGTTTATTTTAGGTACTGGAGTTTGGGGAGCAATGTGTGTTATGTTAACTGCTTGGTCATTTCTTGACTATTATAAATAAACTTAGTATTTATTCCAAAAAAGGGCGCGATTTTTGAACATCAAAAGCTTAATTCCTCGCCAAAAACAGGGAGGAATTAGGTTTTTTATTCTACGTTATTTTAAATTTCCCAATTGGTAAATACGGCGGCAACAGGTGATAAGTTCTGCGGCAGAAATACACTGCTAGCGAAGGCAATAATCCTCGAAAATACAAACCAATTTTCTCACGAAGATGTAAAGCTGCCGAAGCATTCCTTGTCCTATGGGAACAGCACGCGCCCGAAGACCCCGGATTAAGCGTTTTTTGCTTCCGAGGAGTCCGTGCCCATGGAAAGCGACGAGCGAAACATCCACCGAGTAAGCTGCGAGTTGCGAGGGAGTGCTGTTTCACGGAAAAACTTGCAACACGACGAGCACCAAAGTATATTGCCGGAGCGGTGTCACAGGACTCAATATTTTACAGTTACATCGCAGTTTATAGAAACTGATAAGTAAGGTTTCATCCTAGCAAAAAACACTTTATATTTTCTGAAAAAAGTGATAGACTGTTTGGTAGCAGGAAGGAGGGTTCAGAACGAATTTACGGAAAAAAATCATCGATGAGTCCCTGATCTTATTTGAAAAACATGGATTCCACGGTGTCACAGTCAATCAAATTGTTCGTAACACCGGAACCTCCAAGGGAGGCTTTTATCACCATTTCACGTCCAAAGACGAATTGCTTTTTGTCATTCATGACGAATTTATAACATATGTATTGGAGAAGGCAACCACTGCCAATGAAATGTATGAATGCCCAACCGAAAAACTGCAGGCAATCGTAAAGGAATTCGTGAAGGTGTTTGACCTGTACAAAGCACATATTTCCGTCTTTTACCAGGAGCATATCTATTTAAAACCGCATTACGAAACATTAATCAATGAGAAGCGGGACCGTTTCAAAGAGCTGATGGTTGGTACCGTCCGGGAGGGAAAGGAAGCGGGTGCATTCCGCCACGATCTTGCTGAAGAAATAACGGCAATGGCTATTCTTGGAATGGTTAACTGGACGTATAAATGGTATAAACCATCTGGTCCTAAATCAATTGATGAAATTGGATCTATTTTTGTCGACTTAATATTGCATGCTGTACTGGAAAAGGACACAATGGATACAGTCCCAATCGATACATAACGGGAAAGCAGTGGGCATAAGCACTTAAGCGGGGAAACGACGGTTGTATATATTTTTTATTGCCATTACAGACCAACCAGTCGGTCTCTTGAATGAACAGAGGGGGTTTGACATGAATTTTGAATTGACGAAAGAGCAGGCTATGATTCAAAAAATGGTCCGGGATTTTGCACAGGAGGTTATCCAGCCGCGAGCCATTGAAATCGATAAAGAAGCCTCATTTCCGCTCGATATATTTGAGCAAATGGGGGAGTTGGGGCTTTTGGGAATTCCATTTCCTGAAGAATATGGCGGTTCCGGCGGTGATACACTTTCGTATGCCATAGCTGTCGAAGAAGTCGGGAGAGTATGCGGAAGTACCGGTCTCAGCTTTGCGGCGGCGGTATCCCTTGGAGCAAGTCCTATTCACTATTTTGGAACCAAGGAACAAAAGGAAACGTTTCTGACGCCGATGGCAGAAGGGAAAGCACTTGGTTCGTTCGGGCTGACGGAACCGAATGCAGGATCAGACGCTGGCGGGACAAAAACGACAGCTGTTGTAGATGGCAATGACTACATTATCAATGGTGAAAAATGTTTTATCACCAATGCGAACTATGCGAAGACGATTATTGTAACCGCTGTCACCGGCAAGGACAACCGGGGGAAAAATATCATTTCTGCGATTATCGTCCCGGCGGATGCAGAAGGGCTCACCACTACGGGCAATTATGACAAGATGGGGGTACGCGGTTCTGATACAGCGGAAATTGTACTGGACAATGTCCGTGTACCGAAAGAAAACCTGCTGGGTGACCCTGAAAAAGGATTTAAGCAATTTCTGCATACACTGGATGGCGGCCGCATTTCAATCGCCGCCCTTGGACTGGGCATTGCGCAGGCGTCGCTTGATAGAGCGCTTGAATACGCACAGGAACGGCAGCAGTTTGGCAAACCTATTGCGAAATTGCAGGCTATTCAATTCAAACTTGCCGATATGTCTATGGAAGTGGAGCTTGCCCGCAACATGGTTTATAAAGCGGCCTGGCTGAAGGACAATGATAAGCCGTTTTCTAAGGAAGCTGCATATGCAAAATTGTATGCAACAGAAACTGCATTCCGGGCAGCTAATCAGGCAATCCAGATTCATGGCGGGTACGGATATATGCGGGAGTACGAAGTGGAACGGTACTTGCGTGATGCGAAACTGCTTGAAATTGGGGAAGGGACCTCGGAAATACAGCGCATGGTGATTGCAAGGCACCTGGGCTGCTAATAAAACTATTATTGAGGGGAGAAGTTTCATGACGTTACTGAACCTGACCGTGGGAGAACTGCTGGAAGAGCAAGTGAAGATGTATCCGCATCAGGAAGCAATCGTCTATCCAGAATTAAACCTGCGCAAAACGTATACCGAATTCAATGAAATGGTCAACCAGGCAGCGAAGGGGCTTATGTCGCTTGGGATTGAAAAGGGAGAGAATGTTGCCATTTGGGCAGATAATAGGCCGGAATGGATCACGTCACAGTTTGCAACGGGCAAGATGGGGGCAGTGCTCGTTACTGTTAATACAAACTACCAGGCGCAGGAACTCGAATATCTGCTGAAACAATCGGAATCTACGACACTCATCCTTGCTGAGTCCTATAAAGGCACGTCGTATATTGATATTTTAAAAGAGGTATGTCCAGAATTCGAGCATAGCGAAAAAGGAAACTTGCAGTCGGCGAACCTACCTTTCCTGAAAAACATTATCGTATTAAGTGATGATGATTATCCGAATGCACACACCTGGAAAGAAGTCATGACCAAAGGGAGCACCATCACAGAAGAGGAACTTGCAGGACGGCAACAGACGCTCGAACCGAAAGAAGTTATCAATATGCAGTACACGTCTGGAACAACCGGGTTTCCAAAAGGGGTAATGCTGACACATCACAATATCGTCAATAACGGAAACAAAATAGCTGACTGTATGAAGCTGACAGCGGATGACCGTCTCTGTATACCGGTGCCATTCTTCCATTGTTTCGGATGCGTGCTGGGTGTGCTTGCAGCGGCATCGAAAGGAACGACGATGGTTATTTTGGAACAGTTCGAGGCAGAAAAAGTCATGAAAGCTGTTTCCGAAGAAAAATGTACTGGACTGCACGGTGTACCAACCATGTTCATTGCCGAACTGAATCATCCAAACTTTTCGAAATATGATTTCTCCCATTTGCGCACAGGTATTATGGCTGGTTCCACCTGCCCAATTGAGGTGATGAACGATGTCATGAACAAAATGGGCGCCAGCGAAATAACGATAGCTTATGGACAGACGGAATCGTCCCCGGTTATTACACAGACAAGAACAGATGACCCGGTCGAACTGCGTGCAACAACCGTTGGAAAAGTCCACTCAAATGTGGAGGTCAAAATTGTCGCACCTGGTACCAATGAGGAACAGGAAGCAGGTGTGCCGGGTGAATTGTGCACGCGTGGCTATCATATTATGAAAGGCTACTATAATAATCCCGAAGCAACCGATACGGCCATTGACAGTGATGGCTGGCTGCATACCGGAGACTTGGCAGTTATGGATGAAAACGGCTACGTACAAATTACGGGTCGTATGAAGGATATGATCATCCGCGGCGGTGAAAATATTTATCCGCGTGAGATTGAAGAATTTCTCTATCAGCATCCAGCTGTTCTTGATGTCCAGGTCGTTGGCATACCAGATAAAAAATATGGGGAAGAAATCATGGCCTGGATCATTCTAAAGGATGGAGTGACTGCCACGGAGGATGACATCCGGTCGTTTTGTGATGGGAATGTCTCAAGACACAAAATTCCAAAGCACATCAAATTCACTGATGAGTACCCGGCTACCGCCAGTGGTAAAATCCAGAAGTATAAATTGCGGGAGTATGCGACGGAGGCACTGCAAAATCAGGGAGGAAAACAATGATAAAAAAGATAGTTGTAGCGAATCGCGGGGAGATTGCAGCTCGAATTATCCGCACATGTAAAAAACTAGATATTGAAACTGTTGCCGTGTATTCAGAAGCGGATCAGAAAGCTCCATTTGTTTCGATGGCGGATGAAAGTTATTTGCTTGGACCTTCCCGTGTCCAGGAAAGTTACCTGAACGCTGAAAAAATTATTTCCCTTGCTGAAAAAGCGGGGGCAGATGCCATTCATCCGGGATACGGCTTTTTGAGTGAAAACAGCCAATTTGCCAATAAATGCCAGGGTGCAGGGCTTGTATTTATTGGCCCTTCCAGCCGGGTTATGGAACAAATGGGGAATAAAATCGCAGCGCGCAAAGCAATGAAAAATGCCGGGGTTCCAATTGTACCAGGAACGGATGAGGCTGTTGCTAACGTGGAAGAAGCAAAAGAAATAGCGGAATCAATCGGCTATCCCATCATGCTGAAAGCTGCTTCGGGCGGTGGCGGCATTGGCATGCAAGTGGTCCAATCGGATGAAGAGCTGGAAAAAGCATTCGACAGCAATGCGAGGCGGGCACAGACTTTTTTCGGTGATGGTGCCATGTTTATGGAGAAAAAACTGGAAAATGCCAGACATATCGAGATACAGCTATTGGCAGACCATCACGGGAATACAGTTCATTTATTTGAACGTGAATGTTCGATCCAGCGCCGCAATCAGAAAGTGATAGAGGAAGCACCTTCTCCATTTATTTCTGAATCTACACGCCAGGAGATGGGTGAATCAGCTATCAGAGCGGCAAAAGCTTTACATTATACTAATGCAGGAACGATAGAGTTTATCGTTGATGAGCATGAAAATTTCTACTTTCTGGAGATGAATACAAGGGTTCAGGTCGAACATCCAGTGACAGAGGAAGTGACTGGACTAGATATCGTTGAGCAGCAGATTGCCATTGCCAACGGAGAAAAACTTGCTTATAAACAGCCGGATATCGTACGGGATGGGCATGCAATCGAGGCAAGAATTTACGCGGAGGATCCGGAAACGTTTTTCCCTTCGCCGGGACACATTTCTGCATTTGAGCTACCGGATGGCGAGAACATCCGTAATGAAACAGCTGTCAAAGCTGATTTTACGGTTACACCATTCTATGACCCGATGATCGGCAAACTGATTGTCTGGGGCGCAGACAGAAACAAGGCAATTGCAGCCCTGAAACAGGCACTATTGAACTATAAGGTAGAAGGAATTAAAACCAATATTCCAATGCTAGTGGAAGTGGCAGATCATAGCCAGTTTCAAAACGGAAATACAACGACAGCATTTATCGACAATTATTACTTGCCAATGATGAAAACAAACTAGGAGGTTATGAAAATGACAGAAATTAAAGCATCGATGGCCGGAAGTGTATGGAAAATAGCAGTCAGTGAGGGGGAAACCGTTGAAGAGGATCAAGATGTCGTTATTTTGGAATCTATGAAAATGGAGATACCAATTCCGGCTGAATCGGATGGAACGGTGAAAGAATTAAAAGTTGCAGAAGGTGATTTTGTGAACGAAGGAGACGTTATTGCCATTCTGGAATCATAATGTACTTTTTCTGATTGCCCGGAAACCTCTTCTTATGGAGACAGTACGGGCATTTGCAGTGCTACTTTGAAAGGAGGATGTATGTGGCCTCACTGATCGACTTTCGTGTGAAAGAAGAACATATTGCCGTCCTGATTCTTAACAGGCCCGAAGCGATGAATGCTTTGTCAGGACCGCTTCTTGATGAGCTGAATCAGTATATTGAAACGATTGATAATGATGACAACATCCGTACAACCATCATAACTGGTACTGGTGAAAAAGCATTTTGTGCTGGTGCTGACCTGAAAGAACGGAAAGGGATGACGGATAAGCAAGTAGTAGCGGCTGTGGACAAGATTGGTGAGACGGTCAGAAATGTTGAAAACATGAAGATGCCTGTCATCGCAGCTATAAATGGTGCCGCATTTGGCGGTGGACTAGAACTGGCACTTGCCTGCGATATCAGGATCGCTGCAGCTGGTGCTAAAATGGGACTGACCGAAACATCGCTTGCTATTATTCCAGGGGCAGGCGGCACCCAACGTCTTAGCAGGCTAATAGGTACCGGGCACGCCAAAAAACTGATATTCTCTGCAAAACCGGTGATCGCGGAAGAAGCATTGCAGCTGGGGCTTGCTGAAGAAACTGCCGAACCGGATACATTGCTGAATACTGCCTATGAACTGGCAGCGCAAATCGTCCAAAACGGTCCAGTTGCCTTGAAACAGGCTAAAACTGCCATCAATCAAGGCATGCAGGCGGATATCGACACTGGACTGTCCATAGAACGACTCTGCTATAACGAAACCATTCCGACGGACGATCGTAAAGAGGGACTGCATGCATTTAAAGAAAAACGGTCACCCGTCTACAAAGGAATGTGAAGCAAGGGAGGATACTAGATGACATACAAGGACGAATTACAAAAGAAAACAGAAGAAATCAAAATGGGTGGTAAAGACAAATACCATCAAAAAAATGAAGAAAAAGGAAAACTGTTTGTCCGGAAGCGCCTTGAACTTCTGTTTGACGAGGATATTGATATCGAGGATGCGTTTTTTGCAAACTGTATGGATGGTTCGCTTCCATCAGATGGCGTTGTAACTGGCATTGGTCGGGTAAACGGCCAGGATGTGTGTGTGATGGCAAATGATTCCACTATTAAAGCCGGATCATGGGGCAAACGGACAGTCGAAAAAATTATTCGTATTCAGGAAACTGCGGCAAAACTGGAAATACCGATGCTTTATTTGGTTGACTCAGCAGGTGCACGGATAACGGATCAAGTTGAAATGTTTCCGGGGCGGCGCGGTGCTGGGCGCATTTTCCACAACCAGATTAAATTGTCCGGCCGTGTGCCTCAGGTATGTCTCCTTTTTGGACCATCCGCTGCAGGGGGCGCGTATATCCCAGCTTTCTGTGATATCGTTGTGATGGTAGAAGGGAACGCCTCGATGTATCTGGGTTCACCAAGAATGGCGGAAAAAGTTATTGGTGAAAAGGTAAGCCTTGAAGAAATGGGCGGCGCCAGCATGCATTGTTCTGTTTCGGGTGTCGGTGACGTGCTTGTCAAGACGGAAACAGAAGCAATTGATTATACAAGGCGGTATTTGTCCTATTTTCCAGCTAATTTCAGAAGCAAACCGAATGCAGCAGAAGCCGGTGAAGTGAAATCATTTGAAAAATCGATAACAGAACTTATTCCGGAAAATCAGAATGCCCCATTCAACATGCATGATCTGATCAAACGGATTATTGATGCCGACAGTTTCTGTGAGGTCAAAAAGAAATTCGCACCGGAGTTGATCACAGGTCTGGCAAGGTTGAACGGAAAATCAATCGGAATCATTGCGAATCAGCCACGCATGAAAGGCGGTGTCCTATTCCCGGATTCTGCCGATAAATCTGCGAAATTTATTCAGCTATGTGATGCGTTTAATATCCCGCTCCTGTTCCTGATGGATATTCCAGGATTTATGATTGGCACGAAAGTAGAGCGAGCCGGTATTATCCGCCATGGTGCCAAAATGCTGGCAACGATGAGTGAAGCGACCGTTCCAAAAGTATCTGTCGTCGTCCGAAAAGCTTATGGTGCCGGGCTTTATGCGATGGCCGGCCCTGCTTTTGAGCCTGATGCGTGCCTTGCGCTGCCAACGGCCCAGATTGCAGTCATGGGACCGGAAGCGGCGGTGAACGCGGTTTATGCAAACAAAATTGCCGAGTTGCCGGTGGAGGAACGGCCAGCATTTATAAAAGAAAAGCAGGAAGAATATCAGGATAACATTGATATTTACCGACTAGCCTCAGAAATGGTAATTGATGCTGTTGTTGACCCTGATAAACTTCGGGATGAACTGATTGAGCGTTATCGTATATATGATTCCAAAAATGTTGCATTTACAGATAGAAAACACGGTGTCTATCCCGTGTAGAAGCAGCCCCAGCCATCATGACATGGCTGGGGTATTGTACTGAATCTTTTAGTTTACGATAATCATATTATGTAAACTTAGCTTGGTTAATCCGTTTATTTCAAACTTAAATGGTTCATGATAAGATTAGAATAAGAACTTATAGTGCGTTCAAAAAGGAGGATAAAAAGGTCCGAGAATTTCGATGCGTCATTTTTACCGGACTTTTTGAACAACCTTTATAGTAATTACAGAGACTATCTAGAATCAAATGAGGTGAAGCATAGTGAAAATAAACGAATTTATGATTACCGATGTTATAACAGTACACAAAGACACGAAAATCAAACAACTATTGGAAACCCTCGTGAATAATAAAATTGGTGGTTTCCCAGTAGTGGATGAAGCGAATCGTTTAAAAGGCATGATCAGTGATGGAGATATTATCCGGCATCTGCAGCCAAAAGGACGAACCATTTATGATATGTTTTCGCTTGTCATTGTTAACCAGCAGGAAAACTTCCGAAATAAAATTGAATCCAGTCTTGAACACCGTGCTGAAGACATGATGAAGAAAGATATTTATGCAGTCAGCCCAGACGATGAAATTGAAGAAGCACTGTCCATTTTCTCTAAGCATCATTTCAAGAAAATACCGGTCATCAATGAAGATAAACAGGTTATAGGTGTTGTCAGCCGTGGGGATATCATCCGATTTATTTCCACTCAAATAATTGCTGAAACAACAGACTGACGGGGTGGAAATACTATATTCAAACACGTATAATGGATGGCAGAAGTGTGAATAGAAGGGGAAAAAGACAACGCTATGCAAACAAAAACAGAAAGAAATCGAATCACTGAACAGCACTTGGCCGCCTTTTACCAGCTGTTGCTGGATAACGGTGATACCAATAACGCTGAGAAATTATTAGAAGTATATGAAAAGTGGAGCAAATCGAACCTGATGATTGGTTTTGCTGGCCACTTTTCCGCGGGTAAGTCATCCATGATTGATTACCTGTTGGGGACATCAATATTGCCGAAAAGCCCGATACCGACAAGTGCCAACGTCGTGATGATTCAATCGGGCCATGGGGGCGCACGGCTGTATTTTGATGATGGCACGGTTTCTGCTTATGAGGAACCATATGATATGGATGTGATCAAGGAGTTTGCCCGAACGAAAGGCAATTTGAAAAAGATTGGAATCGATCTTGAGGAATCCATTTTGCCTGAGGGATGTTCGATAATTGATACACCTGGTATTGATGCGGCAGACGATGCTGACCGGCTGATTACCGAATCGTCACTGCATCTTTTGGATGTGCTGTTTTATGTGATGGATTATAATCATGTACAGTCAGAAGTGAATCTTCAATTTTTGACAAAAGTACAGGAATACGGGATACCTGTTTTTATCATTATTAATCAGATAGATAAGCATAACGCTGCCGAATTAGCGTTTGAGGAGTTCACTAAAAAAATTAAACAAACGTTTGATCAATGGAAAATAAGCCCGGAAGCAATCTATTATTCTTCTTTAACGAAAAAAGATTTGCCGGAAAACCAGATTTCTGCCATTAAGTCTAGGCTTTTTTCCCTTATGACAGCAGAGAAACAAGAAGTATATAATATGAAACGTTCACTTGAACAATTAAAAGAAGAACACAAACAATACTTACTGGCAATGCATGAACATGAAGTATCCAGTCAAGGCCTGCAGGAAGCTGAAGCCGGGGAAGATCTCAATGGACGAATGGAACAGGTTAACGAGAAGCTTGTTGAACTAAAGGCTATACCGCAACAAGTAGAAGATGCTTTCCTTCGTGAATTAAATGCAACCTTAAAAAATGCTTATTTGATGCCTGCAGAACTGCGGGAGAAAGCCCGGCTATTTTTAGAAGCTCAGCAAAAAGACTTTAAAGTTGGATTGTTTGGCTCAAAGAAAAAGACGGAAGCAGAACGAATAAGGCGGTCGGATGATTTTCTGGAGGCGCTGCAGAAGAATATGGAAACATCCATTCGTTGGAAACTGCGTGATAAGTGGACGGAATTGCTTAACTATTATGAGCTTCATGATCCGCTGCTTGCAGAACAAGTTCAAAGTATTGCTATTTCCTATGATTCAGCCATGCTTCGCGATCTGATTAAACCGGGTGCAAAAATTACCGGGGATTACGTTCTGAATTATACAGGTGATGTCAGCACAAATGTGAAGCAGAAATTCAAGCGCAAGGCACTAAAGATCTGGGAGACAATCGATAACAAACTGACAGAAGAATTGAATCAAGAGCTGGTAGCATACGAAACGGAATGGCAGAAGCTGGAACAGATGTATGAAACGCAAGAGAATTTGGAAGTGCTGGAACGTCATTTACACGAACGCTGCAGTGAGCTGGAACATGTGCTAAACGATCCGCACCCATCAGCCGAAACACTGGCGAAAATGAACCAAGCGCTTCAAGTACCTTACGAAACGGTGGAACAGCCGGATAGGATAAATCCTGCTCCAAAACCTGCAGAAAGTACGGAACGAACGAATCCTGATGAAGAATCGGAAAAAAAGCCTGCACTTTCAATGGAACGGCTGCTTGACCAGCTAAGCAAAACAATGGATACCATTTCAGAACTGCCCGGTTTTCAGACGCTTGTTCATGACTTGAACCAAAAGTATGAGCGTCTGCACAGCCGCACGTACACCATCGCTTTATTTGGTGCGTTCAGTGCAGGCAAGTCCTCTTTTGCTAATGCATTAATGGGGGAACATGTCCTTCCGGCGTCACCCAATCCCACAACAGCAGTCATTAATCGGATAAACCCGGTGAATGACACGTATGAGCATGGTACGGCGGTTGTGACTATGAAAGATGAATCACTACTGAAAGAAGATATTGAAAAGCTCATCCGTCATTTCACCATACCTGAGGCAAACAGTTTTGATGAATTGCTGCGGTGGATCAGGGAGCAGCGTTTGCATATGCATGATGGTTTAGAAAAAACGAGCAAGGATTTTCTGCATGCCGTACTGGAGGGATACGGCGACATGCATGATAATCTAGCTCAGGAAATTGTCGTTCCAGTAAGTGCACTAAAAGATTACGTGACAAATGAACAAAAAGCTAGTTTCGTAGCATCTGTTGACCTTTACTATGACTGCCCTATCACGCGACAGGGGGTTACACTGGTTGATACACCAGGAGCGGACTCAGTGAATGCACGGCATACGTCGGTTGCGTTTGATTATATTAAATACGCTGACGCGCTTCTTTACGTCACCTATTACAACCATGCTTTTGCGAAAGCAGATAGAGACTTTTTACTGCAGCTTGGTAGGGTGAAAGATTCGTTTCAGAAGGATAAGATGTTTTTTGTCATGAATGCATCTGATCTTGCGGCAGATCAGACGGAACTTGAATCTGTCCGCAGTTATATCGAAGAGCAGCTGATCACTTACGGCATCCGGTTTCCAAAACTATTTTCTATTTCCAGCAAACGATCACTCGATGAAAAAGTGAGTGGAGAACCGCTTAACAAGGAAATGGATCTCTTTGAAGAATCATTCAATCATTTTATTCATGAGGAACTGACGGCCATCACAAAGCAATCGGCTGTAAGGGATATGCACCGGGCGTTGGAGGAAATGCGCCACTATATGGACGCACTGCAATGGGGTGAGGAAGAAAAAGAACAGTTCCATATCTCTTTAAAAACGAAGGAGACGGCTTTAAAACAGCTGGCAGATGAGCTGCACGCAGCGAGTTATACGCAAAAAATCAGCCAGAAGCTGGAAAAACAGCTATATTATGTGCTGGAACGCCTGTCCATTCGTTTCCACGATTTATTTAAAGAAACGTTTAATCCGGCAACGATAACCGAAACCGGCAAGGATGCAATGGAGCAGCTGGAGAATTGTCTGCGAAACCTGCTCAATGACACAGGCTACGAATTGATGCAGGAATTACGGGCAGTTTCTTTAAGGATGGAGGCCTTCATCACTGATTTAACTCAGGAGGCTCATCACTATTATGTGTCGAAGAGCAATGAGGTTGACGCTGCATTTACACTTCCTGATGCCGAAACACCTCAACTCGAGACACCTTTGTACGAACAAGCGTTTCAAAACTTGGGTACACAGACATTCCAGCGTGAACTGAAATTATTTAAAGGAACAAAGGCATTTTTTGCCAAGAATGAGAAAGAAGTGATGAAGGAAGCGTTACTGGAGCGTTTGTTTCCATATGCCGAACAATATATGGATCACTATCACCAGCTAATGCGGGAATCGTACTTGGATCAATGGCATGCAATCATACAGGGGATGCAACAAATGATCCGTCATCACGTGGACAGTTATAGGGACCGGCAAATCGCTATGCTGACCGAACAGCCAGTGGATATGGAAACTCTAAAAGAGAAGGCCCATGCGCTTGAGGCGATGCTGGCAGAATATGAAGGACTGGAGATTTAAAAATGGAAAAAAACGAGAGAGTTTTGCTTGTCGATGGAATGGCGTTGCTTTTCCGCGGGTTTTACGCAACAGCATTTTCCGGTAATTTTATGCGCACGAAAGATGGGGTTCCGACCAATGGTGTCTACCAATTTTTGCGGTACTTCTTGGATGCACTTAAGCAATTTGAACCGACGCATGTTATCTGCTGCTGGGATATGGGAAGCAAGACATTCCGGACCGAGCTGTTTGCCGGTTATAAGGCTAATCGTTCTGGGCCGCCGGAAGAACTTGTTCCCCAGTTTGATCTGATAAAAGAAGTTACAGAGGCATTTAACATTCCGAATGTTGGCCAGCCCCATTTTGAAGCGGATGATTGTATTGGCTCACTGGCAGGACAATTTGCCGCTGAACATGATGTACTGGTGCTGACTGGCGATCAGGATCTTCTGCAGCTTGTTGATGATGGAATTCGTGTTGCTATTATGAAAAAAGGGATTGGCAACTATGAAGTTTTCGATCATGAATCGTTTTATGACAAAAAAGGAATCTACCCGCTTCAAATAATTGATTTAAAGGGATTAATGGGGGATTCGTCCGATAACTACCCCGGAGTAAAAGGGATTGGGGAGAAAACAGCATTAAAACTGCTGCGGGAGTATGGTACAATCGATGCCCTTCTCGATGATATAGACCAGCTCCCACAAGGTATACGGCGAAAAATAACCGAAAACCTTGATATGCTTCATCTGTCACGGAAACTCGCCAAAATCAGGTGTGATCTCACGCTTAACTGCACGCCGGAAGAAGCTGTATGGCAATATGAAACATCGGCCGTGGAAGAAAAGTTTACAGAATTAGAATTTCCAGCATTAACGACTTTAGTGACCTGATACAAAGCGGAACGCACCTTATCTGATGCGTTCCGCTTTTTTACTGAAATCACCTCGAGACGATTTGGCAGAATTATAGTAAAATAGAATGACAGCAATTACCTAGGAGGGGAAAAAGGTGCCGAATCTGTTTGTTTACGGGGAACTGCGAAAGTGGGGGAGCAAACATGACAGTTTAAATAAAGCCGCATGCCACAACAGCCAATGCTGGGTTAATGGGGCTTTATATGCTGTCGATGAGGATGTTCCGGTTATGGGCGAGCACCCATCCAACCGGGTCTATGGTGAATTGTATGAGGTTACGGAAACGCAATTGCAAATGATTGACCAAATGATGAGTGGTTTCCCAGACAGCCTGTACCAGCGAGTTTCCGTCCAGGTTAGTTTCGATACCGAGGAATCCAAGGAGGCATTCATTTACAAGGCAGATGCATCGTTATCAAGTCGTTGCACGCTCATCCCGTCTGGAGACTGGTTAGTCTATCAATATCTGAAGCATCATTTCATTCGTTATTTTGCTTATGGATCATGCATGGACAAGGAGCGGTTCCGGCAGGCGAATGTTGCGCACTACTTTAAAAATGTGGAAGGAAGAGGTGTTCTGGGTGGCTTTCGGTTTCAGTTTTCCCGGAGTACAGATGATGGAGGGAAAGCGGATCTGGTGGAAAAGGACCAGGAAAAGGTCGAAGGTATTGTCTACCGGATTCCCATTAGGGCAACTTCCTACTTGTACCGGCGGGAAGGTGTTTATTCCCAATCCTACCGACCTGCCATAGTTCCGGTTGAGATACATGGAGAGGTGCACCAAGCGCTGACCTTTATCGGAATGGAAAAGTCACCGGAAACAGCACCAACGGCACTTTATGGAAGAGAAATCCTTCGTGGCGGGGAGAACTATTTAAGTGAGTCTTACCTGCAAATGATTCGTGGGAAAATCCATCATTTGCAGGGCTGATCCGCTGGCATCAATGGGATGATAAACGGGTAATACTATTCGTGTGAGGTGATGTATATGGGATTTTCACAGGCGCAAATCAATGACTGGCAAATCAGGTATCCTATCCTGAACGATGTAATGGATTTGAAACCGGTGTTCTGGACAAACCCACGGCTAAAAAAAGTGGAAGACTTGTCAGATCTGCAGCTGAGTCGGAAGGATATAGAAGAGGCTGAAGCACGATGGAAGCGATTTGCCCCGTTTCTGGCTACTGTCTTTCCTGAAACAAAAGCGACGGACGGGATAATCGAGTCTCCGCTGAAGGAAATGAGCAGGCTGCAAGCGAGTGTGTTTCCTAAGGTTTCTGGTAACTTTTATGTAAAATGTGACCATAAACTCCCGATTGCCGGATCCATCAAAGCAAGGGGAGGCATTTATGAAGTACTGAAACATGCCGAAACGCTTGCTATGGAAGCAGGAATGCTGCAGGAAAATGATCATTATGCAGTGCTGGCAGAAGACCGGTTCAGGGAATTTTTCAGCCGGTATTCCATTGGTGTTGGTTCAACCGGCAATCTTGGCTTGAGCATCGGAATTATTAACGCCAAACTAGGTTTTCAAGTTAATGTTTATATGTCAGCTGATGCCAAGCAATGGAAAAAAGATTTATTGCGTGAAAATGGGGCACAAGTGTTGGAATTCTCCGGGGACTTCGGTGAGGCAATTACTGCCGGTAGAAAGAAAACAAATGCCGATCCTAACGGTTATTTTGTCGATGATGAAGACTCACGTGATTTATTTCTTGGCTATAGTGTAGCGGCGTTACGCTTGAGAAAACAGCTCCAGGAGAAAAATATTACAGTTGATGCGGATCATCCATTGTTTGTTTATCTCCCATGCGGTGTCGGCGGTTCCCCAGGTGGGATTACGTTTGGCCTGAAAATGGTGTTTGGTGACCATGTTCATTGCTTCTTTGCCGAGCCTGTACATTCTCCGTCGGTTCTGATTGGTCTCGTTACTGGGAAGATGGATGAAATCAGTGTACAGGATTTGGGCATCGATAATCGTACGGAAGCGGATGGGCTTGCAGTAGGGCGTCCGTCCCGGTTCGCTACCGCTATAAGTGACCAGCTGGTAAGCGGTATTTACACGATGAAAGATGATGCATTATACCGACTGCTTGCCGCAATGGCAGACAGGGAAGGCATGTTCCTTGAACCATCTGCTACAGCTGGTTTAGCCGGTCCCCAGCGGGCATTTCCGTATATCAACAACCACATTAGCACCAGCAATCAAACAACACATATTGCCTGGGCGACAGGTGGAGCACTTGTCCCTGCAAAAGATATGGAAATGTTTTATAATAAAGGGAAAAGCTTGGAATAGGAAGGTTGGCATACCATGAAAACAGTTGACAATATGACAGCACTGATTGGGGAAACGCCGGTCGTCCGGCTTAACCGCATTGTTCCGGAAGATGCTGCTTCTATTTTTATCAAATTGGAATCATTTAACCCGAGTAAAAGCGTGAAGGATCGTGCGGCATACAGTATGATCAAAAAAGCGGAGGATGAAGGCTTCATAAAACCGGGTGATACCATTATTGAACCAACGAGCGGGAATACCGGAATCGGCCTTGCGATGAATGCTGCAGCGGAAGGGTACCATGCAATTTTAGTGATGCCGGACAACAGTACACAGGAGCGGCGGAATATTTTGCGGGCATTTGGTGCAAAAGTTGTTCTGACGCCGAGTGATGAAAAGATGCCTGGTGCAATCAAAAAAGCGGAAGAATTGCAGCAGCAAATCCCTAACAGCTTTATTCCGCAGCAATTTGAAAATAGTGCGAATCCGGATATCCACCGTACAACAACAGCACAGGAAATTTATGAACAAATGGGTGGGGAGCTTGATGCATTTGTCGCCACTGCCGGAACTGGCGGAACCATTACCGGCACAGGAGAAGTTCTAAGAGAAAAGTTTCCTGACCTGCATATTGCGGTCGCCGAACCTGAAGGATCTCCGGTACTGTCAGGTGGCGAGCCTGGCAAACATAAATTAGTAGGTACCAGTCCGGGATTTGTACCTGGGATTTTAAATACAGCAGTTTATGATGAAATTATTCAAATCAGCGATGAAGAAGCGGTTAATATGTTCAGGACACTGCCACAAAAAGAGGGGATCTTTACTGGTTTATCAGGTGCTGCAGCAGTTATTGCGGCCATAAAGACGGCTAAACGCCTCGGAAAAGGAAAAAATGTACTATGTATGGCACCGGATACAGGTGAGCGGTATTTAAGCATGAATCTATTTGATGAATAACCCGGAAAAAGAGCAGTGAATGGCTGCTCTTTTTTTATTGGTGCAGGACTGCTGTACTTATGAGACATCTGTCACGGACTGATTTCCGGGTGCATAAAGTAACAAGGAGTTCACACCTGACAGGAGGAAAGAAAATGCATCGTCCATATCCTTATATCTATCCTTATGGAGTTAATGGCAATGGCGCTTATCAGCATGGGTACAACAGCACGCAATTTCCATTCCCGTATGATGGCTATTTACGGCAGCAGACGGTCAGCGGGCAGGCAACATGGACAGAAGGCGGACAGGTTACAAAATGCGGCATACCATGGTCGGCAAATCAATACATGACCGCTGCAGTTGGGCCCAATTCGCCGTATCAATGCGGGCAGACGTTGAAAATACGGAATCCTGCCACAGGAAGAGAGATTTTAGTCACCATTGTTGATGAAACAGCAGGATATGCACAGAATCAAATCACTCTGCATCGGCGAGCCTTCGAAACACTGGGGGCAAACCCGCAGCAAGGTGTTTTAAATGTTGAGATATCACCTATTCCTGAGTTGGAACAGCAAAAATGGGGGAAATATTTATTGGAGATTATCCAAACCGCTTATCCTTCCTATCAAGTAACTGAATACAATTTTACCGATAAAAAACAAACATCTCCAGAACAAAAGCAAGAAACATATGAATATATCCTCCAATCTCCGCGGGAACGCATTACCGTTCAGGGAACAGCTGTGTATAATCCGAAAAACGATCGGATTATCTCCTTTGACATTCGTGAAAAGTAAAGAGAGTCCCCTGTTTTTTATAACGAACAGCAACTGCGGATGGTGTCAACGACTGTCGGGATTGCTTGAAAATCCGGTGAAGTTTAGTTGGCATCGTTCTGCTTAATAATTTACCGGAGGTGGGAAATTGGCTGTTATAAAGGCAACCAATAAGCATATTAACCTTCTGGCAAGGCTGCTCCGGGCTGAAGCGGTTGGGGAAGGTAAATTGGGAATGCTCCATGTTGGCGCGGTCACTGTAAATCGGGTAAGGGTTGATTGTTCAGATTTTGCAGGTCTTAACACACTGCCCGAGGTAATTCACCAGCCAACCGCATATGAGGCTTTGCAGCATGGGAGCTTTTACCAAAGAGCAAGAGAAACCGAAAAACGCCTGGCGCGGCGGGTCGTTAATGGCGAGCGGCGCTGGCCGGCGAAGTACAGTTTGTGGTATTTCAGGCCGGAGGGTAACTGCCCGGCGACATGGTATGATCAGCCGCTTGTTGGACGATATAAATTGCATTGCTTTTATGAGCCAACCGGTGGTGAGTGCGATCAAGTTTACACAGCACTTTAAATAATTGACAACTTGTGTCTAGCTTGGTACTGTGTAACTAAAGACAGCATCGCTGAAACGGGGGAAGTACCACTGAACAGGGTCAGAACTTCCCCCGCAAGTTTCATCTTCTAGTTTACATAATATATATTATAGGAAGTCGATGCAAAATAAGCTTTTTCCTGTCTCATTATAAAGTATACTTGTGATAGTGAGATATCATAAAAAACACGCTATAAATGGAGTTTTTATAACGTGTTAAATGATCGATTGTGTTTTAAAATTTTCACTGATCTAATTCCACTTTATTCAATGGTTCTTTCGCGGGTCCTTCAATTACTTCACCTGTATAGGAATATCTTGATCCGTGGCATGGACAGTCCCATGTCCGGTCCCCTGCGTTCCAATTCACTTCACAACCAAGGTGCTTGCAGGTTGTATCAACAGCATATAACGCATTATCCTTATCTTTATATACACCGGTACGTTTGCCATTAACACGTGTTACGGTGGCATCATCAGCCGAAAGATCCTTTACATTATCATTGGTATATTCAAGTTTTCCCTTTATCATATGTTTTGCAACATCGGTATTCATACGAGTGAATTTGCGGATGGCCGGATCGGCGTGAAATCGTGACGGCGAATATAGCTCGGCATAGGAATTGTCTTTGTTTAAAATGCGATCACTAAGAATTTTCGCTGCGATGGTGCCGTTCGTCATCCCCCATTTGCGGTAACCGGTCGCGACAAAAATATTATCCTCTTCCTTCGTGACCGGTCCAATGTAAGGAACCTTGTCCATTGTCGTTAAATCCTGGGCCGACCACCTGTATACGTATTCGGATATACCGAATTGTTTTTCGGCATATTCCTGCAGCGCATCATAGTGATTCATCGTGGATTCACCCTGGCCGGTTTTATGATTCTCTCCGCTAATCAGCCACAAATCTTCCCCATCCATCTTCGCCGAACGAATCGACCGTGTTGGTGATTCAGCGTTGATATACATGCCGCCCGGGAATGTTTCCGGTGTTTTAACCGCAACAATATAAGCTCTTTCCGGATACATTCGTGCCGGATAAAATCCAGGAATATCATAAAATGGATAATGGGAAGCCTGGATAATGTATTTGCAGGAAATTCGGTGCTCGTCTCTTGTAATAATTGCTGGATGCTTATTATATTCCACGTCTGTTGCTGTTGTCTGTTCGTATATTTCCAGACCATTATTGACCGCTTCATTTACTAGCTGCTTCAAATATTTAAGCGGGTGAAATTGGGCCTGATCTCTCATGACTAATGCGGATTTTACTGGGATGTTCAATGGTATGCTATCCTTTAGTTCCCCGGGGATATCAAGCTGTTCATACGCTTTCTTTTCCGTCTCCAGTTTAGAAAGATAGTTATCCGCATTTGTGAAAATGTATGCATCCTCATTTTTATAATCGCAGGATATATCATGTTTGTTAATGGTATCTTCTATCAGCTGTTTTGCTTCCATGCAAGCCTGGTAATATAGAGATGCTTTATCTGTACCAAAATGCTGGATAAGTTCGTCATAAATAATGCCATGTTGTGCGGTTATTTTTGCTGTGGTATGACCAGTGACACCGTTCAATATGTTTCCGGCGTCAATTAAAGTGACATTCAGACCCTGTTTTGTCAGCAGATAAGCTGCTGTTATACCGGTAATGCCCCCTCCAACAATTCCAACATCCGTTTTTACGGATTTATCCAATTTTGGAAATGAGGGAACAGAAACCGATTCTCTCCAATAAGGTTCAGGAAATTGCGGAACATTCACGTTTGCCGCCATAAATATCATTCCTCCCATAAGTGCAATAAACGCACTTCTAGGATTATCCTGTTTTGCTGTTTTATGCACGGGAGAAAAAATAAAAGAACTGAAAAGGGATTCAGTTCTTTTTGTTGGTGCTTATTTAATTTTTAAGTGTTTGTATTGGGACCGGGAGCGGTACTGCTGAGGTGCTCTGCCCGGATAGCTGACTGGCAAACTATAAAAATGAATTAGCCGTGTGAATGGTATACTTGCGAATAACCCGAAGGCAGCGATGACATGTACCTTAAAAATCAATGGCACACTAGTCATCAGCTCGTATTTTGGCTGAAAGTAAAACAAACTTCTGAACCACGGTCCAATGGTTGTCCGGTATTCATATTCCACCACGGTTAAATTGTAAATAATCGACATATAAACGCCTAGCCCGGAAACAATCAGCAAAGCTATCACGGAAAAGAAATCAGCAAACGTCGCATGGACACGTACCGGATCGATGACGATTTTCCGGATTAGCAAAATAATCAATCCAGCAACGACCATCAATCCCGCCAGGCCTCCGCCGTAAATTGCTCCAAAGTGATACAGGTGGTCTGATATGCCAAGCGCATGGTAAAACTCAATTGGTACCACCATCCCCATGATATGCCCGATAAACGCGAAAACAATTCCCCAGTGGAACAGTGGAGAGCCAAGCCGCAGCCATTTTTTCTCGAAAAATTCTGTTGACGGGGCGGCCCAGGTTAATTGCCTGTAAGCGAAACGGTATATGAGTCCGAGGATCATGATTAAACCGGTGACGTAAGGAAAAATTACCCACCAAAAGATGTCACTCATATCCTATTCCTCCCTTATTTTATAACGTCAGAACTAATAAATTAGCAAAAGAAGCTCTATTCATGAACACACTGTAGTCCAGCGTAATGCACCACGTTCATTATCCATACATAATAGGATATGGCAGTTCTTCCAAATCAGCTTCTTCCCGTTCGTACTCCAGCTTCTCCAATTCTTTTTTTGTCGGCTGCGGGAAAACCGTATCCATTAATACGTGCAAAAACTGGCGGTACGGATTCCCTTCTGGCAGATTGCTCATTATCCGATGTATGGCTACAGCAAGCCTTCTTATCAGCCGGTCATTATCGCGGCTGTCAGGTGCAACGGATAGAAATTCCAGAAGCATTGGTATATAATCGGACAAATCTTCATCAATCCGCTCATAGCCTGCCTGATTAATAATTTTTTGCAATTTGATTAGTGCTGCACCACGTTTATTGCTGTCCCCGAGCTCATGGGCTGTCAAATACAGCCCATTTTTAGCTCGAAGGTCGAATGTTGCTACATATACTTTCCGCAATTTTTCGATCGTATAGTTCTTAAAAGCATTTACCGAGTGGGTCATTTCTTTTTTCAATTCAGATGATGTAATATCGCTCTCAATGCCATCCAGTATGTCATGAAGCTCATCAAAAAATGTTTCTCCAGGGTATGCCAATAGTCGTGATCCAATGATCAATAATGCGCGATCCTGCTGTTCCATTATTCTTTACCCCCAGATGTAAATGTCACCATTTCTCCTGGAGACGTCTTTCTTCCGGATGCATACGTCGTCAGGCCTTCTGGCGGTGCTAAATCTTCCAGGCTGCAGGCACCTTGTTCATAATACAGATCATCATCCATCTCCCTGCGTCCGGTCGGGATGACAAATCGTTCATTATATTTGGCGACACCCAAAAGCCGTGCCATGTCCTCTATTTCTTCTGGATCTGTTCCTGCCTCTTTCAGCAATTCGCTCTGTCTGAACGCATCCACACCACCGACGGTTTTTCCGCGCATATATACCCGCATGGCCGTTAGTTTCAGCAATACTTTGCGGATGACTTTTGTGTCGCCGGCTGCAAGAATCGATGCCAGGTATTGAACAGGAATCCGCATTTGATCGACAGCTGGTATGTAGCCGTCTGTGCTTAAATCTTCTTCATTCGTAATATGGTTCATGATTGGGCTAAGTGGCGGCACGTACCAGACCATTGGCAGTGTCCGGTATTCCGGGTGCAGCGGCAGCGCAATTTTCCATTTCATTGCCATTTTGTATACTGGTGAATTTTGCGCCCCTTCAATCCATTCATCATTAATTCCCGCTTTCCTTGCTTCTTCGATGACTTCAGGATCAAATGGATCGAGAAAGACGGATAATTGTGCTTCATACAAGTCTTGCGGATCCTCCACTGATGCCGCTTCTTTTACTTTGTCCGCGTCATACAGAACGACACCGATATAGCGGATTCTGCCAACACAGGTTTCTGAACATATGGTTGGCAAGCCAGCTTCTGTCCGCGGATAGCAGAAATTACATTTTTCAGCTTTATGTGTATTCCAATTGTAATACACTTTATGGTACGGACAGCCGCTCATGCAGAAGCGCCAGCCGCGGCATGCTTCCTGGTCCACCAGAACAATTCCGTCCTCATCCCGTTTGTATAGTGCACCAGAAGGACAAGATGCAACACATGATGGGTTCAGGCAATGTTCACAGATCCTTGGCAGATACATCATAAACGTTTTTTCATATTCCAGTGAAATGTGTTCCTGCAGTTTTTCAACGGTTGGATCCTGTGAAACAGTTTCTGTTCCCCCTGCCAGGTCATCATCCCAGTTTGATCCCCATTCAGGCTTGTCAATATATTCACCCGTAATCATCGACTGCGGACGTGCCACAGGCAGATTTTCACTCTTTGGGCTGTCGATCAAGTGCTGATAATCGTAGGTCCAAGGTTCATAATAGTCCTCCATGGTAGCCATGTCAGGGTTGTAAAAGATATTCATAAGCTTGGAAATTGGTCCGCCGGCTTTCAGCTGCAATTTGCCGTTTTTCAGGATCCATCCACCTTTAAAGCGTTCCGTATCTTCCCAGCGTTTCGGGTAGCCGGTTCCCGGACGGGTTTCTACGTTATTGAACCACATATATTCCGTTCCGGGCCGGTTTGTCCATGTGTTCTTACACGTTACAGAACAAGTGTGGCAGCCGATACATTTATCCAAGTGCATAACCATTGCTACTTGCGCTTTAATTCTCAAGCCAATCTACCTCCTTCAAAGCTCTGATGACCGCGATTGTATCCCGCTGATGACCGGTTGGACCATAATAGTTAAACCCATAACTTAACTGGGAGTAACCACCGATCATATGTGTTCCTTTCAGCGTAACCCTGGTCACACTGTTATGGGTTCCGCCCCGTCTTTTGCCGCCATTTTTACTGATGGATGTAGCAGGAACACCAAGTGTACGGTCCTGTGCGTGGTACATATACGCCATCCCTTTTGGTATGCGGTAGGTGACAACCACCCGCGCAGCAATAGCCCCATTCCGGTTGTATACTTCGACAAAATCATTGTCTTTCAGTCCGATCGAAGCAGCATCGTCTTCGTTCATCCAAATCGTCTGCCAGCCTCTGAACAATTGAGACATATGGGTAGTGTCTGTAAACATCGTATGGATGCCCCATTTTTGGTGTGGTGTCAAATACCTTACCGTAATGGACTTGTTTTCATTTTCCTCCACACCTTCCTCTTTTTTAAGGAATGGTCCATGTCTTAGTGGCGGCAGATAAAGCGGCAGTCCTTCCCCATAATCAAGCATCACTTCATGATCAAGGTAGAAACTTTGTCTTCCTGTCAGCGTTCTCCATGGAATATTGTATTCCACATTTACGGTGAACGGTGAGTACCGTCGATGGTCTTTTTCCAAACCACTCCATACCGGTGTTGAAATAGCATTGCGCGGCTGAATGCTCAAATCACGCAATGTATGGTCCTCTTCTGCACGCGGTTTGGCAATTTCCTCCAGTTTTTGGCCTGTTTTGGCCTCCAGTGACTTCCACCCGGCAACAGCTCGCTTACCGTTTGTGGCACCGGACATTAATAGAACGGCATTAATGGCCTGTTCATCTGTATATAGATCAGGATTCCCTTTTCCAATGCCTTCCCGTTTGGATTTGCCGAGGCGTCCGCCCAATTCGTCGTATACTTCTTCACCAGGGATGGTAACCCCTTTGCCGCCGTAGCCATTTTTAATCAGCGGGCCAACCGTCGTCATTTTTTGATAGACGTTTGGAAAATCACGTTCGACGACCTTCAGACTTGGCATCGTTTTACCAGGAATAGCTTCCGTTTCACCTTTACGCCAATCTTTAACCTTACCCATTGCTTGGGCGATTTCACCAGGCGAGTCGTGTCCGAGCGGCGATGCTACAAGTTCCTCTGTCTTTGGAAGATGTTTTTCCGCAAGCTCTGAGAAAACTTTACTAATTTCCCTGAAGGTGTTCCAATCACTCTTCGCTTCCCATGGTGGTGTAATGGCTGCGTTGAACGGATGCACGAACGGATGCAAGTCTGTACTGCTGATATCGTTCTTCTCATACCATGTCGCTGCGGGAAGCACGATGTCAGAAAACAATCCGGAACTTGTCATGCGGAAGTCGACACTGACGAGCAAATCCGCTTTTCCTGTAGGAGCTTCTCCTTCGGTATTAACCGTTTCCGGCTGCCATGAATTTTCCGGTTCTGCCAGTACCTGGTTGTCACCACCGACCAAGTGCTTGACAAAGAATTCGTGTCCTTTCCCGCTGTCACCAAGCAGATTGGAGCGCCAATTGAAAAATACCCGCGGGAAGTTTCTTGGATCGTCCGGATGTTCAATAGCCCAATCAATCTCGTTATCTTTTATCCGGCCAACGACATCATCTATAATCTCTTGTTCGGTCTGTGCTCCTCTATCACGGCTCTCTTTGACCAGATCAATAGAGTTTTGTGAAAACTGCGGATACGAAGGGAGCCATCCCAGTCTTGCTGCTAATGCATTCAAATCAGCCGGGTGCATGTCATTATACTTGCTGCCCCATTCTGTTTTTTCTGCATCATCTGGTATGCTTTCATAACGGAACTGATCGGTCACAAAATAGAAATAAGAAGTTCCGTTCTGGTGGCGCGGGGCTTTCTGCCAGTCACCGGCAAAGGCAACCTGCTGCCAGCCTTCCTGCGGGCGCACTTTCTCCTGGCCGACATAGTGGGCCCAGCCACCACCGTTTACACCCTGTGAACCTGTCAGTAATACGAGATTTAAAATAGCCCGGTAAATCTGATCACTATGGAACCAATGGTTTGTTCCGCCGCCCATGGCAATCATTGATTTTCCTTTTGTACGTTCGGCATTGTCGGCAAATTCACGTGCAACTTTGATGACATGGTTTTTGTTAACGCCTGTGATGGATTCCTGCCATGCCGGTGTATATGGTTTCGGATCATCATAATCAGACGGATAATCCCCAGGCAGGCCGCGGTCAATGCCCGTATGCGCCATCATCAGGTCATAGACAGTTGTTACTTTTACACGGTTGCCATCCGTATCCTGTATTTCTCTGACAGGTACACCGCGTTTGACAATATCCCCTTCTGTTTCTGCAAAATAAGGAAAGCTTACTGTCACAGCCTCATCATGACGATCGATGAAGCTAAGTTCGGGATCGATGAAGCTACCATCTTCTTTATCCAGCTGGAGGTTCCAATTGCTTTCACCATCCCAGCGGAATCCCATACTTCCGTTTGGTGCTTCTAATGTATCAGTGCCAGAGTCCCAAACGAGTGTCTTCCATTCACCCAGTTCGTGGTCGTCATTCAAATCAGACGCGCGGAGGAACCGGTCACTGCGGTACTCTCCATCTTGTTCGCTCAGGGTTACCAAATATGGCAAGTCAGTATATTTTTTTGCGTAATCTGTAAAGTAAGGCGTTTCTTTATCGACATAAAACTCTTTTAAAATAACATGGGTCATGGCCATTGCAAGTGCTGCATCTGTGCCGGCACGGGCTGGCAGCCAAATATCGGCGAATTTTTCATATTCCGCGTAATCCGGGCTGACTCCGACGACTTTTGTCCCATTGTATCTTGCTTCGACCATGAAGTGAGCATCCGGTGTCCGGGTCTGCGGCAGATTGGTACCCCAGATAATGAAGTACTTGGAGTTATACCAGTCGGCACTTTCCGGAACATCTGTCTGTTCTCCCCATACTTGCGGTGAAGCCGGCGGCAAGTCTGCATACCAATCATAAAAGCTTAAAATGGTGCCGCCGATCAGCGACAGGAAGCGTGTGCCGGAAGAATAGCTGATCATAGACATGGCCGGTATCGGACTGAAGCCTGCGACACGGTCCGGCCCATATTTTTGGATGGTATGGATAGAAGCGCTGGCAATCATTTCACTCATGTCCCGCCATGTTGCACGGACAAAGCCACCTTTACCGCGAGCCTGGACATATTGGGCACGTTTTTCGGGTGTGCTGACAATATTCTGCCATGCTTCGACAGGATCGCTTCCAGCTTCGCGTTCTTCTTTCCACAACGCATACAAATCACTGCGGACATATGGGTATTTCACCCGTATCGGACTGTACGTATACCATGAAAAACTGGCACCTCTTGGACAGCCACGTGGTTCATATTCCGGGAAGTCATCCCCTGTACTTGGATAGTCGGTCTGCTGCGTTTCCGAAGTAATAATGCCATCCTTCACATAAATTTTCCAGCTGCATGAGCCTGTGCAATTGACACCATGTGTGGACCGGACAACTTTATCGTGCTGCCAGCGTCTTCGGTAGATATCTTCTGAATCACGGGGACGAGTACTCTCTTCTGTCCAGCCCTCATTGATGCGAGTTCCGGCTTTTACGTGTTTCAAGGTTTCAAATAGTTTATTTCTATTCTTTTTCACTTGTGCCACCTCCCTGATGGGTTGCCTCAACTGGATTAAATCGTTCCCCCAAGATTTTGAAGCTACCACTTCCTGCTTCCATTTCTTCCAGGAAAATTTTCAGGCTGGGAGCATTGGAAGCCACAAGTATTAATCGTTCCAATGTATCGTACTCTTTTATGTCATAGATGGATTCGATGATTTTGGGAGGGATTTCACCGAACCGCATTTTTAAAATCGCCAATAAATCTTCCCGATCCTGTACATTATTTGCTTCATCTTCAAACATGAACATGACACATACACTCCTTTGTGCTATGGTTTCATCATTCGGTAGTAATCAGCAATCATCACTTCTTTGCAGGACTCCCCAACTTCTTCAATGAACGCCGTCAATTCTGTGTCAAAGCTTTGAAGGGACTTGACGGAAAACGATTGAGCCTTCTGATGAGCATAGTTATCCCCATAATAAAGGATGATCTTATACCCGGATGCTTCTTTAACAGCATTCGCCTGAATATCATACGGATGGATGTTATAACGATCTTCCAGCTCCGTTGTTATAAAGCTGTACAATTCCGGAAGTATGACACGAAGCGACCGTTCTTTCCCGGTTGATGCTTGTTCAGAATGCAACATGCTTCACCTCCCAGTGATGTATTATTTTAATGCTCCGGCAAAACATCCAATTCTTTTTGATTATGCAATTCATCAACAATAATTAATGAATGGAAACGCTGCACCACCCCGCCGGTTACCCCGAATTCGGGCAGTAACCGTTTGATTTCAGCGACCAGCAGCCGCAGCAAATCGTGATCACGTGTCAATGCAACAATGTCATCCTTCATATCCGGATTTTCCTTCACCAGATCTTTATATAAACCTTCTTCCTCTGAACTAGCGTGGGCAAGGGTTCTTGTCTCCCATTGTTCGACAAGCACATATGCTAATTCCATTGCCTTTTCCTGCTGACTGTTATCGGCAAGTTTTTCGAGCATGTTTGTTAGCTCGATTGCTTCGTTTAATGCTGCTTCATGTATGGCAGCATGACTGTCGGCACGTTTCAAAGCTGGACCTGACATTTTTAATCACTCCTATGCTTTGGTCTTTCAAAGATTAATAGATAAGGCAGGCTGACATTCGTTCTTATTTGTACCATCCCGTCAGCCCGTCATTTAATCGGAATTTACTTCCTTTATTTTTTTCAGCATATCACGCCTATTAACCTCTCACAATTCTTATATGGCGAATGTTAGTCAAAATGTGATAATTATCACGAAATCCTGGTAACAGTTTTGTCGAAATAATTTTCTTGACATAGGATGACGAGTTTGTTAAGAAGGAAAATGGTATGTTTAAGAATACATTATGTGGCTATATATACGAATAGCGAGAAAATAAAGGAGACGGTAGGAATGTTAGCACATGTCATTGTCAGCGGCCGTGTTCAGGGTGTAGGGTTTAGGTTTTCAGCCCAGCAGCAGGCCAGGAGGCATCATTTGAATGGTTGGGTTCAAAATAAAGCAAACGGTACCGTGGAATTGGAAGTGGAAGGTGATGAAGAGCAGGTCCATACTTTTCTCCAGGCATTGAAAAAAGGATTCAGCCCGTTTATTCACGTGGACAATATGGAAGTAGATTTAGACCAGAAAGATAAAGGTTTCAAGGATTTCTCCATCAAATGAAACTTCATTCAGTGGGGGTATGACAGCCCGTTAATGCGTGATAAAATAAGAACCGCCGGCAGCATGCAGCGGTTCTTGTTCTCATCGCTTCTGCGCTAGCGGTTCTCGAAAAATTGGCGGTTTAATTCGGTATATTTACTTTCTTCTTCCGGTACTTCATCTTCCATATAAATGGCCTCGACCGGGCAAACCGCTTCACATGCACCACAATCGATGCAAATATCAGGATCAATATAGAACATATCTTTGCCTTCTTCTATACAGTCTACAGGACAAACTTCTACGCATTCCCCTGATTTTTCATTTATGCAAGGTGATGTTATGACAAAAGCCAAGCTAATTCCTCCTTCAGATTAGGGACAAATCATTCATTATAGGGGTTGTTCAAAAAGTCCGGGTTATCTACTTTTTGAACACGCACTTATACAAGTATATTACAGAATTTTGTCTGCAGATTCAAGTGTTGGAGCACATTCCTGGGCGTTTATACATACCATTTACTATCGGATTCATATGAAGGAGAGGTTATGTATGGAAGTCACCATCCGGCCAAATGATTCCCTCTGGTATTACAGTGAATTATTTGATGTTCCGCTTGTATTGATTGAACAATCAAACCCGGCATTGAATCCAAATCAATTAATGGCTGGTGAAACAGTACAAATTCCTGGCTACATGATTCATAACCGTACCATCGCTGCGAATGATTCATTGTGGAAAGTCGCTATGGAACAGAATGTGCCGGTTGATATGCTTCAGTTAGTGAACCCAACGATTAATCCCGGCAACTTATCAATCGGGGAAACAATAGCAGTTCCAGCACGTGTTGATCAATTACTCTTAACAGATTTCAATCACTATACATTTGCAAAGATGGTACGGGATATCCAGCTGCTCACAACCGTTTATCCATTCATTCGGAAACAGTCCATCGGCAATTCCGTCATGGGAAAAGATCTAACAGAACTGCAGATTGGCAGCGGCCAAAAACAGGTTCACCTGAACGGTTCATTCCATGCCAATGAATGGATTACAACCCCTGTTATTATGCGCTTCATCAACGAATATGCACGGGCATTGACCAATAAAATGCCGATAAGGGGACTTCAAATGCTTCCTTACATTCAGGAAACCAACTTATCTGTTGTCCCAATGGTCAACCCGGACGGTGTCGATCTTGTCCTGGATGGTGCATCTGCAGCCGGTACGTATCGCGAGGAAGTCCTTGCTTTGAATGACCAAAATCCGGATTTCTCGAACTGGAAAGCAAATATTGCCGGCGTCGATCTAAACAACCAATATCCAGCCCGATGGGAAGTTGAAGAAGCACGAAAACCTGATTCACCACAACCTAGAGATTATCCTGGGCCGCATCCCTTATCGGAGCCGGAAGCTATTGCAATGGCTGATCTCGCAAACGGGCGGGATTTCTTGCGTGTTAACGCGTTTCATACCCAGGGTGAGGTAATCTATTGGGGATACGAAGGGCTTGAGCCGCCATACGCTCAGGAGCTTGTTAATGAATACAGCCGTGTTAGCGGATACCGGGCTGTTCGCTATATTGACAGTTACGCGGGATATAAAGACTGGTTTATTAAGGAATTCCGGCGGCCTGGATTTACCGTTGAACTGGGTACTGGTGTAAACCCGCTGCCATTCAGCCAATTTGAAGAGATTTATGAAGAAACTCTGGGGATTATGCTGGCAAACCTCTATATGTAACAGGCAAAACATAAAATAACAGGCAGGGTGGTCCTGCCTGTTATTTTATTTCTTTGAAATAATCCTTGTAGAAACCACCGATTCGGCCGCTGTTATCCACTATGAAATAAAATTCATCTGTCTCATTTTTGACATCATAGTGCTCGCCTGGGGTCAGTTTATGATGTACAATGAATTTTTTGGCATCGGCATGGATGCATTCCACTGTTTTGACTGTTTCTCGTTCCTGCCAGTTTAAGTGTATCATTGCTAAGCGCTCCTATTTCTAGTCTTGTTTACATAATATTATTATTGTCAACTTTACTTAAAGGTTCTTTTAGCATATTTTGTTGTTTTTCCAGTGCAGTTGATATAAACTGCGACACAGTGAAAATTCTCTTTTATGACACTATCTCTCGTTCTAATGATAGATAAGTGCTTGAATTCGCTCCGGCAGAATACTTCGCTTTCCGCGGGCACGGCTTCAGCCTCCTCGCGGAAAACCGCCGCTACGGGGTCTTCAGACACGTGCTGTTCCCGCAGGAGTCTACGTATTTTGCCTACGCTGGCAGTGGTGTTCTGGTTATCGTGTACTTATTGTCCATTTCACCAAAAAGTATCGCAGACACTAGTGGAAGAAATGCACGAAGACTCCTGCGGGAAAGCGAAGACGATGAGACCCCGCAGTGAGTGGTTTTCTCACGAGGAGGCTCATCGCAAGCCCAGCGGCAAAGAAGACACTGCGAATGCGACCAAAGGAAGCTTGAGCAGATGTCGCGCTTGTACCCAGAGTGGTGAAAGCGAAGTGTATTTCTAGAACGGTGGTCTAACCACCATCTCAATTTACACCGCATTATATAGAAATTGTTAAGTAGGGTTCCTAAAATGATGCACATAGTAACAATCTTTTAGAAAACAGCCTACTCAAAAAAGGACAAATACTGTCCATATCCTTTTTCTTCCATTTCCTCTTTAGGTATAAATTGCATGGCGGCAGAGTTCATGCAGTAGCGTAAACCGCCTTTATCTTTTGGACCATCATTAAAGACATGGCCTAGATGGGAGTCGGCGTGTTTGCTTCTGACCTCAGTTCGGATCATCCCATGACTCGTGTCGGTTTTTTCTTCCACCCGGTATGGGTCCACAGGCTTGGTAAAGCTTGGCCAGCCGCAGCCTGCATCAAATTTATCATGTGAAGAAAACAAAACGTCCCCAGAAATCAGGTCTACGTAAATTCCCTCTTTCTCATTATCCCAGTATTCATTGGCGTAAGGTCTTTCCGTCCCATTTTCTTGTGTCACATTATATTGGATAGGTGTTAGTTTCTTTTTCAGTTCCGATTCGTCCGGTTTTTGACGCCAATGTTCTTTAATGAAGTTCTCGCGACCAGAACCTTTTTTATAAAGACGGTAATGGAACGACTGTTTCTTGTAATAATCCTGATGTTCTGCCTCTGCTTTGTAAAACGGTTTCGCAGCAATAATTGGCGTTACAATTGGTTTGGAAAATTTTCCGCTTTCTTCGAGTTCCCGCTTAGATTGTTCCGCAAGCTGCTTTTGCCGTTCATTATGATAAAAAATAGCAGTTTGATACGACTCGCCCCGGTCATTGAATTGCCCGCCTGCATCTGTTGGGTCAATCTGCTGCCAAAAGGTACTGAGCAGTTCCTCATAAGGCATCTTTTCAGGATCGAAAGTAATTTGCACTGCTTCCACATGGCCAGTGGTATTCGAGCATACCTCTTCATAGGTCGGATTTTCCGTATGTCCTCCCGTATAACCTGAAATGATATTCAGGATACCAGGGCGCTCATCAAATGGTTCCACCATGCACCAAAAACATCCTCCTGCAAATGTTGCTAGTTCGGTTGCCATAGGATACCTCCCGTTTCTGTTCTAGTTCTATTTTTTCGTTTTCAGCAAAAAAAATCAAGCGCTTTGCCTGTAATTGGAGGAATTAAATAAACAGCTTTGGTGTTGATTGTCCTGATTTAGTTATAGCATCATCTGTATCAGTGTTATTCATGCTTTCCAGAGGTAAATCCGGTGTCTCTTCCGTGTCTTCGCTATCGGACAATGGTTCATGGTCATCCGGGCTTTCAGCATTTTCTTCTTCCTCTTCCACTTCCTCGTTTTCATTCAATGATTTCAGCAATTGCAGCATCATTGGCAGGTTTTTAAGCATTGGTCCATATTGCTGTATGACTGGTGCTGCAGATTGGACGGTTTTTAATACTTGTTGCACACTTCCCAATTTTTGTGAAAAACTGCTTATCTTATCAGGCGTTAGTAAACGCTGGGCATGGTTAGGAGTGAAAAACTGCCGTAACCCATTTGACGTGTTATGCTGGGGCGGCCCTGGCGGGTAAAACCCCTGAGGATTTTGAAAATGATTATTGGGGTAGTGCTGGATTGGCCATACCATGTTGATCCTCCCCTTCCCTTCCATCATGGTCATTAAGATTAGTGTACGTGACAAATGCTCAAAAAGTGTAGGCTACTGTACCATAATGACGGAAAGTCCGAGTCTTAGAACAAAGAAGCCTTCGCCTATTAGGAAAGGCTTCATCATAAAATCAATCACTTGCTATATCTGAGGCAATAATAAAGCCGACAGAACCGGTAAGTATGATGCCAAATACCACAACAGAAAACCTAGTTTCCCCTCTTTCCCCTACTCTTTATACATTAAGTATACGTGATTCAGGGCTGTTCAGGCGATGGGCAGTTTGACGATTTCATGAAAACCCCCATAAGCACGGTCAATATTTCCCGGGCAACCGCAGGAATCTCCACTATCCTACATTCAGACTGTGAATAATGCTGAAAAAGCACACTTTATGTCCCGGTATGAAAAAATCTGCTGCCTAATCTATTGCTTGGTATGCTTCCCATAAATCATCAAAGACAGACAGTGCATTCGGAAAAGGACTGTTCCATTCCAGATAATTGCTGATCTCATGATAATCCGCAGATTGTTTAGGAAAGTCATGATCATAAAAAATCCAATCGGCCAGCCGGCTTTTATCGTCCGGCTCTTTTTTTCCTCTATAAGTCAGTACAAAATGATAAAATGAACGCATCGTATTCCCCTTTGCTATTCATAGCCACTATTCTCCATAAACTTCTGATGTTCCTTAAGTTTTTTGCGATACACAGCCGCTGATAAATAAATGCTGATTTCGTAAAGGATAATCAGCGGAACAGCCACGACGAGCTGCAGAGCAAAGTCAGGCGGTGTAATCAATGCACCGATGATGACAAGGATTAAATAAGCATACTTCCTCGTCTTCCGCATAAACTCCGGCGTAAGAATTCCCAGCCGGGTTAGGAACATGGCGATAATTGGTATTTCAAAAAACAGAGCAAATGGAATTACAATCCGGAATAACAGTTTGAAGTAACGGTCGTATGTAAAAATTTCATTGAACATGTCATTATTCAATGATAGTAAAAAGGGTACAATCAGCTGAACAAAAATAATATATCCAAAAACAACGCCGATGATGAATAAAATAAATATGATCGGTATATACATTAATGCTGTTATACGTTCCGGTTTCGTCAGGCCTGGTTTAATAAAAAACCAGACTTGCAGAGTCAATATCGGCAATGTACCAACAACAGCGATTAATCCTGCCAGTGTAATGTAAACAGACACCAAATCGGTAAGACCGGTGACACTTAACTTAAAGGGCAAATCAGCAGCTATAAAATCATAAATTTCTTCTACATAAATAAAGCCGGCTGCAAAAAATAGAACAAAAAACACCGCTGTAACGATCAGCCGGTTCCGTAATTCCGATAAATGCCCGACTACGTTCATTTCTTTTTCATTGTCCAATTGCTGTTCATCAGCCATTCGTTCACGCTCCCACTATGACGCACACAAAAGAAGATGTAAGGTTGCCCCTACACCTTTCTTATTCATTCGCTTATTTTGATGTATGGTCGTCTTTCCTGGAATCATCATCCGATACAATACCTTTGGTGGCATTTTTGAATTCTTTTAATGAGCTTCCAAACGCTTTACCGATTTCCGGAAGTTTAGACGGTCCGAAAACGATCAGCGCAATGATTAGAATTAAAATTAATCCTGGAATGCCAATATTGCCTAACCCCATCATCATCACTCCGCATGATTATTTGCTTTCATCGCCTTTAACTGCCTTTTTAGCTTCATTGACTTCATTGGAAACATCACCTGTCAAATCCTGAGCCGAATTCTTAAATTCTTTTAATGTATGACCTGCCGCTTTCCCAATTTCCGGCAATTTTTTCGGGCCAAAAATAACCAGTGCAATGACCAGAATAAGAATGAGTCCCGGGAATCCGATATTAGCCATTATAAACACCTTCTTATCATGTATGATATATGAACCAACGCGCACAAGAAAATCGTATTATTTGCACATCATCCTATGCTGAGTAAAGTGTAACACGGGAAACAGCTGCTGTACAACTTATAAACGTTTTGCTACTTCATATTGACCGGGATAATTCATGTTAAAAAAATGTCTCTCCAGCATTTGAGCGGGAAGTCCTTTATAGTCTGACACATACCGGACATTTATATGCCTGAACAATGTGCGCACTTTTCGCTGATCTCTGTCCAACAGATTCTGGATTTGCGGCAGAACTCGTTTTTTATATATGCCTGCCAGCGGGTGCATTTTTTCATTATACACCGGAATTACCGCATCATGGCTGCCAAGAGAATGCAGCAGCAGGCGGTAGACTTCCTGATCAATAAACGGCATATCACACGCGGCAAATGCGCACACATCTGAACTGGAATAATGCAAACCGGCCTCCATGCCTGCCAGTGGCCCCATATCTTTATACCGGTCACTAAACATATCCAATCCGAGGAATGTGTACTGGGCAGGTTCATTTGTAATGACCATTGTTTGCTGGCTGCATTTTTTTAATTCATCTGCCACATGTGCGATGGATGCCTTTGTCTCAATTGGCAATAGCGATTTGTTTGTCCCCATACGGGACGATTTCCCGCCTGCGAGAATGATTCCGCTGACTTGCATGCCTTCACCTCCCCATTACATCCGGTCATATTGAAGGAAGTAATAATCATAAGGGTTTTTTTCGTTTTGCACCCCCTTCTCTTTTACTGTCAGCTGCCAATTATCTTCTGCAAAGGCAGGGAAATAGGTATCCCCGGTAAAAGCCTCATCAATCAGTGTTATATACATCCGGTCTGCATGGGGAAGAAACTGCCTGAAGATATTCGCACCTCCAATGACGAATAGTTCCTCATCAGGACGCTCTTCATTCCGTTCAAGAACCGCATCAATCGTGTGGATAGCATCCACTCCTTCCGGGAAGCTGGACTGTTGGCGTGTCATGACAATATTTTCACGGTTTGGGAGTGGTTTTCCGATTGCTTCAAATGTCTTTCTGCCCATAAAGATAGTGTTACCGGTGGTTTTTTGTTTGAAAAATTTCAGGTCATTCGGGAGATGCCATGGCAGATCATTCTGGGACCCGATCACCCGATTCCGGTCCATTGCTACAAGTAATGAAATCATTCGCTACAAACCTCCTTTCGAGTGTGTGTTCAAAAATGAGGATAAACCTCTTATACTGCAATTGGTGCTTTAATGGATGGATGCGGATGGTAATCTGTCAGCTTGAAATCATCCATATCAAAATCAAACACCGATTCCTTGTCCTTATTAATCTCAAGTTTCGGCAGTGGTCTGATGTCACGTCCAAGCTGTGTTTTCACCTGTTCCACATGATTCGTGTATATATGTGCATCCCCGAGCGTGTGAATAAATTCGCCTGGCTGAAGGCCACACTCATGCGCAATCAGCTGTGTAAGCAGCGCATAGCTTGCTATATTGAACGGTACTCCTAAAAATATATCGGCACTGCGCTGATATAATTGACACGACAGTTTTCCGTCCGCTATATAAAATTGAAATAGTGTATGACAGGGCGGGAGTGCCATGTTTGGAATATCTTCCGGGTTCCACGCTGTTACAATATGCCGGCGGGAATCGGGATTACTCCGTATGCCCTCCACTGTCTCCTTCAGCTGATCAATTGTTTCATTCCGGGATGTTTCCCAGGCGCGCCATTGTTTGCCGTACACATTTCCCAAATCCCCGAAACTTTCCGCAAATGATGGATCGTGCAGGATTCTTTCCTTGAATCGATCCAATTGATTCCGGTACTCTTCACGAAAAGCTATATCCTGCTGGCTTCGATTACCGAAATCAGTCATGTCAGGTCCATCATATTCATCACTTTCCACCCATTTCTTAAATGCCCATTCGTTCCAGATGTTATTGTTATGCTGCAGCAAATAACGTATGTTCGTGTCCCCTTTGATAAACCAGAGAAGTTCACTGGCAATTAGTCGGAAAGGGACTTTTTTTGTTGTCAGAAGCGGAAATCCTTCGCTAAGATCAAACCGCATTTGCTGGCCAAAAACTGAATACGTTCCAGTGTTGGTTCGGTCCGTTTTTTTCGTACCATTTTCTAGTATGTAGTTACATAAGTCCAGGTAACCCTGTTCACCTATTAACATATTGTACCCTCCATAAGAATTAAATCCAGATCCTGTGCAGGCGTTGCGATAGCACGTCGCGGTTTTAGCCTGCCGACGTACAGGACGGACGTACTAGTGCCGGTGACACTACACGAATTTAGCCTGTACGGACGATTCCACCTTTCCATATTGTAACACAATCGTTAACTCGCTGGCGCATAAACAAATTCACCTGCACATAAATCTTTTAAAAGCAAGTCACACATGAAAGGGGATATTTGCATGCTGAATGGTTCCGTTCAACATGTAGTAAAGCAATCTATTTTGTACAGCTACGTGTTAAGTCAGCCGTTTTCCGTTTATGTTGATGCATATCCTGCACTTCAAAATGAACAATTGCTTGAAGAGGAACAACTACAATTCGGACAGCATGGAGAAGCCGTTCGGATCCTGCAGCATAAATTAAACAGATTATCTTATTTCGATGACGAAATTGATGGTGAGTACAATGTATTAACGGAGCATGCACTAAAAAAGTTTCAGAAGGATCATCAAATCACGATTACAGGTAAAGCAAACCTGAAAACACTCCAAACAGTCGTTGACGAAGAGAAGAAGCAATACAAGGAACAATTAAACGAAATGTCCGATACCATCCATCCGGAAATGAATCCTTCAGACGTTAAAATCGTGCAGGAGGCACTGCAGTATTTTGGTTATTACGAAGGAAAAATTGATGGTATTTATGGACCGCTTACTCAGAAGGCTCTGGAGATGGCGGAGGATAAATTCGGAATGGAGCTTGTCGATGATAACGCTCTGGCAGCCCTGTATGAACAGGAGCAGGAAGAACAGGAAAGCCAGCAGAAAGTGCAAGAGAGCAAAGCCGATCACGAGCAGGAAAGCAAGCAGCAAGCGCAAGAGAATGAAGCCGAATCTGAACAGGAAACGAAACAGGTCAAAGTAAACAATACTAATTATTCAAGGGCTGTTGAAGCTGCATACGCACAGGTCGGTACACCGTATGTCTGGGGCGGAGAGTCCCCATCCGGCTTTGATTGCAGTGGATTTATCCAATACATTTTTCGAATGGAAGATATCACACTCCCTCGAACTGTCAGTGATGTGTGGAATTTTACAGTACCCGTCAACAAGCCATCCGTCGGTGATCTTGTCTTTTTTGAAACATATAAACCAGGGCCGTCCCATATGGGGATTTATGTTGGCGATAATAAGTTTATCCATGCAGGAGAATCACGTGGTGTCGAAACCAGCAAACTGGGAAATTCCTACTGGAAACAGCGATTCCTTGGGGCAAGAAGAGTTCAGTAATTTATTGGAATAAATCCACCTTTACCGCAAATAATAACGGTATAAAAGAGAAAGGTGGGATGAAACAATGACTGGCCTAATCGTTAAATTACTCGTCTGCCCAATCGGATTATATGCTGCATCATGGCTCTTTCCTAATGTCGACTTTGGCTACTGGTATCAGCCGATCATCCTTGGTGTTGTTTTGGCATTTGTAGGATATTTTATGGAAAAAATGATGCTGCGGGAAGAGACAAACTGGCTGAGTGTTGGATTAGATTTCGTGGTCACCGCGTTAATTGTATACTTTGGTTCTATGTTACTGGCTGATACGGCCGTTACATTCTGGGGAGCTGTTTTAACTGGAGCATTACTTGGAATAACGGAGATCTTCCAGCACAATTGGCTCCTGAGCAGCGACCGAGTAAAAAAAACCGTACAGGAGTGAAAATAAACGAGCAGGAAAGCTTCATATGCTTCCTGCTCGTTTTTTCATAAACCAACGTTCTGTCCTTCTATCATGGGTAAATGGCGGAAAGGTTGTCAGATGTCTTTTATTCTCAACCCGTATCGTCTGGTCGGCTTTGGTTATCTTCTTTATCTTTTTCCTCTCCTCCAGAGTTTTCTCCGTTATCACCATCTTTATTTCCCTTTTCACTGTTATCTTGATCTTCTGTATTTCCGTCAGAACCATTATCCTGATCCTCTCCTTCATCCGGATTGGATTCTTGATTATCTTGCTCTTGAGAATCTTTATCTTGCTCTTGAGAATCTTCATCCGTCTGGTCGGTCTTATTCTCTTCCGGATCTTGGTTCTTTTGTTCATTTTGATCCTGTTGTTCTTCATTCTGCTGTTTTTTCTGTTCTTCGACTTGCTGGTCCTTTGGTTCTTTATGTTGATTTTGATTCCTCGGTTTCTTCTGTTCTTGTTCCTCACGATTTGGTTCTTGTTCGTTTTCCTCTTCTTGTTGAACAGGCGGTTCAAATTCCTTTTGATCCGTATGATCATCCTCTTGTTGCTCATCATCGACCGAACCGGAGATTGTTGGCTGTGCCCCTCGGACATACAATGTACCACCTGATTCTCCGACTGAATCCGGTCTTTTGAAATCCGGCGTTTCCGAATCAGACAGATTTTCCATTAACACTTGAAAAATTTCTTTTGCTATATCCTCTGACCCGTCATAACGAATATAATGAACGTCGTCTCCATCTTTCAATTTCGGATAACCGGTCCAAACTGCAGCCGTGTACTGTGTTGTATAACCGGTAAACCACGAATCGAGCAAACCATCTCCAATATGATATTCTTGTCGCAATGGCTCCGGAATGTTTGTTGATCCCGTTTTACCTGCTACCGGAATACTGGGTATGTTAGCACCAGTACCCGTTCCGGAAGTGATAGCTGTTTTGAGCATGTTAGTAATCATATAAGCTGTATAGTCATGCATGGCCTGAACCGGCTCATGTTCAGGCTTCTTCTCTTTTCCATTTTGAAAGACAATTTTCTTTACAGCATATGGGGTATGATAAACCCCTTCGTTTCCAAATGCTGCATAGGCGCCGGCCATTTGCAATGGAGTTACGCCTGTGGAAAGGCCTCCTATTGCAGCAGCTTCAGGAATCGGTTCCTCGAGTTCAATTCCAAGCTGTTCCGCAAATCCTGCCGCTTTTTCCTTTCCGACAACCTGAAACGTCTTTAACGCAGGAATATTTCGCGACCACGCCAGAGCCCTTCGTATGGTCATTGACCCCCAATATTCCCCGTCCCATTCGTTGATCGGTGTTCCATCACTGTAAGAATAAGGTTCATCCACGATCGAATGACTCGTTGACCAATTCAAGTGTTCAATCGCCGGACCATAATCAATAATCGGCTTAAACGTTGAGCCGGGAGGATTTTTTTCCTCAGCACCGTAGTTGGTATCACCGATGGAAAGAAAATCTCTTCCCCCGCCGATGGCTTGAATGGCCCCCGTTTTCGTATCAATTAGGGAAATTCCCGCTTCAAATGCCTTGTCAGGATAATTGATTTTATCCGAAGTCAAAAGATCATAGACTTCTTTTTGTGCATCGGTGTCCAGGGTCGTGTAAATTTTCAATCCGCCTTGATAAAACTGTTGATCCGAGACAATTTTCCTTTCGTTTACTAACTCATGATACACCCGGTCAACAAACGCTTGATAAGGTCGATCCTTGTTATTAATAACCTTTTTTTGTTCTTGAACAAGTTTTTTAACGGGAATTGATTCTGCTTTTTTTGCTTGATTCTCCGAAATGGCACCGGTTTCTACCATTGCCTGCAAAACTTGATCCCGACGGTCGGTCGCTCTATCGGGATGTTGAAATGGATCATAATAACTTGGTGCATTCGGTAGACCCGCAAGTAAGGCCATTTGCGATACGTTTAACCCGGACAAATCTTTCGTACCAAAATAAGTTGTCGATGCCGTTGCCAGACCATAAGCTCCGTTGCCGAAATAAATATTGTTTAAATACATTTGCAGGATTTCATCTTTTGAATACTTTTGTTCCAGCTTTATCGCCAAATAGGCTTCCTTTATTTTACGAGTCAATGTTTTTTCGGGCGATAATATCGTCCTTTTCACGACCTGTTGGGTAACTGTGCTTCCCCCCTCAGAGCCCCATCCGCTTTCGATATTTGCCATGAGTGCACCGAAAATCCGATAGATATCGACCCCGTTATGTTGATAAAACCGTCGATCCTCAATAGAGGTTACAGCCTCTATCATCTGGTCCGGAACGTTTCCAATATCGACCTTCAACCGATTTTGTTCCTTGAACAGCGTTGTGACAAGTTCCCCGTCTTGATCGTAAATTTGTGACGAGAAAGGAGTTTGCAGCTTCTCCGGGGTTAACTCCGGCGCACTCATAATGATTGAAACCACCCACACCCCACAAGCTATCAATACGAGCGAAATTGCAATAAGACAATATAGAATAATCCTCTTAAAAAGTTTTCTATTTTTGTTTTTTGGTTTATTTTCCCCTTTTCTCCGTTCCATACGAGAGCTGTATTCATCCGACATCGAACATTCTGCCTCCCAAATGTTTCTTCTCTATCCGGTCAATTATATGCATCTTTTTCGTAATGTAGCATCAATTTCTTAAAAAATGACATTTAACAAGATGTTCAATCTATTCACAATCCAATTCCCAAAGAAAAATAAACTGTATGGTAGCAGTAATGAAATTAATGTGCGTGAATTACGTTGCCATTTAAATGGCGTCGTAGTCTATGGTAGTAGTTACGTTGTAATTTTGATCCCGTTATTACGGTAAATGGCCCAATAATAATAGAGATGTTTTGACATACGCAATCGACAATAATTATTTCACTTACGACAATTATTATTGTCAAAATGATTATTATCGTATACACTATTATTATTAGATCAAAAGAATTGAAGGTGATGAGGTTTGAGAAGTCGCTTAAAAGAGCTTCGGGCACGTGCAGGCTATAACCAAACCCAGCTCGCGAAACGCGCTAAGATATCCAGACAAACAATAAGTTTAATCGAACGCGGAGAATATATGCCTTCACTTTTAATTGCCGTTCGTATTGCTCGTATTTTTAATGAGCCTGTTGAAAATGTATTCCACTTTGAGGAGGAGGAGTTATAAATGAAACTTATATTGCGATTTGTTATTGGTGGATTTGTTGGTTTTTTTGTCGTGTATGCTTTGATGAACTTTTCTGAGGTTAATTTTGCTGGAGAAATAACTGTAATCAGCTTAATTGCAATCTCTACCTTCCTAATAGCTATGAGTGTTTTTCGGTTTCAAAAGATTAAATCGCTTAACACACAAAACTTTGGCGGCGATCAAGAAGATAAAGTTGAGGCTAGAAAGTATAAAATGTTTGCAGATTATTCCTTATATGCAAATTCCAGTTTCGTTCTTATCCTTATGTCATTTGTATTGCTAGTTATTAATTGAAAATATCTGTTGGTGATTCGGAATAAGTAAATAGGGAAAGAGGGGAGCCATCGGAGACTTCCCTCTTTTCCAAGCTTCTTGCTGATTTTCAATGAATATGAACTACCTACTTTTAGAGTGTGTTCCCCCACTCCAGGAAAAATTGCTGCAGATAACTTTCCATAAACTGGTGGCGTTTGGCAGCAATCTGTGTTGCGCTGTTTGTGTTCATCCTGTCTTTTAACTTCAGCAGCTTGTCATAAAAATGTTGGACAGATGTGTTTTCTTTCTCTTCATCGTTGTCATGCCAAATGCACTGTCCATTCGCCCCGCCATAAGCCAACGTCCGTGCAATACCAATGGCCCCTATGGCATCCAATCTGTCTGCATCCTGCACTATTTTCCCTTCCAATGTGTCCGGTATCCTGCCTTTACGGAACGAAACATCTTTTGCGGCATCTTTCATACGCTGGATCTGTTCACCAGTACAATCAATCGAATATAAAAATTCTTCCAGCTTCCGAATCGCCTTTGTAGAATCGGAAAATAATTTTTCATCGCCGATATCATGAATCCATGCAGCAGCTTCACAAATAAACGGGTCTGCCCCCTCTTTTGCCGCTAGTTCACTTGCCGTGCGGGCAACCCGCTGCATATGAAAAAAATCGTGTCCTGTACTGTCATCCTGAAAAATACTGTGGGTATAATCACGGATATTTGCTAATTTCCTGGTCGTATCCATTAAAACAATCCTTTAATCTTTCCGTCTTTATCGACATCCATGTTTAATGCGGCAGGTTTTTCAGGCAGCCCAGGCATGGTCATCATGTTTCCTGTGAGAACAACGATAAAGCCAGCACCGATCGATGGCCGCAGTTCCCGAATGGTTATGGTGAAATTTTCCGGACGTCCGAGCAGTGCCGGGTCATCTGACAGGGAGTATTGTGTTTTGGCCATGCAGACGGGAAGGTTTCCCCATCCTTCCTGTTCATAATATGCAAGCTGTTTTTTAGCTTGTGGTGACAATTCGATATCAAGTGCACCGTACACGTTTTGGGCTATTTTCCGTATTTTGGTTTCCAGTTTCTCATTGGTGTCGTATACATAGTTCGGTTTTCCTTCAGCAGGACCGGCAATCGCCATAACTTTTTCAGCAAGTTCGATACCGCCCACTCCGCCGTGCGCATAAACGTCTGTCAATGCCACATCGGCGCCATGGGATTCGCACCATGACTTTACAAAATCGGTTTCAGCCTTTGTATCTGTCGGGAATTGGTTGATTGCTACAACAAACGGAAGCCCGAACGAATCGATTGTTTCCATATGTTTCTTCAGATTGTCCATTCCTGCTTCCAATGCCTGGATATTTTCCTCTTTCAAATGGTCACGGTGAACGCCGCCATGCATTTTTAACGCACGGACTGTCGCGACGATAACGACTGCACTTGGGTTGATGTCCCCGGCACGGGATTTGATATCAAGAAACTTTTCTGCACCCAGATCCGCACCAAAGCCAGCCTCAGTTACTGCGTAATCACCTAGCTTGGCCGCTGTTTTAGTAGCCATTACACTGTTGCAGCCATGGGCAATGTTAGCAAATGGTCCCCCGTGAATAATGGCTGGCGTATTCTCAGTTGTCTGCACCAGGTTCGGCTTAATGGCGTCTTTAAGCAAAAGGGAAAGTGCGCCTTCTATATTCAGATCCTTCACCGTAACTGGTCTTTCATCATATGTAAAGCCAATGACAATGTTTGCAAGACGCTCTTTCAGGTTATCAAGACTTGTTGCCAGACAAAGGATGGCCATTATTTCGGACGCGACTGTTATATTGAACCCGTCTTCTCTGGGAACCCCCCGCAAAGGACCACCCAGCCCGACAACAATTTGCCGCAATGCCCGGTCATTCATATCCATAACGCGTTTCCACTCCACACGGCGAGGATCAATATTCAATTCATTCCCGCGGTGAATATGATTGTCAATGATGGCAGACAGCGCATTGTTTGCCGTTGTAATGGCGTGAAGATCACCTGTAAAGTGCAGATTGATGTCCTCCATCGGCAGTACTTGGGCGTATCCCCCACCAGCTGCTCCGCCTTTCAGCCCCATAACAGGACCAAGCGACGGTTCGCGAAGGGCAATGAGCGCTTTTTGGCCAAGTTTTTCAAGCGCCTGACCGAGTCCGACCGTTACCGTTGACTTCCCCTCCCCGGCAGCTGTCGGATTGATGGAGGTGACCAGCACAATTTTCCCGTCTGGTTTGTTGTCCAGTTTATGCAGCAAGTCATTCGAGAGTTTGGCCTTTGTATGGCCATATGGTTCCCAATCCGCTTCTGTTAAATCCAAGTCTTTGGCAATATCCCCAATAGGTTTCAAAGTGGCTTCTTGTGCTATTTCAATGTCCGTTTTCATACTGCGCGCTCCCTCCCCTTTTTGTTAGTTCCAGTGTAACGCATTTACACCTTTTTTTACATAAAAATTAAACATCTTTTAACCGCTTTCATTTCTATTACAGCAATATGTATAAAAACAATCGAATCAGGGTAAATTCTTGACTGAGGTTCTAAAATAAGCTATATTAGACACAAGCAATGAAGATGTATGGATTCATGAAGGACAGGCAGCTTCCAGTGGAAGTGGATGCATCAAGTAATCCATTACTTCTGTGGCAGGCTGTTTTTTTGTATTCCATGTATCTGATTTGTATTAACACGTTTTACGTGAAAGGTTTTAGGAGGAAATTTATAATGGAAAATGGCGTAGTAAAATGGTTTAACGCAGAGAAAGGCTATGGCTTCATTCAAGTGGAGGAAGGAAATGATGTATTCGTACATTATTCCGCAATCCAAGAAGAAGGATTCAAAACACTGGAAGAAGGCCAGGACGTTTCGTTTGATATCGTTGAAGGTGACCGTGGCCCACAGGCTGCAAACGTAGTTAAAAAATAACGTGTAACGAAACCATATATAAAAAGCGGCAATCCTAATCTGATTGCCGCTTTTTTTGATGCTGTTCATTGTGTTCATTGCTTTTCCATAAGGGTTCTGTTTCCCTCACGTCGCTCTCGTTAAGGCTTTTTCCTCGCTTGGTATCCGCACCCTCAATAGCAGCAAATGTAAAATCGGAAATAGAAAAGCAGTCAGCTGGGCACCTATTAAAAGCGGAATGACAAACAATTCCACTGCCACAATCACATAGTTTGGATGCTTTATATACCTGTATGGCCCCTTTTTGATGACCGTCACTCCAGGAAGTACAATTATTTTTGTATTCCAGAAGCGGCCGAGCGTATGCATGCACCATATCCTCCCCGCCTGCATCAGCAAAAACAGGCAGAGGAGAAAGTAATTAAGCTGTGCTGCATGTGACTGGGGGTTTAAAGATACTTCTGTTATTGCTGATGCAAAAAACAAGCAATGGAGAAGAACAAACCATTTGTAATGTTTTTCCCCTTTTTCAATTCCACCCATGCTTTTCATCCATTTTTCATTTCGTCTGGCAATATACAATTCACCAAGGCGTTGCATGATAACTGCCAAAATAAAAACCCATATCCAAGTCGTCAATGTTCATTCCACTCCAATAACAATAATTCTGAACTGAATCCCGGTCCTAGAGCCGATACAATACTTAGCATTTTCTCCGGTATATCCTCCTTCATCCATTCATAAAGCACATAGAGTACCGTAGCTGATGACATATTGCCATGCTCCCGAAGAACGCCATGCGAATGCATGAATTTTGCTTGTGGTGCCTGCAGTACTTTTTCCATTGCCTCCAGCACTTTTTTCCCGCCGGGGTGTGCGATAAATGAATGGATATGGTGATAAGATAATGGAAAATCAGCTAGAAAAGTTTCGATATGCTTTTTCCAAAATGATCGCACCTGTGCAGGAATGCTTTTGGTGAAAATGACCTCCATTCCCCTGTCCGTCATATTCCACCCCATAACGGAATGGCTGTTTTTCTTTGTGGCAGAACTTGTTTGGAGAATTTGTGGTTTCGGTTTGGAATGGTTGACAGCCGATCGCCAGCTGGATTTCTCACCCATAAGCAAAGCGGCCGCCGCCCCGTCCCCAAAAAGAGCGGAACCGACTATATTACTTTTGCGCAGGTCATCTTTCTGGAATGTAAGACTGCATAGTTCACAGCAGACAAGGAGCACATTTTTATCCGGATGTGCGCTAATCCAGTCAGAAGCACGCGATAAGCCAATGGCCCCACCCGCACAGCCAAGTCCCCATAAAGGCATCCTTACAACATCTTCCCGAAACGGTCGTTCATTCATGATATATGTATCAATAGATGGCGCTGCAATACCAGTACTGGAAACAAAAATAATCATGTCGATTGCTTCGTATGGAATGGTTTCATTTAACAAGTGATCATTCGTCAGACAAGCGTCGATTGCCTTAAGTGAAAAGGTTTGTGCACATTGATGATACAAATCATTCTTCTCTTCAAACGTGTGATCATTTTGCAGCCATTCCTGATCAACGACAAATTGTCTTCTGTCAATTTGTGCATTGTCAAAGACAGGCAACAGCCGATCAATCAGCCGTGACGCCGACTTATCAAAAACGTTGCTGATAAACGACTTGACAGAATGCTGCGGCATATCATACGGAGGTATTCCCAATCCAATTGACCCTATCAACCATACCCATCCCCTTTCGTTAGTAAGCAGCTAGAAAATAAATTGTTGTAATATCTTACCGGCAGCACTGGCCTATAAGATGCTACTGCCATTTTTGTTTCTTAGTCTGGTTGATTTCAGCAAAATTATTACACAATTTTTAAAGGCTGTTTTCTAAAACTGTTGCTTTTCCCGCAGGAGTCGACTGCCCTCCGCCATACAGCGAACTTTGCGAGCGAGGAGGCTCAGCGCGAGCCCGCGGCAAAGAAGACACTGCGAAAGCGACCAAAGGAAGCTTGATCAGATGTCGCACTTGTACCCGGAGTGGTGAAAGCGTCAGCCTGAAGTGGAAATCAAACGCAATAACCTAATTGTTCGTATTTTAAAGGTAATTCACTCGGTCATTTAAGGATTAGGAAATGAGATCGATTATAAAAAAACAAAACCAGACAAGTGGCCTTCCCTCGTCTGGTTTTGCTTTGTTATAGATTTAAGACTGTTTCGCACCAAAATACTGATAATAGTTCGTTTGGATAAATCCATTAAACAGTTTTCGTTTTTTGGTTGCTTGTTGACCGTATTCGTTCTCAAACCTGTCGAACGCTGTCAATATATACACGCTCCAGGAAGGGTAGTTTTTCATGATACGGCCGAGGTGCTGACAAATATCCGCTGCTGCCTCCTGATCACCAATGCGCTGTCCATATGGAGGGTTGCCGATTAAATAACCATTCTCTTGCTGGATAGAAAGGTCCTTCACATTCATCTGTTTCCAGCTGATTAAATCCCCAAGTCCGGCTTCCATGGCATTCTCCTTTGCGGCAGAGGCCATGTTGTGATCGATATCCGTTCCGGTAATGGCAAGTTCCTGATCATAATCAGCCTTATCTTCCACTTCTTCAAAGGCTTCATTCCAGTGCTTATTTCTAATCCATCCCCAATCCTCGGAAGCAAATGAGCGGTTGAAACCAGGGGCAATATTCTGCCCGATAAGTGCTGCTTCAATCGGGATGGTTCCCGAACCACAGAATGGATCAAGCAGCGGATAGTCAGGTTTCCAGTTGGTTAAAAGAATCAGTGCCGCTGCCATCGTCTCTTTTAGAGGTGCTTCACCCTGGCTTACGCGATAGCCCCGCTTGTGCAGTCCTGTACCGGATGTGTCAATGGTCAGCGTGGCTTCATCTTTATGAAGGGCCACTTCCACTTTAAACAAAGCACTGGTTTCAGGCAAATTGCCAGCAACCCCGTATTTCAGCTTCAGCCGTTCGGCAATTGCTTTTTTTACAATGGCCTGGCAATCGGGGACACTGTGCAGCTCTGATTTGACCGATTTACCTGAAACAGGAAACTTTCCATCCTCCATAATAAAATTTTCCCATGGTAATGCTTTCGTCTTTTCGAAGAGTTCGTCAAATGTCACGGCTTGGAAACGGCCAGCCTGTAATTTAACACGATCAGCACTTCTCAGCCACAGGTTGCAGCGTGGGATGGCACTGATTGGTGCATCAAATGTTACTTTTCCATTATCGACTTCCACTTCATAACCAAGTTGTTTTACTTCACTGGCCACCACTGATTCAAGTCCCATAGCAGCTGTAGCGGTTAATGTCACTTGTTGAGCCATATAGACGTTCCTTTCATTTCCAATGTAAAAGCAGTGATAGTTTACCACATTCTTGAGTAATGAACAAAAATCGCACTAGAAGCATGTGTGCAAACCCGGGCTTTTTGAACAACCTCCAGACAAATCTGCCAAAATTAAAAACCCTTTCCGGCTGCGTTACAGTCAGAAAGGGTTTGTTCGGTTATATACAGGACCATTGAATACTCGATAAGCCATGTTCTGTTCCGCTGCACTTCTGCGGTGGTCAGCCTTGTACAGCGGTCGTAATCATCTATCTACAGACATGTTTCCAATGCCTGTCCCTTTTTCGGTTCATTTTCCTAATCAAGGATGCCCCTACCTATTTTTGGGTTGCTCACTCGTGGGGTTTACCGCGTTCCACCCGGATCGTTTCCAATCCGGCTTCGTCACTGTGGCACTTTCAAGTGTAGTCATCCATGTCATAGGAGTTAGGACTTTCCACTGCCGTTAGCCGTTTTGGCTACCTTGACTTATGATTTCGTCAAGCACGAACACTACAGGCATCGCAGCCTGTGTGAGCATGGACTTTCCTCTGCATAGAATCCTATACAGCGATTACGTGAGTATTCAATTACAATCTATGTATAGTGTAGCATATATTTTACGATATTTCACTGGTAATGAGAACCAGTTTTTATGAATCAGCGTATTTTTTACCAAATACGGCTTTTTCCAGGTTGGATACTCGTTTTAAAATATCGTAATTGACCTGATGATTCGGGGCTGCTGCCCGGCTTTTTGTCTGATCGGACTGTTTCTGCAGCCGCTCATTTTCCTGACGCAGTTTATCTATTTCCTGCTGAAACGCTTCATAGTCCTGAATGATTGTATCTAGGAATTCATCGACTTCTTCCTGGTGATAGCCACGCATTGCCGTTTTAAATTCTTTTTCCAGAATATCTTTCCCCGTCATTTGAATGCGGTCCGTATTCATTTCACAGTCACCTCTGTATAACAGTTGATTTTCTATTGATTCCATTCGCGGGCGGACATGCTCATTTTCATTGTACTGACAGCTCTCTTAATTTATGCATTCTGCTTAAGTCCCTTTATCAGTATAACATGGATAGAAATGTTTTCCTATAGAAGTATGATGGTTAGAAAAACTTGGCTTTTTCTCCAAGTCTTTAGTGAAAGGCTTCGTTTAACTTTAAGGTCAACCATAATTTATACTTTCCGGACGTTACAAAAAAAGAAGCCGACCCATGTCAGCTTCCTCCTTGGCTTGCGTCCATATCGTCAGATCGGAATGAAAATGGCAGCAGTTCTTCCATTGTCAGTGTTTTCACATCGTTATGTGCGTTCGTCAAATGTATGTTCAGACCACTGTCAAAAAACTCACTCATGACCTGCCGGCAAGAACCGCACGGCGGGACGGGGCGCGCTGTATCAGCGGCGACAGCCATCTCGAGAAATGAATGTTCTCCATCGGCAACAGCCCTGAAGATAGCCACCCGCTCTGCGCAGCAGCTCACTGGATACGCGGCGTTTTCGATGTTGCACCCGGTATATACCTTGCCGGAAGCAGTTTTTACCGCAGCACCGACAGGGAATTGGGAATAAGGGACATAAGCTTTTGCGAGCATATCTTTTGCTTTGGCAATCAAATCATTGCGCTGCATACCGGACTCTCCCCCTTTACACTGAAATGGAAACTAATTATAAAAGAATACCTGTTACTTGTAAAGCTTTCAATCCTCCTCCAGCTCGTCCAGGAGTTTATCGAGGATGAAATGGATGGAGTGATTCAGCTCCATATAACGTTTCCGCTTCACATCTACATAAAAACTGTGCATCATCAATAATTCCATGTTTTCTTTAGTGGATGTTACTTGCTGGGGATGCAGATTGACGTGACGCTGTTTAACGGCATACAGTGCATGATCTTCCCAGTCCTTCAGGAGGTTATAAATGGGTTCTGTATATGTTTTTACCATTTGGAAAAACGCTTTATCCTTTCTGCTTTCCGGCGGCTTATTCGCATTGTAGATTTCTTCAAGCTTATTCAAATGGTATTGAAATTGCTGTGTCTGCTGTAATAGTTCCATACTGAAATCCTGCCTTTTTCTTTACTAATCCCTGCAGGAAATAGTGTATCATTTTAGCATCAGAAATGCATGCATCTGTCAGCATATTAGGATGATTGCTTTACTTCTTCGGTGAAGTCAGCGTTATCGGATGGGGACGGATAATTAGCATCTTGCGTTTGTACGTGTGTTTTTACCAGTTTTTCTATCCTGAATTGAGCCCGGCTCAGTTCATCTTTATTGGTTCGGAATTGGTCCCTGACACTGTTATCTGCTGCCATGGCGATTTTTTGTTCCATGAGTCGCAGCTGATCAGCCATCCCCGTTATAGCATCTGCAAAATGTTGCTTATCGGTCCCTTCGCTCATTCCCCTGGGCAATCTTATTTCTGTCATCCGTTTCACCTTCCCTTTCATCAGTTACTCATTACTTCGGCGAAAACCTGCCCTTCCCTGCCTGCTCGACAAAACTAGAAGAATAATGGCAAAACCAGTGTATATTCGCTCGACCTCAGGCAAACTAACAAGGAAAGGAGGGTAACAGGATGGAAAACAAACCGTCACAACAAAAAACAAACAAACATCACCAGAAGAAAGAAAACCGCACCCGGGACAAAAAATTGGATGGACCTAACCGGCCGTCCACGTAAATTGCTATCTGTAAAAATCGGCATTCGCTCATCATTTGCGAATGCCGATATATATTTCCGTCATGTTGAGTCAGGTGTGAAGACGCCTTTAAGATGACTATATGCGTATAATAGTTTTCTTCTGTTATAAAAAGACTTTTTTATTCCGGAATCAGGCTTAGCGGATATTGGATTGGTCCATTTTCGTTTAACCCCCCTGATTTTGTGCCAGTCCTTGCGAATAATATCCTGATGGGTTATGACAGGATAGACAGACCTTAAAAAAGGGGCTTTCTCGAAAGGACTGTGAAAAAACTGTTCATAGTCACGACGAGATCCGGTGTGTTCCCTCGTCAGCACAAAATCAAGCAGCGAATCATATACAGCTGGATGAAACACGATGGAAGCAATCCGTTTGCCCATGTCTATCCGTTTATTGATATTCGTGAAATCATGAACAAAAGCTCCATAAAGCCTTCCGAACCTGTCGGGAAGGAGAACGGCATTTAACAATAGCATATCCTGCAAAAGGTATGGCAGACGCATAAAAATGCGATACTGAAAATAATCCTGTTTGATGACCGGAGAATGGATAACATTTTGTTCATTAATAATCAAAGCAGTCATCAGACGGTTCCGGTCACTGTGCTTCCAAAAGTAATCCCATTCTTTTTTCATGAAACGTGATACACGAAATCGGGATAATAGATGGAACAATGGCTGGTTGTAGTGGATGGACAGTGCGTAAGTAAGCAGTTGTGGGTATGCATCTGAAAAAATGAGCCAATTTGCCCGTTCGTATGTCATGAAGAGACGGTTACGCTGTTTAGTGGACAGTATTTTTCGGAACGGCGACAAGTGAAGATCTGTCATATTCCAGCCGGCATTACGGGACACCATGCTGGCCAACAAAGCCCATTTCATTTCAGGGTATTGCATGTAGAAGTTTTGATAGGCCTTTGTCCGGGAAATGTTATCCGCGTTATGCTTTTTCGTTTCAGATAGTATATAATGAAGGTGTTCGTCCTTGGTTTCGCGCATGAGAGTGACCTCCAAACAAGGTTTATAGTCAATAAAGGGTTTTTTTGATATGATACAGTAACATGCGGAGGGAGTATACATGCACTATCCAAATGGAAGAAAGAACAACCATACTTACAAGACCTTGTCGATTGCAAACCGGGCCCAGGGATTCAGCAACCGGGGCATGACACTTGAGGAAGATATCAATGCAGCTAATACTTATTATCGTGACATGGACAAAGCAGTTATTCACAAAAAACCGACCCCCATTCAGGTGGTCAATGTCCATTATCCGAAGCGAAGTGCTGCCGTCATTACAGAAGGCTATTTCAAACAGCCTTCTACGACTGATTACAACGGTATTTACCGCGGAAGGCATATTGATTTTGAAGCAAAAGAAACCAAAAATAAAACACGATTCCCGCTTGCGAATATTCATGAGCACCAGATCAGGCACATGAAATCGATAGCGAAACAGGGAGCGGTTTGTTTTCTTATTATTCGATTCTCAGCCTATGAGGAGACCTATTATATGCCGGCTGAGGTGCTATTCCGATACTGGGATGCTCAATTTAACGGCGGAAAGAAATCCATTCGTTACGAAACGATCGTAAAAGAAGGATATCTAGTACCATTTCACTACCAGGCAAGGGTAAATTATCTGGCAGTTATCGATAAGCTTTATTTTTAGATTGGAGGAGAATGAGCAATGGCAGAAAATGGCCAATCTCGTACAGCAAGAAGGAAACAAAAAAAAGCGTCCAAAAAACCATTGTGGAAAAAAATAGCATTATGGACTATCGTTGCTATGCTGGCAATCGGAATTGGTGTCGGTGCCCTTTTCACCTATTATATTGCCACCGCACCGGATATTGATGCATCTAAACTGGATACACCGTTTTCATCGAAATTATATGACAAAGATGGCGAGTTGTTTGCCGATTTAGGCAGGAAACAGCGAACGAAGGTTGAATTTGATGATTTGCCGCAAGTGCTGATTGATGCTGTGACCGCCACCGAAGATGCCAGGTTTTTTGATCACCCAGGTATTGATGTATGGCGAATTGGCGGAGCAGTAGTCGCCAATATAACAGATGGGTTCGGATCTGAAGGTGCCAGTACTATTACCCAGCAGGTTGTCGAGAAGTCATTCCTGTCACCAGAGAAAAAAATCAGTCTTAAAGTTCAGGAAATGTGGCTGGCATTGCAGCTGGAACGGAAATATTCCAAAGAGCGCATACTGGAAATGTATTTAAATAAAATCTTTTACGGCAACCAGGCCTATGGCGTCGCAAAAGCTGCGGAGGTCTATTTTGGGAAAACAGATCTGAATGAATTGACACTGCCTGAAGCTGCCATTCTTGCCGGATTGCCTCAGCGCCCTACTGCATATAATCCGTTTAAGAACCCGGATTTAATGAAAGACCGAATGAACACTGTTCTGCATTTGATGGTCGAGCATGGAAAAATAACGGAAAAAGAAGCAGAGGAAGCAAGACAGGTAGATATTCCTTCCCTTCTTACAGATGAAAAGCCCGATTCGACTAAATACCAGGCATTTGTGCAGCAAGTAAGGAAGGAAGTCGAGCAGAAGGTGGATGGCGCTGATATTTACACGGATGGGTTAAAAATTTATACAACCATCGATACTGATGCACAAGAACATGTCGAATTTTTACTGTCGGACAGTGAAGATAATCCAATCAGCTATCCTGAACCTGTTGTTAATCCAGATAGTGATGAAGGTGAAAAAGTAGGGGCGGAAGCCGGGATGACAGTGCTGGATACGAAAACGGGTGCCGTTCGGGCAATCGGCGGAGCTCGTAATGGACTGGAAAGTCAAGGATTTAATCATGCAACGCAAATGGAGCGGCAGCCCGGTTCAACGTTTAAACCAATTATGGATTATGGCCCTGCGATTGAAAATATGCAGTGGTCCACCTATCATCAGCTGAATGATGATGGTCCATATGACATTGCAGGAAGCGGCGGAAAGCAAATTGAAACGTGGGCTGATTCCTACTTTGGGTGGGTCACAGCAAGGTATGCCCTGCAGCAGTCACTCAACGTCCCTGCTGTAAAAACATTCGAGGAAGTCGGCCAGAAAAATGCAAAAGCATTTGCTGAAAAGTTGGGAATTGGGTTTGGGGACAATAACGTTAAGCTGACAGATGCCATTGGTGGGAATATTGGCACGAACCCACTGGAACTTGCTGGAGCATACCGCGCTTTTGCCAACGGAGGCATTTATAATGAGCCGTATACAGTGACAAAAGTTGAATTTCCGGAAAGTGGAAAAACCGTTAACCTGAAGCCGGAACCTGAAGCGGTCATGTCCGATTCCACGGCATATATGATTACGGATATGCTTAAATCGGTCGTTCAACAAGGGACGGGTGAACTGGCCAATATCCCTGATCTTCCGATTGCTGGAAAAACGGGAACCACAACCAGACCTGATGTCGAGGGCTCCCCTGACGCGTGGTTCAGTGGTTACAGCACAAATTACACGATATCAGTCTGGACCGGTTATGATAATAATAACATTGGCTTGCAGGGTGCAGAGACGAAGATTCCGCTCACTTTGTTCAAACATACAATGTCTGAACTGTCAAAAGGTATGGAGACACCCGACTTTACTAAACCAGATTCAGTAGTTGAAGTTGCCGTTGAGGAAGGCTCAAGGCCGGCAAAACTGCCAAGTGACTATACACCGGAATCGCAAATCGTTACGGAACTGTTTGTTAAAGGAACAGAACCAACGAAAACATCAGATAGATATGATCAGCTGGACCCTGTTAAAGACTTGAAAGCAACATTTGATAAAGAATCGAATTCCATTCAGGCAGAGTGGAAATATGACACGGAACAAGAAGTTTCATTTAAAGTAAGTGCCAGTGTTGATGGAGGGCAAAAGCAAGAATTGTCATCAACCGAAGAAACGTCGATTGAAATAGCCAATGTGGAACCAGGTACAGAATATGAAATCCAGGTTGTTGCAGCCAGCGGTAAAACAGAAGGTAATACAAGTGAGCCAGCAACAACAACCGTAAAAGTTCCGGAAGACATGGAAGACGACGAAGATGAGGAAGAAGATGGCGACGAAAAGGAAAATGAAGGAGGAAATATCCCAGCGATTGGTTCTCTAAGTGCAAAGCCGATACCGTCTGAAGTAGCTATTGATGTCTCCTGGCAATACAATGGCCCTCCCGTACAATATGAAGTGACGGTTTCGCAAGGTGGAACCCCGATTCAGACCCAAACGGTCGGTACAAAAGGAATTGTCATCGAAGGAAACGGTGTGCAACCGGGGCAAACCTACTCGATAACGGTTGTCCCTGTTGGTCAGAATGGTGCAAACCAAGGTGTTAACGGGGAAGCGAAAAGTACAGAAGTCACCATACCACAGTCTGATGAAGGTGGTTCAGATGATGGGGGCTCAGATGAAGGCAGTTCAGATGGTGGCAGTTCCGATGAAGAAGAAACAGGTGGCGAAGAAGATACAGAAGAAAAAGAATCCGCCTGACACGATGAAAAGAGGCAGCTTCTAATCTAGAAGCTGCCTCTTTCATTCACTGTTCAAATCATTTCTCTTTTTTTCATACGCTTCTGTCCTTCCCGGCAAAGATCAAGCAGCGGACATTCCGGGCATTGCGGGTTTCTTGCCTTGCAATGGTACCGGCCAAAGAAAATCATCCGATGATGTGTGGCCGCCCAAGCCTCTTTTGGCACCTTTCTCATCAATGTCTCTTCTACTTCCAGAACGGAATCTTTCCAGCGGCATATGCCCAGGCGTTTTGCAACTCGTTCTACATGTGTATCAACAGCGATAGCTGGTTCATTAAATGCAACTGATGCCACAACATTAGCGGTTTTCCGGCCGACACCCGCTAATTTCATCAACTCTTCCTTTGATTTTGGTACTTCCCCGCCATAATCGTCAATCAGCATTTGACACAGTTTGCGGATATTTTTGGCTTTGTTGCGGTACAGCCCGATTGACTTTATATCCTGTTCAAGTTCCGATAATGGAACGGCCAGATAGTCTTCTGGTGTTTTATACTTGTCAAACAATGATGCTGTAACCTTATTGACAAGATTATCTGTACACTGGGCGGATAATAAGACGGCGATGACAAGTTCAAATGGGTTCTGGTGGTCCAACTCACACTGTGCTTCCGGATACATTTCCTCCATCACTTCAAGACAGTGCTGCACTTGTTTCTTATTCAGCATTCCTCCTATTCCTCCTCCAGCCAATTATAATAAATGGATGTATCCCGTTTTTCTTCCGAGGGCTCTTTTTTGCCTGACTGGGCTTCATGAAAAGCTTTACTGGCCTCCCGAGCCTGCTCAACAGAATGAATTCCTTTCTTTTTCCACTCACGGAGAATCCGGTCAATATATTTGAAGTTAAGTTTTCCCATGAGCACCGACTCCCGCAATGCCGCTTTAATCAATGCAGGTGCCAGATCATCCTCATCAAGCCACGAATTAATCATCTCGATTTCAAAAGGAGATAATGGCCTTCCAAATTCCTGTTCGAATAAAATAAAGATCGTCCCGTCGTGTTCCTCCGTTGTATCTTGCTGCTCTTCAGAGAACAATTTCTCCCAGAGCGGATTCAAACTATAAGCTTCTGTTAGCCGATTTTGTTCATTTTTCAGCTGCTCAATGGATAAAAAGTTCTGTTGAATTAGCTTTCGCAGTATGTTAGCACAGTCCTTCTCACTAATGGTAAGATGTGCCGCCAGGTCTCCCGGGGTTGGGAATTCATTATTTTCCTGCATAAAGCGGACAAGCTGCAGCATAATCATTACTTCTGTTTCATTCAGTCCGAGTGATGTATACCGTTCGAGCAGCCTTACAGGTATTTGCACCTGATTCAGTAAAATTTCCTGAAATGAAATGAATTTAGTCATAGGGATTGATACACCTCATTCCTTAATATGCCACCTAAGAGATAAAACCCCTTGCGCTGGGCAAGGGATTTTACAACATACACTATTGCCATGTCAACACTCACGGATAAAGGCGATTCAAAAGCCTTGGGAATGGAATCGTCTCACGCACATGTTCCACCCCGGCAATCCATGCAACCGTCCGTTCCAGTCCAAGTCCAAAGCCGGAATGTGGTACACTGCCGTATTGCCGCAGTTCCAGATACCATTGGTAGGCAGGTCCGGATAAATCATGTTCCTCATAACGCTGTTTCATTAATTCAGGATCATCAATCCGTTGCGAACCGCCAACAACTTCCCCATATCCTTCCGGTGCAATGAGATCCGCGCATAGAACAACTTCCGGACGCTCCGGATCAGGCTTCATGTAAAATGCCTTTATGTCAGCCGGGTAATTGGTGATGAAGACTGGTTTGTCAAAGCTTTCAGCGATGGCTGTTTCGTGCGGCGCACCAAAGTCTTCTCCCCACTCAATATCATCAAATCCCTTTTCTTTTAATAACTGTACGGCATCATCATAACTGATTCTTGGAAATGGTGCCTGGATTGTTTCTAATTTTGTGGTATCACGGCCGAGTGTCTGCAGCTCAAGTGAGCAGTTTTTAAGAACAGACTGCACGACAAAACTGACATACTGTTCTTGTATTTCCAGGCTTTCTTCATGATCGACAAAGGCCATTTCCGGTTCAATCATCCAAAACTCAATCAAATGCCGGCGCGTTTTGGATTTTTCTGCGCGGAATGTCGGTCCAAATGAGAAAACTTTCCCTAGAGCCATTGCAGCTGCCTCCATATAGAGCTGCCCGCTTTGGGATAAGTAAGCATCCTCATCAAAATATTTGGTATGGAATAATTCGGTTGTACCTTCTGCAGAAGCACCAGTCAAAATCGGTGCGTCCACCTTCATATAGCCATTTTCATTAAAGTATTGATACGTCGCCCTGATAATTTCGTTTCTGATTTTCATCACCGCATGCTGACGGCTGGAGCGAAGCCATAAATGGCGATGATCCATTAAAAATTCAGTTCCGTGTTCTTTCGGCGTGATTGGGTAGTCTGAAGCTTCCTGGATCAGTTCAATATCCGTCACCTGCATTTCATAACCGAATGGAGACCGTTTATCCTCAACAATTATGCCGGTTATGTACATGGATGATTCCTGATTTAAATTTTTGGCAAGCTGGAACACTTCTTCGGTGACATCATTTTTGGCAACAACTCCCTGAATAAATCCAGTCCCATCCCGCAGCTGCAGAAATGCAATTTTTCCGCTTGACCGTTTATTCGTCAGCCATACACCAATGGTGACTTCTTGCCCTTCGTATGCTGGTACTTGTGCTATGGTTGTTTTCATACATTGCTACCTCCAATAAGCTATGATTGATGGTTTAATACAAATCGTTTAATTCGCTGGCTCGCTTCTTTCAATGCGTCACTGGAAACGGCGTAGGATAAACGCACATTTTCATGTGCCCCGAAACCGGTGCCAGGGACAAGGGCAACTTTTTCTTCCTCCAGTAAGGCTTTCACCCAGTCATCAACGGTCCGGTATCCATTCCTATTCATGGCTTCCTCGACATTCGGGAATAAATAAAAGGCTCCTTTTGGTTTTACACAGGAGATGCCAGGGATGTCCTGCAACAGCCCATACAGTAATTCCAGCCGTTCTGCGAAAATTTGCCGCATTTCTAAGTTCGAGTCACCTTCTGAACGGTAAGCGGCAAGGGCTGCATATTGTGCAATGGACGTAGGATTGGATGTTGAATGGGATGCAAGATTAGTCATTGGCTTAATCAGTTCCGACGGCCCTGCGGCATATCCAATTCTCCATCCTGTCATGGCATGTGATTTGGAAACTCCATTGATGATGACTGTCTGCTCTTTTAACGACGCAGATATTTCTGCGATGGAAACATGACTGTCATCGGTATATATCAGTTTCTCATAAATTTCATCTGACACAATCAGAATATTATGCTTTAAACAAATGTCGCCGATTTTACGCAATTCCTCTTTGCTATAGACCATTCCTGTCGGGTTGTTCGGTGAATTAATGATGACAGCCTTCGTTTTTGCTGTGATGGCCTCTTCAATTTGTTCAGGTGTTATTTTAAAGCTGTTTTGTTCGGTTGCACTGACTATCACCGGCTTGCCTCCAGCCAGTTTAATCTGTTCCGGATAACTTACCCAATATGGCGCAGGCACAATCACTTCATCATCTTTGTTCAATAAAACTTGAAAAAGTGTGTACAAGGCATGTTTGGCTCCGGTTGTGACGATAATTTCTTCCGGTGTGTAGCTGAGTCCATTATCCGTCTGAAACTTGTCCACAATTGCTTGTTTTAACTCCGGTATCCCTCCGGAAGGCGTATATTTGGTGAAACCATTTCGCATAGCATCTTCGGCTGCGTCCAGAATGTTTTCGGGTGTATTGAAATCGGGTTCTCCAGCGCCCAGTCCGATAACGTCGTGACCTTGCTTTTTCAATTCATTTGCTTTAGCCGTAATTGCCAGTGTTGATGAAGGGGAAAGTGTTTTCACCCTATTTGCTAGTTCCATCTAATCAACCTCCTAATTGAACATCCGTTTAAATCCAATCTTTTCAATTAACTCTCCGTCATTTAAGGATACGTACTCCATTATATAACGTCCTGCATCATTTTCATAAGTGATTTCCCATGCAGGCAGCTTGTCATTGGTGATGAGTGCCGGTGTGATTGTAAACAGTGTGCAGTCACTGCAGTTGCTCTGCCAGTCTGCCTTAACGGTCTCTTCCGATATTGTTTCAGAACGTTCCACCAGTACGGTTTCAGTATCATTTTCAGCAAATGGGTAAAACATAATTGCCGATTGATTATTATCCGTTTCACCGTAAATGACATAATAAGCATCCTTACCATGGAACCGTTCAATCCGGTTTACTGTGCTCATTTCCGTTTCCTTAATGGCATCCTGTTCCACTTGGTCAAATTCCGCTGTTCGTTCCTGCTGTGTAGAATAATAAAGGTAAATACCCGTAATGAGACAGGAAATGACAACAAAACATATGATTCCTGTCAGCCACTTCAGCCACGCCGGAATAGTGAACCTGGAAAAACGGGGCTTCATAACTTCCACATCCCATAATTGTTACGCATCACTTCTCCATCCCCCAGTCAAATGCTTCATCTCTTATCACATTTTGGTACTTATAGTTTGTTTTCGTGTGCTAATACTAAACGTAAGGTTGAAAATAAATAACTGAGCATGTATGTTACAGTATAACAAGCAATATGTTTCATTTTATTTGTTTCAACAAAAATTTTTCCAGCCCCATTCCATTACCCAACCTTACTGGTGCATTTCAAAAGATGCACCAGTTTTTTTACCCTCGGTGCTGGCCGTAAGTTTCTTTAAAACCATTCCTCCGCTTTTTCCAATATTGTCTGTGTGGAGTCAAATGTGACCGGTACACTTGGTATGGAATCGATGAAATATTTACCGTAGCGTGCTTTCCTGATGCGGGAATCGCACACGAAAACGATTCCGCGGTCTCGTGCAGAACGAATTAATCTGCCAAATCCCTGTTTAAACCGGATAACGGCATCAGGAAGCGCCAATTCAACAAACGGGTTTTTCCCTTCTTGTTTTAAATGGCTTGATTTGGCTTCATATACAGGGTGATTCGGCGGCTGAAATGGAAGCCTGGCGATCATGACACAGGACAGATCATCGCCTGGAATATCGACCCCTTCCCAGAAAGAGCTCGTCCCCAGTAAAATGGCATTATCGAATGTTTGGAAGTTCTTTTTTAGCCTTGACCTGCTTCCGCTTGAAATCCCTTGTGCAATCAGCATGTATTTATTTACATCAATTATTTCCTTCAGTAAATAGTAAGCTCTTTTTAGCATATCATACGAAGTAAACAGCACAAGCATTCTGCCATCGGTAATATGTGCCATGGACAGGATTGCTTCGCTGACTGCTGCAACAAAATCATCCAGCTTCCCGTGTTTAATATCAGGAAAATCATCCGGAATCATCAGTTGGACCTGGGTTTCATACGAAAACGGGGATTTGATTTTGGCAGTTAAAGCTTTTTCTTCCGGCAGCCCTAGTCTGTTTTGCATAAAAGTGAATGAATCCCTCATGGTCAATGTGGCACTGGTTAGAATAATGCTTTCTTTTTGCTGGAAAAAGTCCTCTCTTAGTAACGGAGCCATGGCAACTGGTTCACTGTACAAATATACTGCGTTCCTTGCCCCGTAAGCTTCAATTTCAATCCATTTCACCTCTTTACTGGCATCATTTGATAAAAACAGATGTTCCAGCCGGTCAATAACGGTCTGAAGGTCTTCCATATTTTTATTCAGTTCTTCAGCTAGACCTGTATCCATTGTTTCCAACTGTGTGAGTGGTGAAAGCAAATGAATCAGATCACGAAGATAATAAGTAAGCCTTGTAGCCATTTCTATAACGGTATTCCACTGGTCTGCGTCTCCTCCGTCACCGTCAAAACGATATTGGATCCGGCCAATGTCACTTAACGATTTATCTTTTTGCCTTTGATCCAGAACATATTGAAACAGCATTCGGAATAAATCATCCGTCTCATGTCTCGCCTTTGTAAAAAGGTCATCCCACTTCCCTGCTGCAAACACATCCAGATTATTTGACGCACCACCAAGCAATCGGCTGAGCCAGGAATTCTCTGACGTCATCCCTATCTGACTGAGCATGTTTTGGGCAAAAACGTAATCAAGTGATGCCCCATAATGTTTTGCTGCTGTTTCTTCCAAATGGTGTGCTTCATCAATAATTGCCTTTTTATAAGCAGGCAGCAATTGATAGTCATTGACCATATCCGTACATAATAAGGCATGATTGGTGATCACAATATCTGCTTGTTGCGCTTTTTTTCGAGCTCGCTGATAATAGGACCGGGCGAATTCCGGTGATGACGGGTCCGTCGTATCTTCCATGTCACTGGAAACTTTTCTGAAAAATATATAGCCGCTGGATGGAAGCTGGATTTCATCGATATCCCCTGTTTCCGTTTCGGTAAGCCAGACGAGGATCATTGCTTTCGTCAGGATGATGTCGTAGTTGTCCTCCTGTTCAAAAGTCAAGGCTCGTTCAAATTTCTCAAGGCTGATATAATGCTGCTTCCCTTTTAGCAATGCAACATGGAATGGAAACTGAACAAGATGTCTTATTAACGGAATCTCATCATCCAGAAGCTGCGACTGGAGCTGGGTCGTATAGGTACTGATGACAATTCGCTTTCGTGACTTGACGGCCTCGTATATGGAAGGCAGCAAGTATGCAAGCGTTTTGCCCGTTCCTGTTTCTGCTTCAATCAGTGCATGGTTTTGCGACTGAAACGCATCATAAACCGTCTCCGACATATCCCGCTGCCCATCTCGTCTTTCATAATGGTTCATATGCTGCTGCATAGCCCCGCCCGTCTCGTAAATCGTGTCTAGAAAATGGCCAAAGGAAGTATCCAACAGGAGCTTTTCCTGTTTCTCATTAGCCCGCTTTCTAACGGCCATACCCCTGTACGTTTCAAATCTTTCATCCTCGTAAACAGAAAAAGCCAGTTTTTGCTTTTGTTGCTGCAACAGCGAATATAAATCCGAGTTAAGCCCTTTTTCCAACTCGAGCAAATGAGCGATTGTTTCATAAGGCAATGAGTGCAGCTTATTTTTTAGTTCAAGGAATAATTCGGCTGTTACATACGCGTCCATTAAAGCACGGTGCGGCGCTTCATGTTCAATTTGCAGATATCCTGCCAGCTGTTCCAATTTATAACTCGGCGCCTGCGGGTAAAGGATCCGTGCAAGTTCTACAGTATCAATCACCTGATTTTCAAGCCGGGAAAAACCATGGGATGCCAATTCCTCATTCAGGAAACCTAAATCAAACGTCACATTGTGCGCAATCAGCCAGCTATTTTCCAAAAGAGCTGTCAACTCCGATGCTTTGTTCTGAAAAACGGGTGCATGACGCACATCATCATCCGTAATACCTGTCAGATTGGAAATGAATGGCGGGATTGGCCTACTAGGATTCAAAAATGTAGAAAACTCTTCTGTTATGACATCATCTTCAATGACAACGATGCCAGCTTCAATAATTTTATCTGCATTCGCAGGTGAATGGCCTGTCGTTTCCAGATCCAATACAACGTATCTATTTTCCATAATGCCACCTTACTCTCTTTCAGAGGTTGTTCAAAAAGTCCGGTAAAAATGACACTTCGAATTTCTTCGTTGGCTTGCTTTTCCGTTCCTTGGAAAAGAAAAGCCCTAATGCTCGCGTGCGATGCGGATTCAGGGTAGCATTCCTTGCGCTCATGTATTAAATTGCATACACTCCGCTACTCGGGAGCTTCGCCGCCTTGAAATTCTTGGTCCTTTTTATCCTCCTTTTTGAACACGCACTTTAATACATGGTGCTCTTCTATTCTTATCAAAAAATGGCGAGCAAAAGCATACTATTCAGTCCCTTTCACGCAGCCATTCAATTTCGCCTGAATAGACTTTCTTTGTTTCTTTTCCTTCCGTCTGTGCCAGCAGCGCACCGTCCTCGGCAATCCCCAAAAATGTAGCATTCAGTGAATTGCGTGCTGTACTAATACGGATTTTTTCGCCAATTTTATAGCCATAGTATTCCCACTTAGCTTTAATAAGAGGAAACCCAGCTTGCATAAAGGTCTCATACATTTGTTCAAAACGAAGCAAGATTTGCTGAATCAGGTCTTTTACATGGCAGTACTCACCTGTTTCCAGCCTGATGGATGTCGCTTTTTCTTTTAATGCCGCAGGAAAATCCGTTTCTGTTTGATTGACGTTTATCCCCATTCCGATGACGACATATTGGATCCGGTCCTGTTCAGCCTGCATTTCGGTCAGTATTCCTGCCGCCTTCTTATGATGAACAAGAATATCATTTGGCCATTTTATTTTTGGTTCGGCTAATGTATGTTCCGCTAAGACTTCAGCTAATACAGCAGCCGTCATCAGGGTCAGCTGTGGGGCCAGTGCGGGGTTTATAGCTGGCCGCAATACGATGCTCATCCAGATTCCTTTATTGCTTGCTGAATGCCACTCTCTGTCCATTCTTCCTTTTCCTAGTGTTTGTTCATCCGCAATAACAACCGTTCCATCCGGAGCACCATTTAAAGCCTCCTGATGGGCAATGGATTGTGTGGAATCCGCAGTCTGTTTATGTATCATATTTTTTCCAAGCCAGTCTGTGCCAAGCCCCCAAAGTATAGTGTTTTCACTGACTTTGTCCGGCGATGTCACAATTCGATAGCCTTTCCGGCGCACGGCTTCGATAACATATCCGTCTTTCTCCAGTTCTTTCATATGTTTCCAGATAGCACTTCGGGAAATATTCAATTCCTCTGAAAGTTTTTGACCAGAGATATAGCTGTTTTCATTTGTGTTTAACAGGTGAATCAGCTGGTATCGTGTGGATGCCATTTTATCCAATCCCTTATTTCGTTTTTATCATTACTTAAATGACCGGTAACAACTTTCTGTTCAAGTTTGTCCAGCAGTTTCCCCATCCATGGTCCGCCTTTCGCACCCGGGAAAAGCTGCTTTATGTCCGTGCCATCTAAAGCTAAATCCTGTTTTGATTTAATTGGCAGCAGCTCATTCATTGCCAGCACATCCCGATAAGTGATGGCCGAATCAAAAAACATTCTGGCTAGTGCAGAAAATGCTTTGTAGCAGTTGTTATCAAGCCGATAGACAAGCCACCGGTCAAGCCCGGCAGTCTGGAAATGGGCCATTGCTTCGTGCAATCCAAGTGCCTCGTGTTTCACTTTATTCGAACATTTCCAGCCCCTCACCCATGCATGGATACTGACGGCGGGTTCCAGTCTGTGAAACATTGCAATAACAGCCCCAAATGACTGCAATGGCAGGACCGGCTCCGGAACCCTGTCAATGATATGCGGATAACCTTTCATTATTGGGAGATGTTTGTAAATGGCAGTTGTGTGTAAATAATCAAGTCCGATCTGCACATTGGCGCCAGCAAAAAATTTCTCCATTTCATGGGCAATCCGTTCCACAGCGATTGTTTCCATTTCTTGTTTAGCTGTTTTCATTGCGTCCAATGTCTCTGTAGCAATCGAAAATCCGAGCTGACTCGCAAATCGGACGGCACGAATGATACGCAGTGGGTCTTCCTGAAACCGGTCCACCCCATTGCCGACTGTCCGGATTAGTCCCCGCTGAATATCTTTTTGTCCGCCAAATAAATCAATGATGATCCCTTCTTTATCCATCGCGAGCGCATTCATTGTGAAGTCACGCCGTTTCAGATCTTCATCAATGGTTTGCATGAACTCAACAGAGTCAGGGTGACGCTGGTCTGAATAATCGCCATCCGTTCGAAATGTCGTCACTTCATACGATTGATGAGCGTGCCGGACAATCACTGTGCCATGTTCCAGCCCGACCGGAATCACTTTGTCGAAAATTTCCTGGACGGCATCCGGTGTAGCTGACGTAGCAATATCTATATCGCCAACGTCATGGCCACATAGCAAATCCCGGACACAGCCCCCAACAAAATATGCCTTGTACCCGTGACTTTCCAATATATTCAATACATCCGCCGCCTGGGTCAAACGTTCATGTAAACGCACATTATCACCAATTTTCTAACCTTCTTAATGTATTAGTTTATCATATAAATCAGTGTATTGCTGAACAATGGACTTTGAGCAGAATTTTTCTCGTGCATGCACGAGTGCGTTACGGGAGAAGCGCTCAAGTGCTTCCTCATTATGAAGCAAATCAGTAGCATAGGCTGCAGCACGGTCGGTATCACCGAGCTCAACGATGAATCCTGTCTCATTATGTTTGATTACTTCAGGGATACCGCCGACATTCGTACCGATGCAGGGCACCTCACAGGACATTGCTTCAAGGAGTACCAGGCCGAAACTTTCCTTTTCGGACATAAGCAATTTCAAATCAGAAATGGAGAACAGATCATTCACATTCTTCTGTTTACCTAAAAAGAGCACATCGTCCGTGAGACCTAATTTTCTCACGAGCTGGTATATGGACGAATACTCCGGACCGTCGCCTACTAAAAGCAATTTCGCATTCAGTTGATCATGTATCTTGTGAAACGTATAAATAACATCCTCGAGACGTTTCACTTTTCGGAAATTGGATATATGAATAATAACTTTATCATTCGGCTTTATTCCATATTGACGGCGAATTCCAGGGAGCGTTTTTTTCGTATAGTTCGCTTCATTGACGAAATTATAAATGACCTCAATTTCTTTTTCTATACCAAGCATTTCTTTCGTTTGCGTGACAAGACTGTTGGAAACAGCTGTGACGGCATCCGATTGTTCAATCCCGTGTTTAATCATTTTTCGCAATGCGTCGTCAATACCCAACACGGTTATGTCCGTTCCATGCAATGTGGTCACAATTTTGACCTCATGTTCAGCAATGTCCTTTGCCAAAATGGCGCAGATAGCATGTGGCATTGCATAGTGGACGTGAAGAATATCCAGTTTTTCCTGGTCAATGACCTCTGCCATCTTATTGGCCAGAGCAAGATCAAAAGGAGGATATTGGAATACAGGATAATGACTGACTTCCACTTCATGATAGTAAATGTTGGGATGAACATGATTCAGCCGAAATGGCAGACTGGATGTAATAAAGTGTATCTCATGACCAAGTTCTGCCATTTTCATTCCCAATTCCGTGGCAATCACACCTGATCCCCCAAGTGTCGGATAACACGTGATACCTATCTTTTTCATGGCTGATTACCTTCCTGCTGGATGGGTGTTTTAAATTCCTGCCAATCAAAATCGCCCCTTGCCAATGCTGCAATCATCATTTCAGCGGCTGTACGATTTGTAGCAAGCGGGATTAAATGAACGTCACATAGCCGCATTAATGCACTGACATCAGGCTCATGCGGTTGTGCTGTTAATGGATCCCTGAAAAAAATGACACCATCCATTTCATTGCTGGCAATTTTTGCTCCAATCTGCTGATCTCCGCCAAGCGGCCCCGACTGGAAACGATGGATTGTCAAACCGGTCTCTTCACTTATCCGTTTGCCTGTCGTCCCTGTCGCAAACAGCTGATGATTTTTTAATACATGGCTATATGCCACAGTAAAGTGGATGATATCCTCTTTTTTTTTGTCGTGTGCAATCAAAGCAATATTCATCAAAATCCCGCCTAATCCAGTATATTTTCCAGCCCATAAACAAGCCTGTCCAGATCGGTTACTTTCTGGACACAAAGTTTAACCCCTTCCATGAATGAGGCGCGGTTATAGGAATCGTGCCTGATTGTCAGTCCCTGCCCGGGACCACCGAAAAGCACTTCCTGATGTGCAACGAGACCCGGAAGCCGGACACTGTGGATATGAATTCCGTCCGTTTCAGCCCCTCTGGCACCTTCAAGAGTTTCTTTTTCCTCCGGGTGTCCCTGCTGCTTGCTTTCCCGTGTTTCCTGCATCATAGCGGCTGTCTTGACCGCTGTTCCTGAAGGTGCGTCCAATTTCTGGTCATGGTGTTTCTCGATGATTTCTGCATCAGGTAAATATTTTGCAGCTGTTTTGGCAAATTGCATCATTAAAACAGCACCAACAGCAAAATTTGGAGCAATAATGCAGCCTGTCCCATGTGTCATCGACAAATCCCTCAAAGCCTCGAGTTGGTCATCCGAAAAACCCGATGTGCCGACAACCGGATGTATCCCATATAATAAAGCCAGTTTTGTATGTTCGAAGCCTGCACCAGGGACAGTTAAGTCAATAAACACATCTGCGTCAATTTCCTGAAAACAAGCTTCCGGATCTTCGTATATTGGAATTTGCAAAGTCGGGAGTCCCTCTATGTCTTTCATTTGTTTTCCGCCATTTGTGCGGTCGATGCAAGCGACAAGCTCAAATGATGTATCGCCATCTACCATATGTACGGCTTCGTTGCCCATTTTTCCGCGTGGACCTGCTATAATTATTTTTTTAGTCATTGCTTAGCCTCCTGTCTGAACTGAGCGGGTTGGAAATTGTTAATCTTTTTTTGTCCATCGGTTGCTGTCTCTTGTTTCAATTTTCCGCATGGATCTGTCGAATGCTTCTGAGAGATCGATATCGAGTGAATTAGCGAAACATGTCAGAACAAAAAGAACATCACCAAGCTCCTCTTCCATTGTCTTTGGCTGTTCAGAAGCTTTTTTTGGTTTTTCCCCATAAAAATGATTAACCTCACGGGCAAATTCCCCGGTTTCTTCACTCAGTCTTGCCATTAAACTGAGCGGTGAAAAATAGCCCTCTTTAAATTGTCCTATATATCGATCGACTCTATCCTGGATTTCGCTTGTGTCGTATATCGGTTGTTCCGGTGCCGGCATATAGAACGCTCCTATCCTGATTTAATTTGATACAATCTCCTATTATGGTAGCTAAAAGGCATCCATTTGACAAATCATAAAGGCTAAAGTTGCATTGTTCTTTACGACTAAATTGTCTATAATAGTAAAAGTGCAGTCAGATTTTACGGTAAACGCACATGATTGGAGGGAACAATGATGGTTTTTGGATTAAAACTGAAAAATATTGCTTTCATTTTGTTTGGGGCTGCTATTTTTTCATTTGGCATTGTCCATTTTAATATGCAGAACAACCTCGGTGAAGGCGGTTTTACTGGTATTACACTTTTGTTTTATTTTATTTGGGGCTGGGACCCTGCTATTTCCAATATCGTCCTTAACGTGCCTGTCTTTTTCATCGGATGGAAGTTCCTTGGCCGCAATACATTTTTATACACCATCATTGGTACGCTGGCAGTATCCTTATTCCTGTATATTTTTCAAATCAACCCGTTCCAGATGGGTCTGCAGTCTGATATGACATTGGTCGCACTGTTCGCAGGGGTATTCATTGGAATTGGCCTCGGTATCATTTTCCGCTATGGTGGTACAACGGGCGGCGTTGACATCATCGCTAGAATCGTCCATAAATATGTGGGCTGGAGCATGGGCCGGACGATGTTCCTTTTCGACTTTTGTGTCATCGCAACGTCCATTTTCACTTTCCTTGACATGGTGCAGGGCATGTATACCCTAGTTGCAGTCTATATTGGCGCCAGAGTGATTGATTTTATCCAGGAAGGCGCATATGCAGCGCGCGGAGCTACGATTATTTCCGGTAAAAATGATCAAATAGCTCAAAATATTATTAAGGAAATGGACCGTGGCGTAACTGTACTGAATGGAAGAGGAAGCTTCACAGGCGAAGACCGGGACGTGCTGTATTGCATCGTCGGCAGAAATGAAATTGTCAGACTGAAAAATATTATTAACGATATCGACCCTCAAGCTTTTGTTGCAGTCAGTTCCGTACATGATGTGGCTGGAGAAGGGTTTACCCTGGATGAAAATAAAAATCCGTTAAATCATTAAACTTACAAAGAATCCCCTTCTTATAACTGTAATCGAATACCGGATGAAAAAAGTGTCATACTTCATTAATAATATGACACTTTTTACGTTTAGCAGCCGATTATAGATATGAAAAGGACGACATTTAATTGCCGTCCCTTCCAGTGGTTATTATTATTCATTGCTTAAGGTGTAGATCCAGATAAATCTGACCAGTTCTGCAACAGCTACAAGCGCGGCGGCCACATATGTCATGGCAGCGGCGTTCAGGACTTTTTTGGTTTCCCGTTCTTCATTATTCCGAATAATCCCGGTTGAAATCATCTGTGTCATGGCTCGGTTGGACGCATCGAATTCAACCGGCAATGTGACTAACTGGAACAGCACTGCTGCTGACATGAAGATAATCCCAAGCAGAAGCATTTCTGACATGTTAAAAATAATGCCGGCAAATAATAGGAAAAACGAAATATTTGATCCCTTTGCTGCTGCAGGAGCCAGTGAAGATCTGAAACGCAAAAATGCATAATCCTGTGCATCCTGAATCGCATGGCCGACTTCGTGTGCTGCAATGGCGGATGATGCCATGGACTGACCATGAAAATTATCGCGTGAAAGGTTCACTGTTTTTTTCCTTGGATCATAATGGTCAGACAAGAACCCTTTTGTTTCCCTAACTTGTACATCAAAGATGCCATTATCATTAAGAATTTTACGGGCAACTTCCGCACCAGTCATATGGGATGATGTTGCCTTTTTGGAATATTTTTTATACGTGCTTTTCACTTTGGATTGCGCCCATAACGGTATAATCATTAATAGTGCAATATATACTAAATAGCCACCTAGCCCACCTATCATTGTCATTCCTCCATCGATTACGGTATTCTTATAAGGTCAATTATAGTCAAAAAACAGTCTCCAGTCAACTGTTAGCATCGTCGTCCGACTGCTTCTTTTCCTCTCCTTTATATTTTTTCCAGCCGACATACGTTAATGTGATGGCAATAGACCCGCCAACGATTCCTACAATCCAGTAGAAAGGGATCATTTTGACATCGCCGGCTGTCTCTGTAGCTGCATACAGTTGCCGTGCAGAAACAATGGTTGGTGCATTCATCAGCAGGAAGGAGTATATGCCTATAGCAGCAATCAGCATACGCCTTAAAGTAAAAGTTCTATTCACGGGGGTCACCTCACATAACATCTTTCACTACTAATGTATGTGCAGGTTTCCCAACATATAACAGCTAAGCGTTCGCTTTTTTCCGTCTGATTGTGAGCCAGTAAGCGATGGATATCGACAGAATACTGAGCCAAAAAGTAAAGTAGCCAATTTCATTCATATACGCATCAATCGAATCATACACTGGCATCTGTCCGAATACATAGTCAATGACATCATTATGCAAGGTCCAGACTGCAGCAACAACAATATGCCGTAATTTAATCGTATAGAAAGGTGCATACAGCAGACCCTGAATGGCCATCGCTCCGTGTGAAAGCATAAGCATATACCCCGTCCAGCCAAGTGCACCGTCCGCCATCAATGTTAGCACATTCATTACAACTGCCCAGACACCATATTTGAATAAAGTAATCATCGCTAGTGCTTCAATATATGGTACATTCCGGTTAAACAGGAAAAATAGTAAAAATATAGTGAAGAACAGACTTGCTGTTGGACTATCCGGGACAAACAGCAAAAATATTTCCGGTGTCTGATACAACTGAAACCGGTACCAATAAAAGCCATAAACCGTACCGAATAAATTAACCCAAAACAAGATAAGTAAAAACCGTTTGTCGGTGAGGATGTAATTCAGCATGTCCAAGATCCCTTCTTTTATGATGGATGTTTTCTAGAAGACTGTTGCTTTTTGCGTCATTCTAGAGAATGAAACCCTGTTGAACAATTTTTATAAACTGCGACGTACTGTGAAAAAATGTGAGTGCTAAGACACCGCTCCGGCAATATACTTCGCTTTCCATGGGCACGGCCTCAGCCTCCTCGGAAGCAAAAACCGCTTCCTGCGGGGTCTTCGGACGCGTGCTGTTCCCATAGGAGTCTGCGTATATTGCCTCCGCTGGCACTGAAATTCTGCATATTGGAAGGATGAAGCCCGAGAAAAAAATTCAGCAGTCTTTTCTCTCACTAGGACAGAACACAACACCAAGCTGCAGAAAAATGCGAGACTCCTGCGGGAAAGGAACAGTCTGAAGACCCCGCAGTGAGGGACGAACGGGGAGGCTGAAGCGTTCCCCGCGGCAAAGAAGACACTGCGAATACGACCAAAGGAAGCTTGAGCAGATGTCGCACTTGTACCCGGAGTGGTGAAAGCGAGTATTTTTCCGCAGCGATTAACTAGCACTCAGTCCCGATAGAATTAGGGAGAGACATCTAAAAAGTCGTGTCGCAGTTTAGATCAACTACGCAGGAAAAACAACAAAGTCGAAAAGAGCCTTTATGAATAAACATAGGAAGAAAACAGCTGTTTTTTGACGATAACGAGAAGCTTAACAAACGTTTTATACTGTCGTAACGTATAAAAAACACCTTCACCAATCGGTCTTGGCAAAGGTGTTTTTTATAAAACACGTTCATTTTACTTTTCATTAACGGATACGATGAAATCTGCCAGTTTCTGCAGTTCTTCGTCAGATCCTTTAAACTGTCCCGGTGGCATGGAACCTATTCCTTCTTGTGCAATGGTTTTGATTTCATCTGTGGATTTGTCTATGCCAATTAGTGCCGGCCCTGCACCACCCTGCATGTCTTCGCCGTGACAGCTCATACAGTTACTTTCATAAAGGGCATATCCTTCCGATTCTTTATCAATCTGCACTTCCTCTGACGGCGGAATAGGTTTGTTTGCTTCTGCCCGCTGCTCCCAGTCCACATGCGATGCTGATTTATAGGTCAGCCATATCGTGGAAGTGAGCGCCAGAAGCATCATGCCGACTGCAATCGGACGCCGATGCGGTCGTCTGCCCGGTCCATTGTCAAGGAAAGGCGCCAGAAATAGTCCCCCGAATGCCAGTCCGGGTATTATCAAAATACCGAATAAAATATAAGGTCCACTGGCAAAATCATATTTCAGCAGTTCATAGAGGAACAGAAAATACCAGTCCGGCAATGGTATATAACCGGCAGCAGTAGGGTCAGCCATTTTTTCCAGTGGAGCCGGGTGAGCCAGTGTAAGGCACAAAAAGCCGACCAAAAATACAGAGCCCGCCAGCCATTCTTTTAATAAGAAGTTGGGCCAAAATGCTTCTGTTCTTCCGGGATACTCTGAATAATCTTTTGGTATAGTTGATTTGCGTTCCGAGGATATACGCGAATCCCCGACGAACTTCATTCCTTTACCCTTATGCACAGCTTAACCTCCTTTGTATTATAGTGGTCCGGAAATTCCCTGTCTTCTGATCAATATAAAGTGTACGCCCAATAAGGCGAACAATCCTGCAGGCAGGAAGAAAACGTGAATCGCAAAGAATCGGGCCAGTGTCTGTGCACCGACAATTTCTTCATCCCCGGCAAGCAAGGTTTTAATTTCGTCGCCGATAATAGGGACGTCTTGTGCGATATTCAATCCGACCTCAGTTGCAAAATACGCTTTATTGTCCCAAGGCAGCAGATATCCTGTGAAACCAAGTCCCAGAATGGTGAAGAACAAGAGTACCCCAACCATCCAGTTCAGTTCACGCGGCTTTTTATACGCGCCCTGGAAAAATACGCGCAATGTATGTAGTAAAAGCATTACAATGACCACACTTGCGCCCCAGTGGTGCATGCCTCGCACAATCTGGCCGTGAGCAACCTCTGTCTGCAAATAATAAACAGAACGCCATGCATTTTCGATATCAGGCACATAATACATGGTCAAAAACATACCTGATAGGATCTGGATGACAACTACGAAAAATGTCAATCCCCCAAAGCAATAAACAAAAGCAGAAAAATGATGGGCCGGATTAACATGCTCAGGTACTTCATGGTCCGCGATATCACGCCATATAGGCGTAATATCTACGCGATCGTCTATCCAGTCATAAATCTTTTGCAGCATCTCTTATTACGCCTCCTCTCTTGGCTGTGCTGTTCCAAGGAATAACATACCGTTTTCAACTTTGTGCTCGTAAATATCCAGTCCGGCTGTTGGTGGTGTTCCTGGAACGTTCATGCCATCCTTATAATAGCGTCCGTCATGACATGGGCAGTAAAACTGATTTGGATGATCATCGCTGCCTTCCCATGAAACAACACAGCCCAAGTGTTTACAAATCGGGGAAAGTGCAACTATATCGCCATTTTCGTCTTTATAAACCCATGCGGATTTACCCACTTTGGATTCGTACCAAGCATCTACTTGGTTGATTTCCCAGTCCACACGCTGCGGTTCATCTGTAATGTCTTCAACAGCAAGTTTAACGTTAGTGAAGTCACCGGAAGCCGAACTTTCTTGAAGCACTGGGTCAATCGCCATACGCAGTGGTGAAACCATCAGACCAGCTGCCATAAAGCCGCCCACTCCTGTTAGCGTATAATTCAGGAATTGCCGACGGGATACTGGTTGTTTGTCTTCGCTCATGATTTTACCCCCCTCTATACATTTTTCACGGACAAGCTTATTTAAATCAGATTACTAGGACAATACCATGATAGCGCAAACTGTGTGACGGGTCAATATAAATCCCCTGTGCTTCTATTAATTCTAGAAGAACAGAAGAAGTAAGCATTACCGGCCGTTCACATTAGCTGAATCCACTGGTTACGATTTCGAGTCATCTTTCCAATAGCTCCTGATCAGTTCGCTGACCTCTTGTACATGCTCACGGATAACCGTCTGCATCGTCCCCTGGTCGGATTCGCCACCGGTTACAGGAAGCCATATCATTGTCCCAGGCAGTGCCTGTTCATTCTTTTTCCAACCGGAATCAGACGTAATAAAAAAAACATGGCGGAAAGGCTGGGCCTGTACATCATCTATCCATTTCCCGATGCGATCTAATTCCGATTCTTTATCAGCTGTTTTTACATAATGGTAGTTGGGTGCCAGCATCACCCTGCCGGTAAGTTCCTTCTCCAGTTCACGCAAAAATACAGATAGTGCTTCTGATTGGAAAGCGTCCTTCTCAAGGCTTGCATCATTTGATAATTGAAAAGGAAGCAGTGGTACGATTGCTGTGTCGACGAATTCTTTTGCCTGGATAAATTGCTGCAGATCTTTTTTTATCCATTTCATAGTATACTCCCTGCCCTTCTGTCTATTCTGCAATTAACAAGAAATTGTCACGTCTATTTATTATGCTTAGGAAACAAAAAAAAATCAACCTATCCAATCAGGAATTAGGCTGATTTGATTTCATGCGGTCAATGCCGTCAAGCTGTTCAGCAAGTTCGAAAAACGTTTGTTGGTCTCTTTCATCAAGCGCACGGTCAATTTTTCTCTTTAATGCCGTACGCTGATATTCATGCACCGTCAGATCCAGTATCTGTTTTGCGGTATCTCTATCATGCTTGGTAATGAAATAATCGTCTGGAATAAATGGGTTTTCGACCAGTACTGCCGCATAATAACTGTTTTGATGTGACCGATTGAAGTTCAATTGGATATATAATGGCTCATGCTGGTTCATGCGTATATCATGGAATGACTTTTCGGCATCAGTTGTGACAAGCTGTTTTTTATAAAAACGAAATGGAACCTCTTCTGAGCAGTGGCTGGTCATGATTAGCCCTCTTGGGCAGTATTTTGCCTCACGGACAAAGTGTATGTTTTCCAGCAGATTCTTATGGTTGACGATATAGTTCAGAATCCACACACTCTCCCGTTTTTTTAACTGATAATGGTTTAAGAACCATTGAATAAAACTTTTTTTGTCTTGCACGGAAACAGGAGTCTGCATTTACCAGGATACCCTCCCTAACTATCCATTTGGATTGATCAAGCGTCTCGAGTACTTTTTAGACGGGATACATATTCTTCTATGTCCGCATCAAGTGGCTGTATGCGCAAATACGCGTCAAACAATTGAATGGCGTCGTCAATCCTCCCTTCTTCAGTAAGGAAATAGCCGAATTCTTTCAGGAAGTCACTGTCTTGGTTTAAGCTATTATATGCTTCTCTATAGTGTTTTAATGCATTGTCATATGATTCTGTTTCATTATAGGCACGTGCAAGCTCCCATTCGTACAGTGAATCTTTTGCCCCGGTTTGGATGATCTCCGTCAATAATTCGATAATGCCTTCTTCTTTGTCCTGCTGTTTAAGAAGTTCGATCAAAAACAGTACAGCTTCTTTGTAATCAGAATCAAGTGTGATGGCTTCACGCATCCATTTTTCACTTTCTTCATCATTGTTCAGCTGATGGGCCATAGAACCGGCGAAAAAGTACAACTCTTTATTGAACTCATCCACTTGAATACCCTGTAAAGCTGTATCGTATGCTTCCTGGATCATTTCTTCTGATTCGTAGGCTTTTGCCAATTGATAATAAGCAGTATGGTAATACATGTCCTGTTCAATCACATGTTTCCAAGCTTTAATGGCGATGTCGCGGCGCCCGGCATGTAACGCGGTAAAGCCATATTTAAATAAAGTATCCGGATCTTCGCTGTCAATATCCTGGTAAATGTCCAGCGCCATTTCATATTCCCCGGATGCTGCATACGCTTCGGCAAGCCGGTCATTGACAGATACGTGATCAATTTCTTTTGTGATAGGAAGCACTTTTTCGTAGTACGTAATGGCTTGCCTGTAATCGCCGTTTGAAAACAGTAGTTCCCCAAGTGCAAAATCAATGATTGGTTCAGTCGGCTCATGGTGTTTCGCGGTGAGCAGCTTTTGCTCAGCAACCTCAAATAAACCCTGTGCCTGATACAAGTCCGCCAGCTGCAGCAGGGTCTGTACATAAGCCGGATCATCTTCTTCAATTTCGTTTAGCAGATTGATGGCCTCTTCATCATTATCCTGCTCAATATATACGTCAGCGAGCATGATTTTTATTTCATTCTCGTTAGGGAAACGGTGCATTAATTCGTCTAAAATATCCGCTGCTTCGTTCAAAAATCCCCATTGGACATATAATTCAGCAATTGTGAATTTCTCTTCATCATCAGCTTTGGGGAGAAAGTCTTCAAGAAGGGATATTGCTTTTTCCATTTGTTTGCTTTCCATTAAATTGACTGCTTCCATTATGGTGGTGTCCATCAGGAACATCCTTTCTGCTGTCGTACTCATTCATCCTTTTCATCATACAGAATACATTTTTTTTATTCAATCAGAAAAGAATCTGCCTGGGCGGGCAGATCCTTTTTACTCTCTCGTTATTTTGTGCAGATGCTGAAAAAAGTCGGGATAGGAGATGGCAATGGATGATACATCATCAATGATGACTTTTTGTTTGGCAATCAAAGAAGCTACTGCAAGCATCATAGCGATACGGTGGTCATGACGTGCTTCTGCCTGCCCTCCTGTCAAAATAGACTTGCCTTTGATAATCATTCCGTCATCTGTAGGTTCAATGTTTGCGCCAATCCTGTTCAGTCCGTCTGCCGTTGCTAGAATTCGGTCAGTTTCCTTCAGCCGAAGCTCTTCCGCATCATGGATCAACGTTTCCCCTTCAGCCTGCGTTGCCATGAGAGCAATTACCGGAATCTCATCGATCAGTCGTGGGATGATTTCTCCCTCTATGACAATACCTTTTAACGGGCGATGAGTAATCGTGATATCACCGAACGTTTCACCGCCAGCTGTTTGTTTATTGGCAATGCTGACCCGTGCACCCATCTCGGACAAGACATCCACTATTCCTGTCCGGCTATCGTTGAGACCAACGCGGCGAAGGGTCAATTCGCTTCCAGGCACAATTGCAGCCGCAGCCATGAAAAAAGCGGCGGAAGAAATATCACCGGGAACGGTCACATCTGTTGCCGTTAAAGATTTACTGTTCGTTATCCGTATATGGCGGTCACTGCCCGTTATATCTGCACCGAATGCCTGGAGCATAGTTTCCGTATGGTTCCGTGATGGTGTATCCTCGATGACTTCGGTTGTCCCTTCTGCAAACAATCCACCCAATAAAACGGCGGATTTCACTTGTGCACTTTTTACTGGAAGTTTGTAATGAATGCCGTTAAGGTTTCCGCCTCTCACTGCAAGCGGCAAGTAGCTCCCGTTGTTCCGCCCGTCAAAATTTCCGCCCATTACCGACAGCGGATCTACAACGCGATCCATTGGGCGCCGTGTTAAATGGGGATCCCCGTATGCTGAAGTGAAAAACGGCAATCCGGCCAGAACCCCCAGCATCAGTCTGGCAGTTGTCCCTGAGTTGCCAAAATAAATCGGCTCTTCCGGTTCATGTAAAGCTTTTGGACCATGGCCATGAATTTTCAGCGATGCTTCATTTTCCTCGATTTCTGCACCCAGCTGCCGAAAAGCCTCGACTGTGCGCCTGGTATCCTCGCTAATCAGAAATTGTGTAATGGTTGTGGTGCCAGCTGCAAGTGAGCCGAGTATAATGGCCCGATGTGAAATGGATTTGTCTCCAGGCACCTGCAATTCACCTGTAACCGGTGATGAAACGGGTGCCAGTGCCATCTCTTTCATTATGTTCCCTCCCTTTTCCTGCTACTCTTCAAGCATTACATCATATCCTTTATCCCGCAAGAGCTGATAGCTTTTTTGCTGCTCGTCTTTCGTTGATACACTAAGACGTAAAGCACCTGTGATCCCTTCACGAATTTCAAGGATTTGTATATTGGTAATGCTGACGTTTTCCTCTGCAATCAAATTGGCAACGGAGGCGATGGCACCTGTCTGGTCCCGTATATCCACATAAAGATCATAGAATGCGGGAATAGCACCCTTTTTCTTTGCACCAAGCCCATCACGGTACTCTTTTGCATGCTTAAGATAGGATGTGAGCTGTTCTTTATCCTGTTCAAGCAGCATTTGTTTTAAATCTGTCATTTCTGTTGTCCAGTCATCAATCAGCTGCACCATTTTCTGCTTATTGTGACAGAAAATATCCTGCCAGAGTTCCGGACTGCTGGAGGCAATCCGGGTCACATCACGGAATCCGCCGGCTGCCAGTTTAGGAATATATGCATGCGTCTCCTGCCATTTTTTCGCCTGCTGAACGAGCGCCGATGCGACCAGATGTGGGAAATGGGAAATAACACCAGTCATCTCGTCGTGTTCATTTGGCTCGAGCTCAATGATGTTGCTCTTGGTGTCTTCCAGCACATCCTGCAATTGCTGGACCGTTTGGGGCTGACAAGTTTCGGCTGGTGTCAATACGTAGATCGCATTTTCAAAAAGATGTCCTTTTGCTGCTTTGACTCCTTTCTTATGGGAACCCGCCATAGGATGCCCGCCCACAAATTGTATCCGGCTGTTCTGCATACAGTTTGCCGCTTCCATAACCGGTTTTTTAACTGAAGATACATCACTGATAATGACATCTCGATCAAACGTAATTGTATCCAGTGTGTGCATGATTTCGATTGTTTCCGTTATCGGTGTGCCCAGAATAATCAAATCAGCCTCTTTAGCTGCTGCAGCTATATCGGAACTAGCTGAATGAATAATGCCATTTATCCGGGCAAACTCAATTGTTTTCTGGTTTATATCATATCCTATAACGTGGTTGGCTTCTGATTTGGCAAGACACTTGGCCAGTGATCCGCCAATTAATCCTAATCCAATGATAAAAATGGTCCGCCTCACAATGATTGCCCCTTCTCCAGTTTAAGATGCATTTGGTGCAGAATTTCCTTCAGCTGCTCCATATCAGCTTCGTTTCCAATTGTCACCCGAATGGTATTGGGGACACCTATTCCCTCACCGGCTCGGACGATGAAACCATTCTCCAACAAATGCCGAAATGTTCGCTCACCGCTTACTGGTGTCGAAATGAGCAGAAAATTAGTATGTGATTCAAAATAGTGCCAATCGATGGAATCCAAAAATTGCTCAAACGATTGTTTGACGGCATGATTCCTGCTGACAGATTGTTCGACAAAACGATCATCCCCGATAGCCACTGATGCTGCCTTCTGTGCAAGCGACGATGTGTTGAACGGTCCTCTGACAACATCAAGTCTCCTAATGAGAGGTTCGTTCGCAATGCCATATCCAACCCTTAAACCTGCCAGTCCATATACTTTGGAAAATGTACGTAGAACAATCAGGTTGTCATAGTTATCGAGATAATCCAGGACATTCGGCTGAACATCACCGCTCACATATTCAAAATAAGCTTCATCCAGTACAACCAGCACGTCTGACGGACACTTATCCATAAATGCGTAAAAGTCATCTCTCGGTATGACGCACCCTGTCGGATTATTCGGTGAGCACAGCCATACGATGTTTGTTTTATCATCAATAGCCTCCAGGATCCCGTCTAAATCATGAGCACCATTGATTAATGGAATTTCTTCCACTTCGGCACCCTCAATTTGTGCACCGTGTTTATACTGCGGGAATGTTGGGGTAGCCATAACGGTGTTTACACCAGGGTATAAAAAGGCACGGCTAATCATTTGGATAATCTCATCTGTACCATTCCCGAACAGTAGCTGACTTTCCGATACATTCCATTTTTTGGCAACTGTTTTCCGCAGCTCGGACGTATACCCATCCGGATAAAAGTGATAGCCAATTGCTGCCTGAGCGAGGTATGTATCGACATGTTCTGAATGTCCATAAGGATTTTCATTTGACGCAAGTTTTACAATTCGGCTCAGGCCATATTCTTTTTTTACCTCGTCTATTTGTTTGCCAGGTTTGTACGGTGTCATTTCTTCAAGTACTTGTTTATTTCTCATTCTCTGCTCCCCCCATCTAGTGATAATCTTGTGCTAATTCTTCCAGAAATGATTCAAGGAAATCCAGTAATTCTGCGTCACTCACCTCGGCCATTTCAGGCTGTCCGGCATCCTTTAGTAAAACCATCTGGACGGCAGCGTTAAATGCCTTTTTATCCAGCTTCATTTTTGCAAGGATGTCATGTGGATCGAGCACAGGCAATTTCAGTGGATACCCGTTATCCTTAAGCCATGTATACAGCTTTTCAAACGGCAGTACTGTAGCATATTCTTTTTCGCTCACGCGCATTGCAAATAATAACCCAATACCAACAAGTTCCCCGTGCGTCCACTTTCCATAACCGAGCATAGCTTCCAATGCATGCCCCAGTGTATGGCCAAGATTGAGAAATTTACGAACGCTTGATTCCCGTTCATCCTGTTCAACGATGGTCGATTTAATACGAATCCCCTTCGTCAAATGTTCGGCAAGCTGGCGATTGGTAAGTGACGACAGACGCTGGCTCATCAGTTCCTGAAAAAAGTTTGCATCAGCAAGGAGTGCCTCTTTAACCAGTTCCGCGTAGCCTGATCGCACTTCCTGCTTGCTTAACGTGTGCAATGTTTGTATATCATAAATAACTGCATCGGGCGGATAGAAACTCCCGATCAAATTTTTTCCCTGCTCATGGTTAATGGCAACTTTTCCGCCCACACTGCTGTCATGGGCAAGGATTGTCGTTGGCATCTGAATAAAACCGACTCCCCGCATGAATGTTGCGGCAGCAAACCCAGCAGCATCGCCAACAACGCCCCCGCCAAGTGCAATAATCAGTGATTGCCTGTCCAATCCGCATGTAATTGCCTTCGTATGAATCTCATAAAAAATATCAATGCTTTTTGCTTTTTCTCCTGCTGGTATGATGTGCGTATAAACACGGTGGTCGGATAACCCTTGTTTGACATCCTCCAGATAGCAATTGCTGACATGTTCGTCTGTGATAATCAGAATTGCTGTGTATTCACTAGGCAAAAAACGGCTGACATGATGGCGGAGGTTCTCCTCCACATAAACAGGATATGTCTTAGCGGACGCCTGCACTTTCAGAACGTCCATTAGAAACACCTGATCTCTTCACGGTAATCATCGAGGGCTTTTTGCAATTTCGGGAACTGATCATGCGGAAATTGTTCCGTTATTGCTTTTGCAAGTTCAAAGGCCACCACGTGTTCCATCACAACAGACGCTGCGGGAACGGCACAGGAATCGGATCGTTCAATGCTGGCGCTGAATGGTTCTTTTGTTTCGACATCAATACTTTGAAGTGGTTTATAGAGCGTTGGAATTGGCTTCATTACTCCTTTAACTACCAGCGGCATACCTGTTGTCATTCCACCTTCAAACCCACCGAGACGGTTTGTTTTCCTGTAATAGCCATCTTCCTCACTCCAGGCAATTTCATCATGAACCTGGCTGCCATTTTTTCGGGCCGCTTCGAATCCCAGTCCAAACTCCACACCTTTAAATGCATTAATACTCATAACACTACCTGCAATTCTTCCGTCCAATTTACGGTCATAATGCACATAGGAGCCAAGGCCGGCAGGCAATCCTTCCACATATACCTCCGTAACGCCGCCGATGGAATCCCCATCCTTTTTGGCCTGATCAATAGCATCCATCATTTGCTGTTCCACATCTTCATCAAGTGTCCGGACAGGTGATTCCTCGGAAATTCGCTGTCTGTCCGCAATGGAGAGAGAGCTGTTTTCGGCTGCAGTAATTCCGGCAATTTCCTTCACATAGCCAGCGACGGTGATTCCCAACTGTTTGAGCAATGTTTTAGCAACTGCACCGGCTGCCACACGCGCCGCCGTCTCTCTGGCCGATGATCGTTCAAGGACGTTCCGCATATCGCGGTGACCGTATTTGAGCGCTCCATTCAGATCGGCATGGCCCGGTCTTGGCCGTGACACAGTCCGCCGCAACTTTTTATTGTCATCGATGGGATCTTCTCCCATAATATCGACCCAATGTTTAAAATCATCATTATGTATGACGAGTGATATCGGTGATCCGAGCGTATAACCATGCCGCACACCGCTTGTAATATCTGCCATATCTTTTTCTATTTGCATCCTTTTGCCGCGTCCGTGGCCTTTTTGCCTCCGGATTAATGACTGGTTAATATCCTCCTGGAGCAGCGGCATGTTCGCGGGAACTCCTTCAATGATCGTAGTCAGCTGTTTGCCGTGGGACTCACCGGCTGTCATGTAACGCATGTGACTTCCTCCTTCACAGAATTTTGTATTACTATATCATATCCGAGCTTATTTTTGGGAGCTTTCGTTAGAAAAACTTGGCTTTCACCAAATCTTTATAGTGAAAGCTTAGTTTTACTTATAAGGTCATCCATAATTTATACTTTCTGACGTTGTTAAAAATTTGTGTATCTTTTGATTTAAATAGAGTAGGGTAACCTTTCTCAAGGCTACCCCCTCATCAAACCGCACGTGCCCTATTAAGGCATA